>JAZKHK010000064.1:0-29100 GCA_040385425.1 Pseudomonadota bacterium | reverse complement strand
AATATCAGGTTTTGTCCTGTCGGGGGATCGCCCGTGCCTGCAGGCGCAGGATGGATCGGGTTCCAGGAATTCAAAAAATTAAATCTAAGGTAAAACTTAATATTTCGCAATGAGCTTAATTCTTCAGAATTGAGAATTAAGCTACATGCGACAAATTGACGTAACCCCTGTGCTGGCAACTCAAGTGCTGGAGATAGCCTATGAGGCGGGCGTCGCCATTCTGGATGTCTATGAAGAGATGCGTAACAGCGGGGATGATATTCAGGACAGCGTGGTGAAGTACAAAACCGATGCCAGCCCGCTAACCCGGGCGGATCTGCTGGCGCACCAGCTTATTTCACAAAGACTTGCGGCGCTGACGCCCCACATCCCGGTCATTTCAGAAGAGGATGCGCCCCCCCTGCCAGCCCGGTCATCCCTGTCCACGGGCGATTTCTGGCTGGTGGACCCCTTGGACGGCACCAAGGAATTCCTGGCGCAAAACGGGGAGTTCACGGTGAACATTGCCCTGATCCGGGACAGCGTGGCGGTTCTGGGCGTGGTAGTGGCCCCGGCCTTGGGGCAGGCTTACTGGGGCGGCGAGGGGTTTGGGGCTTTGCGTGAACTGGATTGCCGGGTTGAATCCATTCATGTGACGCACCGGCTTAAAGCCGAACAGCCCCTGCGCGTCGTGGCCAGCAGGAACCACATGAACGCCGAAACCCTGGCGTTCATTCGCCAGCTCGGAACCAGCGAACTGGCGCAGATTGGCAGCTCCCTGAAGTTGTGTCGCATTGCCGAGGGCGCTGCCGATGTGTATCCGCGTCTGGGGCCCACGCGTGAGTGGGATACCGCGGCGGCCCAGGCGATCCTGGAGGCGGCGGGCGGTTATGTGTCCACGCTGGAGGGCCTGCCGGTGCGTTATGGCAAGCCGGATGTGCTCAATCCGCCTTTTGTGGCGTCAAACGCGCCCTTGTCTCTACCGTCTGTCTCTGCCTTCACTCCGCTGCATTAGTCATTCAGGCCGCTGGGCATCTCTTTTAACGAGCCGTTGTCAAAACGATGCCCTTATGATGGCGGTCCTGTGATTCTTCACTCAGCCCGCTTGCCAAACGGGACCGCGCTCATCCCTGACCATGCGACATGTCTGATTCTTTTATTGCCTTTGTCACCCCCCCCTTCCGTCAACGGCTGCTTTTCGGTTTGCTGATCTGCGCGGTGTTGATGGGGGTGGATGTTGAGCGTCGTTCCGCACCCACGCCGTTGGCACAGGCCGTCTGGCCTGCGGCGGAGAAAACGGGGAGTGGCAACTCGCTGACGCTGACGGGCAAAGGCCATATTCCCATGCCTGCCAATACGCCCGCCGCCCATGCCAGCAACCTGTTGGCGATGCCAGCGGCGCACCCGTCGGCCGTGCTGGCCTTCTGGTTTGCCGGCACGCGCGAAAGCGCGCCTGATGTGCAGATTGCCGCCTCCCAGTTTGACCGGGCCACGCAGCAATGGAGCGAAGCGCGGTTTGTGGTGAACCGGCATGTCATCGGTGATCAATTGGGTTTTTACGTGCGGCGCCTGGGTAACCCGGTCGCCTGGCTCGACCGCGAAGGCAAGATTCATTTGTTTGTGGTGGCCACCGGTTTGGGCGGCTGGGCGGCGGCGCGCATCGTGCATTTGCGCCAAAGCAATGAGGGGCCAGACTTTGGCAATCTGTCGTTTGACGCGGTGCGGGTACTGCCTTTGTCCTGGCTGTGGAACACCAGTTTTTTGGTGCGTACCGCGCCCTTGGCGCTGGCCGATGGCGGCATGGTGCTGCCGGTGCATTTTGAACTGGGCATCAAATACCCGGTGGCCTTGCGTTTTGACGCCAGCGGGGAGTTCAAGGGCATGGTGCGGATATCCAGCCGCAAACATTTGCTGCAGCCGACGTTGTTGATGCAAAGCGAATCCCACTGGCAGGCCTTGATGCGCGACAACAACCTGGCAGGCAAAGTGGCGGTGGCACAAACGCTGGATGGCGGCCAGACCTGGACGGATGAAGCGGATCTGGCGCTGGACAACCCCGACTCGTCCGTGGCGGGCCTGGCCCTGGCGCCTGACCGCCTGTTCCTGGCTCACAATTCGTCGCCCCGTTCGCGCATGACGCTGGATTTAAGTCGTTCGGAGGGGGGTGACAAGTGGGATTTCAGCCAGCGGCTGGCGCACGGCGAAGGCCGCGAATATTCGTACCCGGCCGTGGCGTGGGCTGACGACAGCTTGTGGGTGAGTTACACCGACCAGCGCCAGCGTATTGCCTGGCAACGGTTTTCCTTTTCAGCTCCAGCACGCTAAGGCGTCATCACGGCATGGATATCACTTCTTTTTTGACCACCCTGGTGTCCACCGGGAACCCGGTGCTGCCCGGCCCCTTGGCCATGCAGTTGGCATTACATCTGGTGTGGGCCGTTGTGTTGGGCGCTGCCGTTTGGCGGTTGACGGGCAAGCTCTCAAGGACGTATCGACTGGGGCTGAGTGGGCTGCTGGTGTTGTGGACGCTGGTGCCCGGTAGCGCGTCGCCCGCTTATTGGCTGGGTCTGGCGTTTCAAACGCCGAGTTTGACGAGCGGGCTGATCTGCCTGATTTGGTTGTTGAACCAGCTACGGCGAATGCCGGGAGCGCCGGTTCCGGTGGGCAGTGCCCTCATGGGTGCCTGGAATAAGCTGGCTGGGCTGGGGATCGTACTGGGCTGGGTGTTGCTGCTGGATACGCTCGCCTGGCTGCCTGTGTCGGTTTACGCCTGGGGATTCAGTTCCGCCGCCTTCAGTGTCTTGACCTTGTTGTCCGTGCTGGTCTGGGTCTTGTGGGGCTCGGCGGGGGCAAGTCGAGGCGCGGGCCTTTTTGGGCCGATCCTGGTGCTGGGCGTATTGGCCTTGTTTGTGTTCACCCGTTTGCCCACCGGCAATGTGTGGGATGCGCTGATCGACCCCTGGTTATGGGCGGGTCTTCAGGTGAGCTGGCTTGTCAGCGTGGTGCGTCGCCTGAAGTCGGCAAGGTGCGCGCCAGCAGCCATTCGCGCCTGAACAGCCAGCTTTGCGGATACCAGAGGTTGGCGAGCGTGATTTCACCGTTGCGGTGACGGCCTTTCACTTCCCAGCGCGTTCCCAGCACCGTGCAGCCCGGCGCGCAGGGCGGGGTCTGTTCCGACAGTGTTGATTGAAACCAGACGACCGCATCGTGGTTGTCCAGCAGACGCTCAAGGTCCTCGGGCGTCGAACGATCTTCGATGCTGTAAGGCCTAAATTGGTTGCCGGGCAGCAAAAACTGAAAACGCTCGAACTGGCCGTTGAAATTGCTCGGGACGGCGATGCGGGCCTGGTGAAGGCGGGCCTTGGTTTGGGCTTCATATTGCCCGGCCGAGCCTTCCAGAGGCGCGGTGGTCAAGCCAAAACAGGCGTAAAACACGAAGCAGGCGGCTACGGTGCAGGCGCGCGTCCAGGCCGGTTTCAAAAAGCCGCCGATCACCAAGGCCAGACCGCCACCCACCGCGAGCAGGGTGATGCCCAATTCGACCGAGGTTGAAATGCCCACGTCATGCGCCGCCCAGGCGATTCGTCCCAGGGCACCGATGAAAATACCGCACAGCAGTAAGGACGGCAAGAACCAGCCTCGGGCAATGCGTTCCCAATAAAGCGCGATCAGCACCGCCAGCGCGGGCATGGCCGGAATGACATAACGCGCCGAGCGCTGGCTGGGCAGGCTGAACACCAGAAGCCACATGGCCAGCCAGGCCAGCAAAATCACCAGATGTGGGGACAACGGAGTGCCGGCGTTGCGCTGGCGCCAGGCGCGCAGTCCGACCCCGGCCAAACCGAGGACGGCGAAGGCGAGCAGGCCCGCATTTTCGACATAGCCCAGCAGGTGGGCCCAAATGCTGTAGCTGCCGCCGCGCATCGCGTTGTGCCAGTAGCCGAGCCCGCTGGACAACTTGCCCGCGTTTTCACCGATGACAAATTCCTGCCACACGGCCCCCGGGTTCGGGTCCAGCACAAACCACAAGCCAAAAACCCCCAAGGCCATCACGGCACTCAGGCTCACTTTGAGGGTGATTTGAAGCGTCACGCGCCAGGTCAGCTGGCGCTCACTTAAAAGCTGGGCGCACCACAGGGTGGCTGCCGCCGGTGCGATCAAGGCGAACGATTTGTAGGCCAGCCCGAGCCCGAAAGCGAGGCCGAAACCGAGATGGACCAGCCAACCCAGGCTGTCGGCTTGGGCTGCAGGTGACGGGCGCAAGCGTTGCCATAGCAGCCAGAACATGGGCAGGTTGAGCCAGAAGCTTTCAGGGGCACTGGTCAGGTAAGTGCGGCCATAACGGAAAGTGCAAAAAAATGCGAGGTACACACAGGCGGCCAGACAGGCTGTGCGCAGATTGCGGGTGATTTGCCGAACGGTCCAGGCCACCGCGCCTGCAATCAACAGGGTGTAGATCACGCTTGGTGTGCGCAACGCGGCCTGGGTCCAGTGCTGCCCCCAGTCGCTGGCGACCATGGCCTGCCAGAACAGCAGGGGCGGCTTGGTGTTGCGCATGTGGTCCAGCTCGGAGACCAGGGGCAGCCAGTGGCCGGAGGCGGCCGTCAGCCGCGCAATATGGGTGTAAACCAATTCATCCCCGTTGCTCAGGATGTACTGCCCGTCCAGGCCCAAGGCATAGATGGCCACCGCCAGTGCCAGCAGGGCCAGCCACGCCAGCGTGGCGACGTTAAGGGGCTGGTTGCGCGGTTCGGGAGCGCTCATGTTCAGTGATGGGGGCGATGACGAAAGGTCCAGCGGTCATTGAACAGGAAATTGCCGACACTGGCAATCACAATGGCAATGACATTGGCCAGCAGGTAATGCAAAAACTGCGAGAGCCACAAGGTCAAGCCATATTGCAAGGCAATACCAAACCATGAGGCGACGGCGTAACGACCGAATTGCCCCACAAACCCGATGACGCCGGTCGGAGGGGTTTGCCCGGGGTGACTGCGTTTGGCCGCGTCCTGCAGCCGGTCTGACCAGGTCCAGAGCCGGTTCCAGGTGAAATTGTTGACCGTGGCCACGCCGATGGCCAGGGCCAGCGAGGCATAAGGCTTGCTGCCGACGGGCTCAATGGCGCGAAACAGGTATTCGTGCGCCGTGTAGAGAACAGCCAGGTTGACCACGGTGCCGCTGGCGCCAACCAGGCCGAATTTGATGTAGCGATAGCCTTTGAGCTTTTGGATCAGTAAAAAAAGACGCTGCTGCCAGCTCTTGTGCTGGCTCATGAGGCGGTGCGGATTGGCGGGGTCAGCGCGGCCAGGGCATCGGCCAGTACCGGATCAGCTGCAAGGCGTTTAAGGCACTGGTTGTCGCCATCGCAAAAGGTCTCGCGGTGGTTGTAAGCGCTCAGGCAGGGGGAGCAGGCGATGCCCGATTCCAGCACTTGAGCGCGGGGTCCGAGGGGTCCGTACAAACGGCCGGTCTCGGGACCGAAAAACACCATGGTGCGAATGGGCGTGAGGCTGGCAAAGTGGCCAGGGCCGCCGTCGTTGGTGATCAATAAGTCAGCGCCATGAAACAGCATCAACAGTTCGCGAATGCTGCGCGTATAGCCGGTCAGGTCAACACAAAATTCACTGCTGATTTGCGCTTGCAGCTCGCGTGCCAGTTGCGCGTCATCGCGCAGGCCGATCAGCCCGACGGCGTGTCCTGCTTGGCACAGGCCGCGAGCGACTTGCGCGTAGTGCGCGGCGGGCCAGGCGCGTTCGGGCAGGAGGCCGCCGCCGGCGTAAACCAATACAACTTTCCGGCCTGCCAGCGTGGGATGGTCGGTCAGCATCTTGCCCTTGTAGGACTGCAGTTCCACCGCTTCAAAGGGCACGGTCAGACCGGTGTCTTTTGGCAATTCGCGAATAGGGGCCGCTTTGTTGCGCGGCATAGAGTCCGAATCGAGGGCATCGACCAGCGACAAAAATTGCTTGCTGATGTGCTGGTAAGGGTTGTACGGAATGGACTTGTTGATGAAGCTGCCGCGGTACAGGCCTTCTTGCGTATGCGGCGTGAAACCCGCCCGCAGTGGCGCACCACTCATGTAAGACATCAGGCTGCTGATGCGCGAAAAAAGTTCGCAATCAATCACGGCGTCCAGTGGCAGGCGACGCAATGTCATGCAGACGCGCCAGATATCACCCAACAAACCCAAGCCGGCGCTGTCATCCAGCGCATGCAGATGTTCAGGTTTCGCCAGCCCGAGCAGCTTGGCGACTTCCTGGTTTTTCTTGAGTTGCAGCACATGCAGCGTGGCGCCGGGGTAGCGCTGGCGCAAGGCCGTAAACATGGGGCCGGCCAGCACCACGCTGCCCATCTCGGACAGCAAAATAACCAGAATGTGGCGCGGCTCGCGGGAGAGTTGAACCCCAGGTGTGAATTTTCCGGCGAAGCGGGCCCACACAGACACCGCGCCGCACAGGAGCTGGCCCAGCCAGCGGTCGATCCGGCGTTGTGTCTGTAGTTTCATAGGTTCCGATTCGCTTTTTGCAGAACCGTTTAAGCGGCTGGCAGCCCGGCCGCATCCCGCAGCGTCTGGGCCTTGTCCGTGCGTTCCCATGTGAATTCCGGCTCTTCACGACCGAAGTGGCCGTAAGCGGCAGTCTTCTCGTAAATGGGGCGCAGCAAATCCAGCATCAGGATGATGCCCTTGGGGCGCAGGTCAAAGTACTCGGTCACCAGTTCCGCGAGTTTTTCATCCGGAATCACGCCCGTGCCTTCGGTGTACACCGTCACATTCATAGGCTTGGCTACACCAATCGCGTAGGCGACCTGGATCTGGCACTGACGAGCCAAACCGGCTGCCACAATGTTTTTGGCCACATAGCGGGCGGCATAAGCGGCCGAGCGGTCCACTTTCGTTGGGTCTTTGCCGCTGAAGGCGCCGCCGCCATGCGGGCAGGCGCCGCCGTAGGTGTCCACAATGATCTTGCGTCCGGTCAGGCCGCAGTCGCCTTGAGGTCCACCGATGACGAAGCGCCCGGTCGGGTTGATCAGGTATTTGGTGTCCGCGGTCAGCCATTCCTTGGGCAAAACGGGTTTGATGATGTCTTCAATCACCGCTTCGATGAACGCGGGTTTCATCTTGGCGCCGTCGCTCATTTCGGGGCTGTGCTGGCTGGACAGCACCACGGTGTCGATGCTGTGGGGCTTGCCGTCCACATAACGCATGGTGACCTGACTCTTGGCATCAGGGCGCAAAAAGGGCAGGCGACCATCTTTGCGCAATTGCGCCTGGCGTTCCACCAGACGGTGGGCATAGTAGATCGGCGCGGGCATCAACTCGGGCGTCTCGTTGCAGGCGTAGCCAAACATCAGACCCTGGTCACCGGCACCCGTGTTGAGGTGATCGTCGGACGCATGGTCCACGCCTTGGGCGATGTCATTGCTTTGCTTGTCATACGCGACCAGCACGGCGCAACCTTTGTAGTCGATGCCGTACTCGGTGTTGTCGTAGCCGATACGCTTGATGGTGTCGCGGGCCACCTGGATGTAGTCCACATGCGCATTGGTGGTGATTTCACCCGCCAGCACGACCAGGCCGGTGTTGCACAGGGTTTCAGCCGCAACGCGGGACTTGGGATCCTGTTGGAAAATCGCATCGAGAATTGCGTCGGAAATCTGGTCGGCCACCTTGTCGGGGTGACCTTCCGAGACGGACTCAGAGGTAAAGAGAAAGTCGTTCGCCATGGTTTTAAGCTCCAATAACAACAAGTGAAGAATCGCGTTGCTTGGGCTTGGAGGCTTCGGCGAACGCTTTAGCAGAATTTATAAATCGCCCTGCAAGTAGTTCAGTAACTCGGCGAGTTACTCATTTTAATACGGTTCAAGCCGCCACATGCTGCCCAAAACGGGTCTTGATGTGGCCCATGGTTTCCAGCGTGAGCCGGTTGCCGTATTGGCTGACCACCTGCGCTGCAGCCTGGTTCGCCAGCCAAGCCGCCTGGGCATGGCTGTGGCCATGTGTCACCGCATACAAAAACGCACCGGCAAACATGTCACCGGCCCCATTGGTGTCGAGCGCTTTCACCTGCGCTGCAGGCACAACGGTTTGTTGCGCGCCTTCCAGCACCACACAACCGTGCGGGCCGCGCGTCAGGCAGACGGTGCGGGCCAATTGGCTGAACTGCTGGCAGATCACCTGCAAGTCTTGGGTGCCGCACCAGACCTGGGCTTCTTCCTCGTTGCAGAATAAATAGTCCAGTCCCTGGCCCACGATGGCGTCGAGACCGGGCCGGCAAAAGTTGATCATGCTGACATCGCTCAAGGTGGTGGCCAAGGCAACCCCTGCATCTTTGGCGATTTGACGCCCTTGCAAAGCCGCTTGCAGGCCGGTGGGCGAGGCGGCCAGGTAGCCTTCCATGTAATAAATTCTGGATTGGGCAATGTCTTGTTCGTGCAGTGCGGTGTGGTCGAGTTCTGCTGTGGCGCCCAGGAACGTGCTCATGCTGCGCTCGGCATCGGGCGTCACCATGACCATGCAACTGCCGGTCTGACCCGGCGCGGGCTGGGCGTGGGTGAGGTTGGTGGCCACGCCATTGGCGATCAGGTCCTGGGTGTAGAACGCGCCCAGTTCGTCGTCTGCCACACGGCAGGAGTAAAAAGCCCGGCCACCCAACTGCGCCAGGGCCACCACGGTGTTGCCAGCCGACCCGCCGCCGGTGCGGCGCGTGTGGATGGCTTGCAGATGGCCCAGCAACTCGGCGCGCCTGGCGGCGTCAATCAAGGTCATGTGGCGTTTGTCCACGCCCATGGCTTGAAGGTGGGCATCGGACACTTCGTATTCGGAGTCCACCAGGGCGTTGCCGATGGCGTAGAGGTCGTAGGTAAAGCGGGAATCGTTCGCCATGGTTTTAAAGCTCCAGTATCAAGTTCAACACGTTTTGGACTGCGTTGCTTGGGCTTGGGGCTTTCAGCGAACGCTTTAGCAGAGTTGTCAAAATTGACAAGGCACAATGGCGGCCCTGCGGGCAACGCCTTGTGTGTCGCCCTGCAAGTAGTTCCGTAACTCAGCGACTTTTGAATTTTAGCCAACTGATGATTTCCCTTTTCAAAATTTTGTCCTTTCTGCCTTTGTGGTTGGTGCATGGCGTGGGTTGGAGTCTCGGCTGGCTGGTGTTCGCAGTCTCGGGGGTGTACCGCAGGCGTTTTCTCGAGAATGCGCACCAAGCCGGGATGGGCTGGCGGCAATGGCGGGGTGCCGTGGGCGAGAGCGGCAAGCTGGTCGCCGAGTTGCCGCGCCTGTGGCTGGGGCGGCCCGTGCCGGTGCTGTGGGATGGGGCCGACCAGCCCGTGGAACAGGCGCTGGCGCTGGGGCGGGGCGTAATGTTTTTGACGCCGCATCTGGGCTGTTTTGAGATTACGGCCCAGGCCTATGCCCAGCGTTACGGCCAAGGAGCGCAGCCCATGACCGTGCTGTTTCGCCCGCCGCGCCAGTCATGGCTGCGGGCCTTGGTGGCGAGTGCCCGCGGCCGCCCCGGTCTGCACACGGCGCCCACGACGCTGGCAGGTGTCAAGCAAATGATCAAGGCCTTGAAGCAAGGCCAGTCCCTGGGTCTGTTGCCGGACCAGGTGCCGCCTTTGGGCATGGGCGTGTGGGCGCCATTTTTTGGCCGCGATGCGTACACCATGACCTTGTCCGTGCGTTTGGCGCAGCAAACCGGCGCCACGGTGTTGATGGCCTGGGGCGAGCGTCTGCCCTGGGGGCAGGGTTATCGAATCCACGTGGAGCCTTTGGGTAATGCTTTGCCGGCGGATGCGACGCAGGCGGCTGGTGTGATCAATCAGGCGATGGAAGGCCTGATTCGCAGTTGCCCGCAGCAATACCTGTGGGGCTACGCGCGCTACAAACAGCCGAGGCAGGAAAACTGATGCTGAGCCGCTTGCTAAGTCACTGTGGCATTGGGGTCATGCATGTTGTGGGGCGCTTGCCGCTGGCGTGGGTGCGGGCGCTGGGGTGGGTGTTAGGTTGGGTGCTTTACGGGTTGGCAGTGCCGCGCCGTCGGGTGGTTCAGATCAATTTGCGCTTGTGTTTTTCGGATCAGTCCGAACGCCAGATCCGGGACTTGGCGATGCGTACCTTTGTGCATTTCGCCCAAGCCTGGCTGGACCGGGGCTGGCTCTGGAATGGCTCGTCGGATGTAGTTCGGCAGCGTTTGACTCTGTCGGGCGCGGTGAACGAGTTACAGGGCAGCGAACCGGTGGTTATTTTTGCGCCGCATTTCGTCGGCCTGGATGCGGGCTGGACGGCGTTGACCCAGCAACTACCACGCCACTTCACCACTATCTATACCAATCAGGCCAATGGCGTCATCAATGACTGGATCTTCAAGGGGCGCCAGCGTTCCGGGTCAACGCGGCTTTTTGGCCGGATCGATGGTGTCAAAACCATCGTGTCGGCCTTGCGTGCGGGTGACCCGCTGTATTTGCTGCCCGACATGAATTTTGACCCGCGCGAGTCCCTCTTCGTCCCGTTTTATGGTGTCTCCACCGCCACCGTGCCCAGCTTGTCGCGCTTTGCCAAACTGGGTCGTGCCAAAGTGGTGCCGGTCATTACTCGTATGACGCGCCAAGGGTATGAGGTTGAAATCATGCCCGCATGGCAGGGATTTCCGTCAGACGATCTGGCTGCCGATACGGCGCTCATGAACCGGCGTTTGCAGTCTTACATCGACACCATGCCGGATCAGTATTTTTGGGTTCACAAGCGGTTCAAGGACCGCCCGCCGGGCGTGCCCGATGTGTACTGAAGTTTACAGGATTTAAGCTTCTAGCCCTTGTCCACTGGGCACAAGTAGCTATTGTTTAGATAGCAAAAATATCAGCTTTGTACGTTGGGGCTGGGTGTGGCTGCTGCAGTTTCGCCCGCCGGATGCGCCCATTGCCACAGCAGTGTGGCGACTTCATCAATTCCCTTGCGTTTGGGGGCCGAGAATAAGCGCACTTCACCACCGCCGGCTTGCAGCTTCATGATGGACAGCGCCTTGGTCTGCTCGGCGCGGGTCAGCTTGTCCGCCTTCGTCAAAATCACCAGAAATTTCAGGCCTTCCTCCACCCGGGGGCGCACGATGTCGAGCAGGATTTCATCAAGCTCGGTCAATCCGTGGCGCGGGTCGCACATGAGCACAATGGCTTTCAGGTTTTCGCGCGTCACCAAGTAATTGGCCATCACCTGTTGCCAGCGAATCTTGTCTGATTTTGGTACGGCTGCGTAACCGTAGCCGGGCAAATCGGTCAGGATGGCATCGGTCACGCCTTGCTTGCCGAGTGAAAACAAGTTGATGTGCTGGGTGCGACCTGGTTTTTTGGAGGCGAATGCCAATTGTTTTTGCTGCGTCAGGGTGTTGATGCAGGTGGATTTCCCCGCATTGGAGCGCCCGACAAACGCAATTTCTGGAACATCCAGCGCCGGCAAGAAGTGCAGTTGGGGTGCCGTCGTGAGAAATTTGGCGGTGTGAAGCCAGCCCAATGCCACAGTGGCCGCTGCCTTGGCGGCAGTGTCGGCTGATGGTGTTTGGGGGACTGAAGCTGAAGGGTTTGTGATGGTTGTCATGAATTAAAGGGAGAAAACCCGAAGCCGCATTGTAGAATCATCGTGTTTTTGCCCACACTTGACACGACATTCCCAATATGAAGTTGCTCACCTCCCTTTTGCTTGCTGCCTCCTTGGCTGCCACTGCTTTTTCCACCATGGCGCAAGAAGCCAAGCCTGCTGCGCCTCACGCAGAGGCCAAGGCTGAACCCGCAACTGCGAGCAAGCCTGATCTGGCCAAAGGCGAGGCCAGTTTTGCGATGTGTGCCGCCTGCCATGCGGCGGATGGCAACTCTGCCATCACGGTCAACCCCAAGCTGGCGCAGCAACACCCGGAATACCTGGTGAAACAGTTGCAGGAATTTAAATCAGGCAAACGCGCCAACCCCATCATGATGGGCATGGCCGCCGCTCTGAGCGATGACGACATGAAGAATATCGCCTACTGGGTGAGTGCCAAGCCCGCCACACCCGGCGCTGCCAAGGAAAAAGAATTGCTGGCCTTGGGCGAACGCATTTACCGTGGTGGTATTGCTGACCGTCAAGTGCCCGCTTGTGCCGGTTGCCACAGCCCCAATGGCGCTGGCATCCCCGCCCAGTACCCCCGTTTGAGTGGCCAGCATGCTGATTACGCCGTGGCCCAATTGACCGCTTTTCGTGATGGTGTCCGCAACAACAGCCTGCAAATGACCGGTGTGGCCGCCAAGATGAACGACCGCGAGATCAAGGCCGTTGCTGACTACATTGCCGGTTTGCGTTAAGCGCCAGATTGCACCGTTTGTCACTCACACGGGTTATTGATTGAGCTAAACGCTTGCAACAGACCCTGATCGGGGCAGGTCCATTTCAAAATGGCCCTGCCCTTTTTTTTGCGCTGGCGACAATGCAAGCACGACGGTTTCAACGCCAAGTCGGGTGTTTTCATTCTTTTGGTGCCACTTGGCAGTTTTTTTGTAAGAACAGATCTTGTTTTGCGACTACTCTGAAACGAGGATCACATCATGCTTATCAAAACCAGCCGCGACGGTTATTGCCACCCGGACTCCAGTGACATCACGAGCCAGTCGGTCTACGAGGGGCGGCGTGATCTCATCAAACTCATGGCCACGGGCGTTGCAGGCGCCGCATTGGTTTCATGGGCCTCACGCGAGGCCCATGCGCAAGCAGCCGTCTCCCGGCCCGGCAAACTGGCGGCCTTGCCGGGCCTAAGGTCGAATCAGCCCGGTGCCATCACCATGGACAAGCTGACGGAGTACAAAGACGCCAGCAGCTACAACAACTTCTACGAATTTGGCACCGACAAGTCCGATCCGGCGAAAAATGCCCATACCCTGAAGACCAGTCCGTGGAGTATCGAGATCGAAGGGCTGGTCAAAAAACCGGCGAGGTACACGCTTGAGGACTTGCTCAAGCTCAGCGCACAGGAAGAGCGCATCTATCGGCTGCGCTGTGTCGAAGGCTGGTCCATGGTCATTCCGTGGGTGGGCTATTCGCTGAGCGAGCTGATCAAACGGGTGGAGCCGCTGGGCAGTGCCAAGTACGTCGAGTTTGTAACCCAGGCCGACCCCAAAACCATGCCTTTCGTTGGCTCCCGCGTGCTGGACTGGCCTTATGTTGAAGGTTTGCGCATGGATGAAGCCATGCACCCGCTGACCTTGCTGACTTTCGGCATGTACGGGGAGGTGTTGCCTAACCAGAACGGCGCGCCGGTGCGTCTGGTGGTGCCGTGGAAATACGGTTTCAAAAGTGCCAAGAGCCTGGTCAAAATCCGCTTTACCGACAAACAGCCCGCCACCGCCTGGAACAAGGCCGCCGCCAACGAATACGGGTTCTACTCCAACGTCAACCCCAATGTGGACCATCCACGCTGGAGCCAGGCCACCGAGCGGCGCATTGGTGAAGATGGTTTGTTTACAAAGAAACGCAAGACCCTGATGTTCAACGGCTATGAAGCGCAGGTGGGGCAGTTGTACGCTGGCATGGATCTCAAGAAGTTCATTTGATGACGACGCTGACTTTTCTTCGGCCTTTGTTCCCGGTGAAGTCTTTGCTCCTTCATCGGTTCGCCAAACCAGTGGCGTTTGGTTTGGCTTTATTGCCGTTTTGCTGGCTGCTTTACGCGGCAGTCACCAACCAGCTGGGAGCCAATCCGGCGGAGGCGCTGGTGCGCGCAACCGGCGACTGGACTTTGCGCTTCTTATGTCTGGCATTGGCGGTGACACCCTTGCGCGTGGTGGCCGGCACGCCGGCGCTGGCCCGGTTTCGGCGCATGCTGGGCCTGTTTGTGTATTTCTACGTCACCCTCCACCTGCTGAGTTATAGCTGGTTTGACATGGGCTTTGATGTCGCAGATATCGCCAAAGACATTGCCAAACGCCCGTTCATTCTGGTGGGCTTTTCAGCCTTTGTGCTGCTCACGCCGCTGGCCTTGACGTCTTTCAACCGCGCCATCAAGACCTTGGGTGCCAAACGCTGGCAGGCCTTGCACAAGCTGGTGTACCTCGTCGCCGGCTTGGCCATCCTGCATTTTTTCTGGATGCGGGCCGGCAAAAATAACTTTGCCGAGGTGATCGTGTATGCCGGGGTCCTGGGGACGCTGCTGGGCTGGCGTTTGATTCACTTTATGAATAAAAAGAGGCTCTAGCCCCCGAGGAATAAGCGCAAGAAGCTATATTATTTATAGCAATTTTTCCTGGCGCATCTGGTCTGCCATGGTTTCCCGCTGGCGAATCAGGTGGGCCTGAGCGCCGTCCACCAGAATCTCGGCGGCACGTCCGCGTGAGTTGTAGTTGCTGGCCATGCTCATGCAATAGGCGCCGGCGGACAGCACTGCCAGCAGATCGCCCGGTTGCACGGCCAAGGCGCGCTCATGTCCGATCCAGTCGCCGCTTTCGCAGACCGGTCCCACGACATCCCATGTTTCGGGCGCCGTTGATCGTGCGGTCAAAGGCACGATCTGGTGAAACGCCTGGTACATGGCCGGGCGGGGCAAATCGTTCATGGCGGCGTCAATGATGCAGAAGTTTTTCTGCTCGCCGGGTTTGAGGTACAGCACTTCAGTGAGGCACACTCCGGCATTGCCGACCAGCGAGCGGCCTGGTTCAATCATGAACTGGCGTTCGCCAAAGCCGCGCGCATCCAGCTTGGCCAGCAGCTTTTTCCAGAGATCGTCGGCCTGGGGCGGTGTGTCGCCGTTGTAGTTGATGCCCAGGCCGCCACCAAAATCGATGTGGTGAATGGGAATGCCCGCTGCTTCAATCGCTTCCACCAGGTCCAGCATGCGGTCCACTGCGTCGAGATAAGGTTCGACTTCCGTGATCTGGGAGCCGATGTGGCAATCAATACCGACGACCCGAATGCCCGCCAGGGCGGCGGCCCGCTGGTAGGTTTCCAGCACGCGCCTATGGGCTACGCCGAACTTGCTGCCTTTGAGGCCGGTGGAGATGTAAGGGTGGGTTTTGGGGTCCACATTGGGGTTGACGCGCAGGCTCACTGGTGCCTTCAAGCCCATGGATAAGGCTACTTCGCTCAACACTTCAAGCTCGGCCTCGCTCTCGACATTGAAACAGCCAATGCCGGCATCGAGGGCTCGGCGCATTTCAGCGCGGGTTTTGCCCACGCCGGAGAAAATGATCTTGTCGGCCTGTCCGCCTGCCGCCAGAACCCGGTCCATGTCACCACCGGAGACGATGTCAAAACCGCAGCCCGCTTGGGCAAACACCTGAATCACGCCCAGTGCCGGGTTGGCTTTCATGGCGTAGCAGATCTGGACCTTGCGTCCGGCAAAACCACGCTGGTAAGCGGCCAAGGCGGACAGCATGGACCCTTTGGAGTACACAAAAAGTGGCGTGCCGTGTTCTTTGGCCAAATCGCTCAAGCGCAGGTCTTCAGAAAAAAGTTCATTGCCCCGGTAGGCAAGCTGGGGTTGGCCGGGAAGATTTTGGGATGTCATTGAGGAGAGGGCGTAGATGCGGGAGCAGTGGGAATAGCCGGTGCAGGGGGCGTTTGTCCTCCTGCTGGCGTGGCTTTTGTTCGATTGAGTGGGAGCAGCGTTTCAGGCAAGGTGGCGCGCTTGGCCGCAGCGGGTTCGGTGGGTAAATACAGCGGACCTTGCTGGCCGCAAGCTGTCAGGCTCGCCACACCCATGCCAAGGACAATGGCACTGATTAAAATTTGAAGATATCTCAACATGGGTGAAATTGTAATGACCGACTCTGAATTCTTGGACCAAGCGGAAATTTTGCTCAAAGCCGTCGAGGCCAGCTGTGACCGCATCAATGACGACAACTTGGCCGACATTGACAACCAGCGTACAGGGGGCATGGTGACGCTGGTTTTCTCCAACCGGAGCCAGGTCGTCATCAATCTGCAAAAACCGCTGCACGAGATCTGGCTGGCGGCCAAGTCGGGTGGTTATCACTATAAATTTGATAGCAAACAATGGTTGGATACCAAGGGCCAGGGCGAGTTTTTCTCAAATTTGTCGCGCTATGCCAGCGAGCAGGCGGGTTGCCCGCTGGTTTTCTCTTAAAGTGCTCGGTCAGCGCTGGTCTGCTTCGCGCTCAGTAGTCGTTCTTTCCGTGATCAGTTCTTGAACAGGTCAAGAATTTTCTTCTTCTCGTCGGCTGGCGGCAGTGTTTGAACATCCGCACCCTCATGTCCGGCAGGCTTGTCGTTCAAGCCCACGCTGCTGATGCCGGCACCTTTGATGTACTCGTTATAAAACCATTCACCGCCTGAATTGGTCACGCCTTCAGGTGGAGTGGCTTCCATGACCGGAACGTTTTTAAGCGCCTGTTCCATGAACTGAATCCAGATCGGCAAGCTCAAGCCACCACCCGTTTCGCGGTCACCGAGCTTGCGCGGTGTGTCGTAACCAATCCAGGTGACAGCCGCCAGTGTCGGCTGAAATCCGGCAAACCAGGCGTCCATGGAGTCGTTGGTTGTTCCGGTTTTGCCATACAGGTCCGGTCTTTTCAGTTTGGCCTGCGCGGAAGCGGCCGTCCCGGTACGGGTGACTTCCTGAAGCAGGCTTTTCATGATGAAGGCATTGCGCGCCTCAATGGCTCGCACTGACTCGTCCAGCACGGGTGGTTTTGTTTCCACCAGGATTTTGCCTTTCTGCTCGGTGACTTTCGCGATCAGCCAGGGGTTGATTCGGTAGCCATCGTTGGCGAAGACCGAGTAGGCAGATACCATCTGCATGGGCGTGACTGAACCGGCACCCAATGCCATGGTCAGGTAAGCGGGGTGTTTGTTCTCATCAAAGCCAAAGCGCGTAATCCACTCCTGTGTGTACGGGGCACCGATTGATTGCAGGATGCGGATGGAGATCATGTTCTTGGATTTGGCCAACGCCCGGCGCATCGACATGGGCCCTTCAAATTTGCCGTCGTAATTTTTCGGTTCCCACGGTTGGCCGCCTGTAACTCCGGCATCAAAAAAGAGGGGCGAGTCGTTGATGACGGTTGCAGGCGTAAAGCCTTTCTCCAGCGCGGCGGAATAAATAAAGGGTTTGAAGCTGGAGCCGGGTTGGCGCCAGGCTTGCGTCACGTGGTTGAATTTGTTTTTGGCAAAATCAAATCCGCCGACCAGCGCCTTGATCGAGCCATCGCGCGGGTCCAGTGCCACGAAAGCGCCTTCAACTTCAGGCAATTGCGTGATTTCCCATGTGTTCTTCAGTGTTTTGGCCACGCGGATCACGGCGCCGCGCCGAATTTTGATATTGGGTGGTGCTTTGTCCGATAAGCCGGATTGGGCGGGCTTGAGGCCCTCAGCCGTGATTTCAAACGTTTCCCCATTCTGACGGATCGCCTTGATTTTTTTGGAATCCGCTTGCAGCACGACGGCCGACATGACATCGCCGTTGTCGGGGTGATCGCTCAGCGCATCATCGATGGCATCTTCAATTTCCTGTGGGTTGGAGGGCAGGGTGACGAATTCCTCTGGACCGCGGTAAACTTGGCGCCGCTCAAAGTCCATGATGCCGCGCCGCAATGCCCTGTAAGCCGCATCCTGATCGGCAGCCCGCAACGTGGTGTACACATTCAGGCCGCGGGTGTAGGTTTCGTCTCCGTATTGGGCAAACATCAATTGCCGCACTGTTTCGGCCACGTACTCAGCATGGACCTTGGTGTTGTCCGAGTTGGTTTTGACTTTCAGTTCTTCCGCTTTTGCTGCGTCAGCTTGATCGGCAGTGATGAAGCTGTTTTCCCGCATGCGGTCAATGATGTGGAGCTGGCGCATCCGGGCCCGTTTGGGGTTGATGATGGGGTTGTAGGCGGATGGTGCCTTGGGCAGGCCAGCCAGCATGGCTGCTTCTGCAATCGTGATATTTTTCAGCGGCTTGTCAAAATACGCCTCTGAAGCTGCGGCAAAGCCATAGGAGCGGTTGCCCAGAAAAATCTGGTTCATATAGATTTCAAGAATCTGGTCCTTGGTCAAGGTGTGTTCCAGCTTGAAGGTCAGCAAGATTTCGTAGATCTTGCGGGTGAATGTCTTTTCCGAAGATAAATAGACGTTGCGTGCCACCTGCATGGTGATGGTGGACGCCCCCTGGCTTTTGATGCGTCCCAGGTTGGCCAGTGCGGCGCGCAAAACGCCTTTGTAGTCCACTCCGCCGTGTTCGTAAAACCGCGAGTCTTCAATTGCCAGTACCGCATCAACCATCACCTTTGGGATTTCCTTGATTGGTGTCAGATGCCGACGTTCTTCTCCAAACTCGCCAATCAGTGCACCTTCGGCGGAAAAAACACGCAAGGGCAATTTTGGGCGGTAATCCGACAAATCGGTAATGTCGGGCAAATTAGGAAATGCCACGGCCATTGCAATTGCAATAACGATCAAGAGGGCCATGCACCCCGCCAGCACCAAACCGCCTCCCCACAGCACAATGCGCAGCACCCAATTCAAGGCGCTTGATCGGGGCTTGGTTGTTTTCGGTGAGCTTGATTCGCTATGCGGTGGTTTGGATGACATAAATAACTTCGTGGAAACGAGCTGCAATTATAAAAATGATGTTGCCACAGCCATAGCGCGGTAGTATCCGCTATTGTTACGTGCTGACGTCATTGACATCTGTCATCGCGGAATGTGCGGTACATTGGCATGCAAAGCGTCAACTTTTGACAACGGTAAAAATGCCTTGGAATTCAAAAATCCTTTGTAGGACAAGGCGCTTGCTGCTAGCATTGAAGTGATTTATTAAGTTTCGCTAATCTTTGATTAGCCTGTTCAGGGGATAGTTTTGGTCTCTTTGAGGTCGTTGTTTAGTCGTCAACCCGCCCCCATGCTGGGTTTGGATATCAGCTCATCCAGTGTCAAACTGGTTGAGTTGGGACAAGACAAAGGGGGGAATCTGGTGCTTGAACGTTGTGCGATCGAACCGCTTGAGCGCGGGTGGATTACCGATGGCAACATCGACAAGTTTGACGAGGTCGCCGAGGCGGTTCGTCGGCTGGTCAAAAAAAGCGGAACTAAAACCAAAAATGTAGCGATGGCCTTACCCCCGTCTGCCGTCATCACCAAAAAAATAATCTTGCCGGGCGGCATGTCCGAACAAGAGCTGGAATTGCAAGTTGAGACTGAGGCTAACCAGTACATTCCGTTTCCATTGGACGAAGTGAGTCTTGACTTTTGTGTTGTTGGGCCCAGTGCCGGCTCTGCCGGTGACGTTGAGGTTCTCATTGCCGCCTCACGCCGGGAAAAAGTTCAGGACATTCAGGGCTTGGCCGAGGCTGCTGGTTTGAAGCCAGTAATTGTAGATGTGGAGTCTTATGCGTCACGCTTGGCGACGGGGCGTTTGATTGAAAATCTGCCCAATAAGGGCATTGGCAGCATCGTCGCCTTATTTGAGGTGGGCGCCTTGACCACCAGCATGCAAGTTATTCGCAATGATGAAGTCTTGTACGACCGGGATCAGGCGTTTGGCGGTGCACAGTTAACGCAGTTGATTGTGCGCCAGTACGGTTTCTCACTGGAAGAGGCTGAAAACAAAAAACGAAGTGGTGACCTGCCGGATGATTATGAATCCAGCGTACTGCATCCGTTTGTTGAAAGCATGGTGCAGGAAATTGGTCGCGCATTGCAATTCTTCTTTACCAGTACGCCTCACAACAAGGTCGACTTCGTGATGTTGGCTGGCGGTTCGGCCGCTTTGCCTGGTTTGACAGAGGCTGTAGAGAAGCACACCACTTTTCCATGCACTTTAGTCAATCCCTTTGAAGGGATGGCCATGGGTGATGGTATTCGCTTGAAGAAAATGACACGGGAGTCTCCTTCCTATCTCACTTCATGCGGACTGGCTTTGCGGAGGTTCATGCAGTGATTCTGATTAATCTGCTCCCGCACCGCGAGCTTGCTCGTAAACTGCGCCGGGATATATTCAATGTCAGCCTGGGGGCTTCTGCGCTTGCTGGTGGGTTGATTGCAGGCGTTATTTTCCTTTGGTACCAAGCTCAAATATCAGGGCAACAAGATAAGAACCAGCTGCTGCAAACCGAGATTACAAGGTTTGACAGTCAGATCAAGGACATTGCTGGACTGGAGGCTGAGATTGCGGCCTTGCGCGCGCGTCAGCAGGCGGTGGAAGATCTGCAGGCCGACCGCAATTTGCCGGTTCACCTCCTGACGGAACTGGTCAAGCAGCTTCCGGATGGCGTTTACGTCACCAGCATGCGTCAAGAAAACCAGGCGGTGACGCTACAAGGCGTTGCGCAATCGAATGAACGTGTATCGGAGCTGTTACGCAATCTCGGGAACAACACACCTTGGTTTGCAAAGCCAGAGTTGATTGAAATTATCGCGGGGTCGGTCACGCTGCAGCCTAAAGATCAACGCCGTGTTTCTAACTTCAACATTCGTGTTCGTCTGGTTCGCGCCAGCGAGGCTGAAAAAATGCTTGCATTGGCTAATGTCGCTTCGGCTCCAATAGCCGTTGCCTCCACTCCTGTCAAGAATTAGAAGCGCGAAAACATGGCAAGCAAATCTTCATTGAATTTCGATCTTTCCGCTGTCCAGGAAAAATTGCGCGGGCAGTTCAGCAATCTGGACCCCAAAGACCCGTCTCTCTGGCCTGCCATACCACGGTATGCGCTCTTTGCAGCAGTCACTGTTGCGTTGGTCGTGCTGCTTTGGTTTATCTGGTTGAACACTTCGGAGGAGGAGCTCGTGACGGAGCAAGGCAAGGAAGTCAAGCTGCGAGAAGAGTACAAGACCAAGTTGGCTAAGGCGGTAAATCTTGAGGCACTGAAAAAGCAGCGCGAGCAAGTTCAGCAGTACGTTACGCAACTAGAGAAGCAGTTGCCAAGTAAAGCCGAGATGGACGCGCTGCTTTCGGATATCAACCAAGCTGGCCTGGGTCGGAGTCTTCAGTTTGAGCTATTTCGGCCAGGGCAAGTGGCTGTCAAAGACTATTATGCCGAGTTGCCGATAGCCGTGCGTGTTACGGGACGCTATCACGACGTGGGGGCATTCGCTTCAGATATTGCTAATCTTTCCCGTATTGTGACCCTCAATAATTTGGCTATTTTACCTGGCAAGGATGGCATGTTGGCGATGGATGCCACTGCTAAAACTTTCCGTTATCTGGACCCTGATGAGGTTGCTGCGCAGGCCAAGGCGGCACCGAAAGGAGCCAAGAAATGATGTATTTGACGAGACTCTTGTTTCTGGTTTCCGTGATTTTGACGCTGGCGGGGTGCGGTGCATCGAGTGAAGATGAATTGCATCACTGGATGGCTGAACAAAAGAGCCTGACCAAGCCCAAAGTCGCCCCAATTTCTGAGCCGAAACTCTTCAAACCAGAAAGTTATGTCCAGGCTGCAGCGATAGAACCTTTCAGCAATCAGAAACTGACGCAGGCTTTGAAGCGAGAGGCCACCCAATCTGCTGCCAGCGGCGCTTTGATTGCGCCTGAATTGGCGCGTCGCAAGGAAGCACTGGAGTCTTTTCCTCTGGACGCGATGGCGATGGTGGGCAGTCTGGTCAAGGCCGGCCAGCCTGTCGCCTTGGTGAAAGTTGATAATTTGTTGTATCAGATACGGCATGGCAACTATCTGGGACAAAACTATGGACGTGTGACGAAAATCGCAGAAACAGAGGTCACGATGCGTGAAATTGTGCAAGACGCTGTGGGCGAATGGATTGAACGCACTGCAACTTTGCAGTTGCAAGAGAGGTCGAAATGAAAAATCAGAATTATTGGATGCAAAAACGAGCGTGGCAACGCATTTTCCTGACTACATCGCTTATGGTGACCGCACTTGCCGCGCAGGCTCAGAGTGCGATCGAAGCAGTGACCGGGTCTGTGCAAGGCGGTGTTGAGGTCGTCAAGATTGACCTGTCACAACCGCTTGCGGCCATTCCAACAGGATTTTCAATTCAGTCACCCGCTCGAATTGCACTCGATTTCCCTGGTATTACAAATGCCATGGGTCGATCTACCATCGATATCAATCAAGGAAATTTGAAGTCGGTCAGTGTGGTCCAGGCCGGAGACCGGACTCGTGTTGTTTTGAATCTGAAGCAAGCCACGCCCTACAAGGCTCAGTTGCAAGGTAAATCACTGCTGGTTGTGTTGGATGCGGTCAAAACCGCAGCCCCTACCGCGACGGCGGCGCCCGTTTTTTCGGAAAGTCGGAGCCGGGATACTTTACCGCTTAAAGATCTGGATTTTCGTCGTGGTGAGGAGGGGTCGGGTCGCATTGTGGTTGCGCTTCCCAACAACCAGGTCGGGGTTGATATTCGCCAGCAAGGGCAAGCGCTGGTTGTGGAGTTCATGAAATCCACCTTGCCGGAAGGTATGCGGCGGCGCCTGGACGTGAGCGATTTTGGTACTCCCGTCCAAACGGTTACCACCTTCCAGACCGGTGACCGTGTGCGCATGATGATTGAGCCCAAAGGACAGTGGGTACATAGCGCTTATCAAACAGATGATCAATTTGTGGTGGAAGTCAAACCTGTCAAAGTCGATCCATCCAAGTTGACGCAGGGCCCGGGTTACAGCGGGCAAAAATTGTCGCTTAATTTCCAGAACATCGAAGTTCGCTCACTCTTGCAGGTCATCGCTGACTTCACCAACTTCAACATCATTACGTCGGACTCTGTAACCGGCTCCGTGACTTTGCGTTTGCAGGATGTGCCTTGGGATCAGGCGCTGGATATTATTCTGCAAGCCAAGGGGCTGGGCATGCGCAAGACCGGGACTGTCCTCTGGATCGCCCCCAAGGACGAAATCAACGCCAAGGAAAAGCTGGAGCTTGAATCGATTGCATCGCTGCAAAATCTGGAACCTTTGCGCACGCAATCCTTCCAGATGAATTACACCAAGGCGGCAGAAGTTGCCGCACAATTAACCGCGACAGGTGGTGGAACCGGCGCTAATAGCTCACGGATGCTGAGTCCACGCGGAAGCGTGATCGCTGAAGCCCGCACGAACCAGTTATTTGTGACCGATATTGCCGCGAAACTTGAGCAAGTACAGCAACTGATTGCAAAGCTCGACATTCCAGTTCGCCAAGTGTTGATTGAAGCGCGCATTGTCGAAGCGTCCGATACTTTTGGTAAGTCCTTGGGTGTCCGACTGGGAGGGAGCGATTTACGCACGACCAACGCAAGGGGTGGAACGCCTGGATACAGTGTTGGCGGGCAATCGGTGGCATTCGGCGCCACCTATAACGCAGTCACAGGCATGACGGGGGAAAGCAACACTGTATTGGATACGCTCAATACCAGCTTCGTCAATCTGCCTGCAGTGGGACAAAATGGATATAACCCCGCTTCATTCGCTATCTCGCTGTTTGGCGCAGAGGCCAATCGATTTCTAAATCTGGAAATATCGGCTTTGGAAGCAGACGGCAAGGGCAAGGTCGTGTCCAGCCCGCGGGTCGTTACTGCGGACCAGATCAAAGCTATGATCGAACAAGGAACGGAGTTACCTTATCAGATCGCCTCTGCGAGCGGAGCAACTGCAATTGCCTTCCGCAAGGCAAATTTAAAGCTGGAAGTGACGCCGCAAATAACACCGGAAGGCAACATTATTCTGGCCCTGGATGTCAACAAGGATACGGTTGGGCAGTCAACCGCTGCTGGTTTTGCCATCAATACAAAGCATATTCAGACGCAGGTGCTGGTTGAAAATGGTGGGACGGTGGTGATCGGTGGTATTTTTGAATTGACTGAAAGTGACAGCGAAACCAAAGTGCCTTTCCTGGGTGATCTGCCTGGTATTGGTAACCTGTTCAAGAGTCGATCCAAGGTTTCAAACAAACAGGAAATGCTGGTGTTCATTACCCCCAAAGTGATCACTGACAAAGCGGCCCGTTAACTTGAGCAGACAGGGGGCTTCCCCGGTATGATTTGTAGCTAAATTGATAATTAGTCTTGTTGGCCTCCCCGGCTCCGGAAAATCCACCGTCGGGCGGCAACTTGCCCGACGGCTCCAATTACCATTTTTTGACTCCGACCATGTGATCGAGCAGCAATTGGGTTGCTCGATCCGTACGTACTTTGAGCGCGAGGGGGAAGATCGATTCCGCGATGTTGAGGAATCGGTCATTGACCAGCTCACGCAGAATCCCAAATGTGTTTTGTCAACCGGCGGCGGCGTGGTGTTGCGGCCTGCCAATCGCCAGCACTTGCGGGACCGAGGACAGGTGATTTACCTGAATTCTTCGCCTGACGAATTGTTCCGGCGCTTGCGCTATGACGTGAATCGGCCCTTGCTGCAAGTGGCCGATCCCTTGGGCCGACTGCGCGATCTTCATGCCCAGCGCGACCCGCTTTACCGTGAAACGGCGCAATTCATTATCGAAACCGGACGCCCGTCGGTCGCCACGCTGGTCAACATGATCGTGATGCAGCTGGAACTGGCCGGAGTCGTTCCAGGTTTTTGACGGCAGACGGTTTGCTGAAGTCATTGAGGCGCGACCTCTTGCCGTTGCGTCAACCGGGGTGAATGGAAATAATGCCGAAGTGCCTCTAAACTCGGAGCCATGAATGCTCCAGCCCTCCATCCAGATCTCCAAACTGTTTCCATCGATCTCTCACATCGCAGCTACCACATTGCCATTCGGGGCTCGCTTTTTGACAACGCCTTGAGTTATACGGAGCTGCCCGGCGCCAGCAGCGCGCTGATTGTGACCAACACCACGGTCGGACCCCTGTATGCCGCTGGTCTACAAGCAGCTTTGCAAGGCAAGTACCCCAAGGTTCACACCGTGACCTTGCCGGATGGCGAAGTCTACAAAACCTGGCAGACCCTGAATCTAATTTTCGATGCCTTGTTGCAAAACGGCTGTGACCGTAAAACAGTTCTTTTCGCTTTGGGCGGTGGTGTGGTGGGCGACATGACCGGCTTTGCGGCCGCCAGTTATATGCGCGGTGTGCCCTTTGTTCAGGTGCCCACGACCTTGCTGGCGCAAGTCGATTCGTCGGTCGGCGGCAAGACCGGCATCAACCACCCGCTGGGCAAAAACATGATTGGTGCGTTTTACCAGCCACTCAAGGTGGTGTGCGATTTGGACACGCTCAAGACCTTGCCGCAACGTGAACTCAGTGCCGGGTTGGCTGAAGTCATCAAATACGGTCCGATTGCCGATCTGGAATTTTTGGCCTGGATTGAGTGCAACATCGACGCCTTGATGGCACGTGAGCCCGCCGCGCTGGCGCATGCCGTCAAGCGCAGCTGTGAAATCAAGGCTTGGGTGGTCGGGCAGGATGAACGCGAATCGGGGCTGCGCGCGATTCTCAACTTTGGGCACACCTTTGGGCACGCCATTGAGGCGGGTCTGGGCTATGGCGAGTGGTTGCATGGCGAAGCCGTGGGTTGCGGCATGGTCATGGCGGCGCATTTGTCGCAGCGTTTGGGTCTGGTCGATGCGGCATTCGTTCAGCGTCTGACCGTGCTGATTCAAAAAGCCGGTCTGCCCGTGACCGGGCCGCGCCTGTCGGCGACAGACAACGCCGGACGTTACCTGGAACTGATGCGCGTGGACAAGAAAGCGGAAGGCGGTGAAATCAGGTTCGTGGTGATTGACGGCCCCGCCAGTGCCGCGATGCGCAGCGCGCCGGATCTGCTGGTGCGCGAGGTGATTGATTCGTGCTGTGTTGAGGCACTATAAAAATAATAGCTACTTACGCTTATTCCACAGGGGCTAGAGTCTGATTTTGCATATATATACATGAATTTAGCCGTTTTTGCCTGTGACCCCGCTCAATCGCGGGGCCGGCGCTTTCCACAGGCGCCGGCGCCCACGCGCACCGAGTACCAGCGCGACCGCGACCGCATCGTGCATTGCACGGCGTTTCGGCGCCTGGTGTACAAAACGCAGGTGTTTCTCAACCACGAAGGCGACCTGTTTCGCACGCGCATGACGCATTCGCTGGAGGTGGCGCAGTTGGGCCGGTCCATTGCGCGTTCGCTCCAGCTCAATGAAGATTTAGTCGAGGCCATTGCGCTGGCGCACGATCTGGGCCACACGCCGTTTGGCCATGCCGGACAAGATGCGCTCCATGAGTGCATGGCGGCGTTCGGCGGCTTCGAGCACAACCTGCAAAGCCTGCGCGTGGTGGACCAGCTTGAAGAGCGCTACCCGCAGTTCGACGGCTTGAACCTCACGTTCGAGACGCGCGAAGGCATTCTCAAACACTGCTCCCGCAGCAATGCCGAGCAACTGGAGCAGCGTGAGCCCGGCGGTGTCGGGCAGCGTTTTCTTGATCGAACCCAGCCCAGCCTGGAGGCGCAGTTGTGCAATCTGGCCGATGAAATTGCCTACAACGCGCATGACATCGATGACGGTGTGCGCTCCGGTCTGATCACGCTGGAGCAACTGCAGGAAGTCGCCTTGTTCGATGATTTCCGGCGCGAAGCGCTGGCCGAGTATCCGCATTTGCAGGGGAAAATACAGAGCAGCCGCCTGCTCTACGAGGCCATTCGCCGCATGCTCAGCGCGCAGGTGTACGACGTGATTGCAGCCACCAGCGCTGCGTTGGACGCGGCTGCCCTCCGCAGCGTGGATGAAGTGCGCCAGTCTGCACCGTTGCTGCAGTTTGGCGCAGAGATGCGAACCAAATCGCAGGCGCTCAAGCAATTTTTATTGCACCGTTTGTACCGCCATCCTCAAGTCACGAAGACGACGGGGCACGCCAAAGAGATGGTGCGCGATCTTTTTGGTGTCTATCTGGCTTGCCCGCAGGAAATGAAGGCGCGTTTTCTGGCCCGCGTGGAAAGCGCCCGCGGTACAGCCGATGAAGCGACCGCCACCGCCCGCGTGGTAGCGGATTACATCGCCGGCATGACCGACCGGTTTGCCGGGCGCGAGCATGAGCGCCTGACCGGCCAGCATTTGTTGTCATAAACGACGCCTCGTTAAAATCGCGTCAATAAAACGCCCAGGATCCGTCGTGAGTTTTCTCAATCAACTTAAATCGCAGGCCAGCGCGTTGCAAACCGAGCAAGTGGCGCAGCAAGCCCACATTGCTGCGAACACACAGCTGACGGAAGCAGCCTCCAGGACGGCCTGGCTGTACATCACCGAACTGGCCAAACAGCTTAATGTGATCGGGCCGGGCGGCCCTTCATTGAGCCTGGATGGCAAGACGCCTTGGCCAGACATGAAGCTGGTTGATTTCCGGGTCGATGCCCGTCAAAAAAAGCTGCGCGACAAAGATGTATATGACTACATCGTCATGGGTTGGCGCCTGGTGCCCCGCGATGAAGCGCCCCTTGGCGGCAGCGTCAGCGCCAATTTTCCGCCTGATTTGCAGCGGATCGAAACCCGTTTGTCAGCGGGCGCCGTCAAGCATGACCGAGTCAACGTGCGCCATCCCGAGAAAAACACCCTGCAGGCCATCCGGTTTGATTACCTGACGGAAGCGCATGCCAGCGTCACCATCACCACCGACCATGATGCAGCCAAACTGGCGTTTCGCGTGGCCAACGCGCAAGGTTTCGGGGTGCTGAACACGGCGTACCGCGCCGATCAGATTCAAAGCCCGGTGCTTGATGAATTGGCCAGGCTGATTGTGGGACAACCCAGTAATTTTATTTAAGCGAGTAAGCAAAAATGCAAGTAGCAACACAAACCGTCATTGACGATACCCGTGTCTGGCTGGAACGGGCGGTGATCGGTTTGAACCTGTGCCCGTTTGCCAAGAGCGTGCATGTGAAAGGGCAGGTGCACTATGCCGTGAGCCGTGCCCAGCATGCCGACGAATTCCTGAAAGACCTTGTTGTTGAGCTCAAAGCGTTGCTGGCCAGCGACCCGTCTGCGCGGGATACGACACTGTTGATAGCGCCCGAGTGCCTGGCCGACTTTCTGGATTTCAATGATTTTCTGGCCGAGGCCGACCAGGCTTTGGTCGATCTGGAACTTGATGGGGTGCTGCAAATCGCCAATTTACACCCGGATTACCAGTTTGCCGGCACCCAGCCCGACGACATCACCAATTTCACCAACCGCTCGCCGTACCCCACCTTGCACCTGCTGCGCGAAGACAGCATTGACCGGGCGGTGGACGCTTTTCCCGATGCGGAAAGCATTTTCGAGCGCAACATGGAAACCATGGAGCGCATCGGGGCTGCTGGCTGGACGGCGCTGGGGGTCGGGCGCTCGCAGGGGTGCCCGCATCAGGCGGCAGCGGATGACGCCGCCGATACCGTGCGTGGCAGCATCGAACCATGAGAATTAAAACCAAGCCGCCCGCATCCGAGGTCATTGCGCCTGAGATCAGGCCGGGCCAGTCGGTCGAACTGCTCAAAGAGCTGCACATCCTGACCCGGGACGGCAAGCTCAACCAGGATTCACGCCGCAAGCTCAAGCAGGTGTACCACCTGTTCCAGTTCATTGAAAAGCTGCTGTTGGAGTTGCCTGAAAAACAAGGCACCACCACGCTGGCCGACCATGGGGCCGGCAAATCGTACCTGGGCTTCATCATTTACGACCTGTTTTTCAAGACACTCCAGGCCGGTCGTATTTACGGCATTGAAACGCGCCCCGAGCTCGTGCAAAAGTCGCGCGAGCTGGCGGCCAAGCTGGGTTTTGAGCGCATGTCGTTCTTGAACCTGAGCGTGGCCGAGTCAGCGCAATCGGATCAACTGCCGGCGCACATTGACGTGGTGACCGCGCTGCATGCCTGCGATACCGCAACCGATGACGCCATCGCCTTTGGCCTGCAAAAACAGGCCACATTCATGGTGCTGGTGCCCTGTTGCCAGGCCGAAGTGGCACGATGCTTGAGCCAGCACAAAGCACTTTCACTCAAAAGGACGCCGCTGGCCGAGTTATGGCGCCACCCCTTGCACACCCGCGAGATGGGCAGCCAGATCACCAATGTCCTGCGCTGCCTGTACCTGGAAGCCTCGGGTTACCAGGTGACCGTGACCGAACTGGTGGGCTGGGAACACAGCATGAAGAACGAGCTTATCATCGCCCGCCGCACAGGTCAGCCCAAGCGGGCGGCGGCCCAGCGTCTGCGCGCTTTGCTGCAGGAATTCGGATTGACCAGTCTGCTTGGCACGCGCTTTGTCTTGCCTGTTGACAACGAGACGCCTGACG
>JAZKHK010000063.1:0-4692 GCA_040385425.1 Pseudomonadota bacterium | reverse complement strand
GCAAATCGGGCATCGAGTTCACGGCCCGCCATGTGCTCCGCTGGGGCGTGGCGCTGCTGGGCCTGCGCATCACGGCGGCGCAGGTGGTGGCGCTGGGCTGGCACCCGGTGATGGTGGTGGCGATTTCGCTGGTGCTGACCATTGCCGTTTCAATGATTGTGGCGCGGCTGATGGGCTTCAATATTCTGTTCGGCCTGCTCAGCGGCGGGGCAACGGCCATCTGCGGCGCCTCGGCTGCGCTGGCGCTGGCAGCCGCGCTGCCGCCGCATCCTCTGAAGGAGCGGGCCACGCTGTTCACCGTGGTCGGGGTCTCGGCGCTCTCGACGCTTTCGATGATCGTCTACCCCATGGCCGCGCGCTGGCTCGGGCTTGATGCACACACGGCCGGCGTGTTTCTGGGTGCCACCATTCACGATGTGGCGCAGGTGGTGGGTGCCGGCTATGGCATGTCACCTGAAACCGGCGACACCGCCACGCTGGTCAAGCTGATGCGCGTGGCGACGCTGGTGCCTGTGATCTTGTTTGCAGTGATCTACACACGCGTCACGGGCACCGCGACGGATGGTGCCCGCCCGCCCATGCTGCCGTGGTTTGCGGTTGCCTTTGCGGCGCTGGTGGCCCTGAACAGCACGGGCTGGCTGCCCGTTGCCGTCACGTCTGCAGGCAGCGACCTCTCGCGCTGGTTTCTTGTGGCGGCCATTGCCGGCCTGGGCATGAAAACGCAACTGCGCGAGCTGGCCGCCGTTGGCCTGAAGCCGGTGCTGCTGATGGTGGGCGAGACGCTGTTCCTGGCGGGGCTGGCGCTGGCCTTGCTGCGCTGGGGCGGGTGAGGGCAGAAGGCAGAGGGGTAATCATGGTGTCGTGGCCGAATAATGATGTTTTGATAGCGGCCTCTGAAGGCTATAAATATCTCGCTTAGCTAATTCGACGGCATTAAATGCCGAATATTTGAAATGCGCACCCACATTTCAAATCCAAATTCCGGCCTGTTTTTTCTATAGTCATCAGTAGAAAAACAACTTTGCCCAGGCCTGCCAGATGCAGTCCTGCGCTTTCACTGGCCCGCTACCGATGAACAATTCACCTCCCCAGAGCACCGCCGCAGACTACCTGGTCCAGTCACTTCAGGCCGAGGGCGTCACCCATGTATTCGGCTACCCGGGCGGGGCGGCGCTGCCTGTGTATGACGCCCTGAACAGAAACAGCGCTGTCGCGCACGTCCTGGTGCGGCATGAGCAAAGTGCGGCGCATGCGGCGGACGGCTACTCGCGCTCGAGTGGGCGGGTGGGTGTGTGCCTGGTGTCGTCGGGGCCTGGTGTGACCAATGCGCTCACCGGCATTGCCACGGCTTTCATGGATTCGATTCCCATGGTGGTGCTCACGGGCCAGGTACCCAGTCACATGCTGGGTCAGGACGCCTTTCAGGAGGTTGACGCGCTGGGCATCACGCGGCCCTGCGTGAAGCACAGCTTTCGCCTGTCCGATCCCGGGAAGATTGAAGAGACGGTGAAAAAGGCTTTTTTTCTGGCGCGAACCGGCCGGCCCGGCCCGGTTCTGATTGATTTGCCGAGGGACATCAGCGCCGCACCGATGGCGCGACCGTTCGCCTACCCGGATGAAGTGAAAATTCGCGGCTACAACGGCGGCAGCAACATTCCCCACAAGCAGGTGGCGCGCGCGGCCCTGGCCCTTGCAGAAGCCAGAAGGCCGCTGATCTATTACGGGGGCGGCGTGGTGCAGGGCGGGGCTTCGGCAGCATTGGGCAAACTGGCGCTGGCCAGCGGTGCGCCCGTGACGAGCACCCTGATGGGGCTGGGCGCCGTCCCGTCCACCCATCCGGCCTACCTCGGCATGCTGGGCATGCACGGCCTGTATGAGGCCAACATGGCCATGCAGCATTGCGACGTTCTGGTGGCCGTGGGTGCGCGCTTTGATGACCGGGTCATTGGCGCGCCCAAGGACTTCATGCGGCCGCAGCGAAAAATCATCCACATCGACATCGACCCGTCGTCGATTTCCAAGCGCGTCAATGTGCAGATCCCCATCGTGGGTGATTGCGCCCAGGCCCTTGAAAGACTGACAGAAGAGCTTGCCGTTCATGCACCGGATCATGCGCGGCTGGCGCCCTGGCTGGCGCAGATCGATGCTTGGCGGGGTCTGCGCTGCCTGGACTACGCCGCCTCGGACAGGATCAAGCCGCAGCACGCAATTGAGCTGCTCTCGCGCATGCCGGGGGCACAGGACTTCATCGTCACCTCGGATGTCGGGCAGCACCAGATGTGGGCTGCGCAGTATTTCAAATTCACCAAACCGCGCAACTGGATCAACTCGGGCGGGCTGGGCACCATGGGCTTCGGGCTTCCTGCAGCAATCGGCGCGGCCATGGCCAACCCCGGCAAGACGGTGGTCTGCATCACCGGCGACGGCAGCATCCAGATGTCGACCAAGGAACTGTCGACTTGTCTGCAGTACCGGCTTCCCATCAAGATCATCTGCCTGAACAACAACTTTCTGGGGATGGTCAAGCAGCAGCAGGAGTTCTTTCATGAGAACCGGCGTTCGCAGTCCTACATGGATTCCCTGCCGGATTTTGTGGGCCTGGCCGAAGCCTATGGCCACCGGGGCCTGCGTGCCGACAACAGCCATGACCTGCCCGGGGTGCTGGCCCAGGCCATGTCACACACCGATGGCCTGGTGTTTGTGGATCTGCTGATTGACCGCACGGAGAACGTGTTCCCGACGCTGGCCAGCGATCAACCCCTGACCGCGATGATGTTGCGGCCCCAGGTCGTTGCGGAAGAGCTTTGAGCCTTGCCAGGGGCCAGAAGGCGGGTGGGGCGGGTGGCGGTGCGGCGGGTGCTATTAATTCAGTAGCTGCCCACGTACGTATCTAAAGGGCTGCAGCCGTTTTGATGCCTGAAAATGGCCTTTTTTGGGCAGTTTTCAGCTGTTTTGCACGAGACCCGAAGCCAGAGCGTTGTCGATTTTGCCGTATACGGCAAAAATTTAATGTATACGTTAAAAATTTGGGTGATTTCAGTTGTTACGCTGTAATTGGCCGTATAAAATGAAATTTGAAAAATTTTACGGCCAAATGAACTACCTTTCACTCACCGACAACGTCGCCCGCCAGCTCATTGACTCAAGCACCGTGTTCAATGAGTTCATCCGCGTGCAGTCACAGGCGCGTGCCTATGCCGGGGGGATGTACTGGAAACGCCAGGGTGGATACGAATATCTGGTTAAAACCCAGCCAGACAACAGCCAGAGCCGGGTAGGGCCGCGCTCGCCCGAAACAGAAAAGATCCACTCCGAATTCACGCAGCGCAAGGTTGAACTTGAAGCGCGATTGAAGTCATTGAAAGAAGCGCTGACTGATGCCCAGCGCCTGAACAAGGCGCTGAAGGTGGGGCGTGTGCCCAATCCTGTGATTGCCGTATTGCAGGCCATTGAAGACGCCGGACTGGGCCAGCATTTCACGGTGGTGGGCACGCATGCCTTGTATGCCTATGAGACGGCTGCGAGCGTACGCATCGTGCCTGGCGCGCTGGCCACCCAGGATGTCGATTTGCTGTGGGATGCCCGCCGCAGGGTGAGGTTTGTCACTGACATGGGCAGGCTCGAGTCGTCGGTGCTTGGCGTATTGCAACGTGCCGATGCGAGCTTTGTACGCAAGGATGGCCAGAACGAAACAGCCATCAACAACAAAGGTTTTGAGGTTGATTTTCTGCGGCGGCAGCCGGAAGGCGACGACCCGCATCCATTCAGGTTCTCAAGCGACGAGGGTGACCTGTGGCCTGTGCAGGCGGTGCGTGCATCGGTGCTGACAAACGCGCCGAGGTTTGAGCATGTGGTGGTTTCTGCGACCGGCCGCATGACCCTGATGCGCACTGTGGCCCCGGAGATTTTTGTCGAATTCAAACGCTGGATGGCCGCGAAAGCGCCGCAAAGGCCGCAGGCCAAACGCCAGCGTGACCTGCTGCAGGCCGGCATCGTGCAGGGCCTGCTGGATGAGGGCCTGCTGCTGCCGCAGTCTGGCGCCGGCGCAGGGCCTGCGTCCTCGGGCCCGGGCTATTCGATATCTGCCGAATGAAACCCGAAGTCGCCAGCCTTGCGGTCAGCAAAGTAGAGCCTCAGCGTTTCCTTGACGGTGCGGAAGGCGATCTCGTCCCAGGGGATTTCTGACTCGCTGAAGAGGCGGGCTTCCATGGTTTCGTGGCCGGGGTCGAACGCTGTGCTGAGCAGCCGGGCGCGGTAAAACATGTGCACCTGGCCGGCGCGCACCACGTTCATCATGGTGAAGATGGGCAGCATTTCGAATTCGGCGCCGGCTTCTTCAACCGTTTCGCGGGCTGCGCCCTGGGCCGTGGTTTCGCCGAGTTCCATGAAGCCTGCAGGCAGCGTCCAGTAGCCCTTGCGCGGCTCGATGTTGCGTTTGCAGAGCAGCACCTGGCTGTCGCCTTCACCCCAGACCGGCACGGTGCCGACCACATTGAGGGGGTTTTCATAGTGCACGTTGTTGCAGGAAGGGCAGACCGCGCGTTTTTTGGTGTCACCGTCATCAGGCAGCCGGTAGACCACGGACGTGCCGCAAACCCGGCAGTGATTGAGGGGAGGGCGATGCATCGTTCGAGTGTATCCGTCGCTTTCAACCCGCTGGCGCGCAGGGGTTCAGGCGAAAAAAAGCCGGCT
>JAZKHK010000062.1:0-3908 GCA_040385425.1 Pseudomonadota bacterium | reverse complement strand
CCACCCTAGGAGCCCGGCGTGTCGCCGAGCGCGATGCTGCGTATGTGAAATCACACCCAGTGACCGCGCAGCAGGTCGCGCCGGCAGCCGCCCATGTAAAAAAGCATCGCGGCCATACGAAGCACAAACATCACGCCACAGCGAAGAAGATTGTCAAGTAGGCTTTTACGTCGTAGTCGGGACTTCGTCCCCTCTGAAATCCGTCACTCTGCGGTGACGGATTTCGCCATCTTTTCCGCAACGTGGACCTTGAATGCAGAGGCAGACGCCAGCCTTCAACGTCCGAGTTGAGTCCTGGCGATTCTGTCTACCTCAAGCATCCGGCGAAATGATGCACGTTCGGACAACCTCGATGACAGGCTGGCCAGGTTGGGGAAGGACTTGCCGTCGAAGCCTGCACGCAACGCCACGTCGAATGCCCAGTTCAGGTAAACATCGACGATGGACCATTCATCAAGCCACCACCCCCGGGCCATTTTTTGGTCTGCGTAGCGGAATGACTTGCTGACCAGTTCGGCGGACTTTTCGCGGATTCCCTTGACATCGTCGCCTGTCGTAAAGCGCTGCGGCGACATCAATCCCCGAACCTGCGGGTGGAGTGTGCCGCCACAAAACGAGAGGCCCGACTGCGCCTGGGCCTGAACCCAGGGGTCTGCGTCAGCTGGCGGCAAAAGACCGCTGTGCGGCACTGCCCTCGCAATGTAGGTGAGAATCGCGGCATTTTCACTGAGCACTACCCCATCCACCTTCAGAAGGGGCACCTTGCCAAGCGGGGACAGGGCGAGGTATTCGGGTTCATTCTGCCGGCCCGCCGTGATGTCGACCAGGTTGATTTCATAGTCCAGCCCAGCTTCTTCGAGGGCACAGACCGACACCTGCGAACAGGCGCCAGGGCAATGGTAGAGCGTGAATTTCGGCATGGATCAGCTCCGCATGTGCCTGGCCGGGTCCCAGCCTTGGGCGACCAGATGTTGCCTGCCTACAGCCAGCGGCTCGTCTTCGAGCGGTGTGGCCATCGTGTCGTTGAAGCGGTTGAGAAAGCCAAACAACGAAATGACCGCAACAATTTCAACAACCTGTTCCTCGCTCCAGTGCTGCTTCATGCCAGCAAAAAGTTCATCGGTCACCGCGTTGGGTGCAGACGCCGCCGCCGATGCGCATGCCAGCGCCGCCCGCTCGGCCGGTGTAAACAGCGGACTGCTTTGAAATTCAAGTATCGCTGCAAGCTTGTCGGCTGACACGCCCTTGTGCAGGGCACCACCGGCAGTGTGCGCCATGCAGTACTGGCAGCCTGCCGCGTGACTGACCACATGCGCAATCATCTCCTTGAAGCCCGGGTTGACTTCGCCACCCGGGCCAAGCACGGTGCCGGCCAATGCCATGAAGGCCTTCACCATGGCCGGCTTGCGCTGAAGGATGAGCATCGCATTGGGCACGAAGCCCAGCATCTTGCGGGCCGCGGCGAATGCCTCGCCCAATTCAGGTGTGTGATCTGCGGACAGCGGGGAGAGTCGCGGAACAGGAAGTGTTTTTGTCATGGTTTTGGTGTTTGGTGGTTGGGGGGAAAGTTACCGGGTACGGCTCAATCAAGCTATGCAGCGCAACATCAGGCAGGCCCAAAAATCGCCGAAACCTTGCTTGAATTGAACAGGTAGGTCTCGACAAAATCCGACCAGCTCACACGCATGCCGAGTTCGTTCATCGCGCCGACAAGCGCAAACCAGTTGAGCACTTCCTGCTGCGCGGATTCTTCAAGCTGGTCCAGCGTGTAGTTGTGCCACACCTCGTAGTCTCCCGACACCATGGCCTCGTACAGGCGTTTGTCAGCGGCAACGTCGGGCTGCATGCGGTAGGTCTTGTCGGCAAGAAAGGCATGCGACCAGCTCGACGAGGCAATCATCGCCACGCGCCACGGGCCGGCCTTGAGCACCCGAGCGATGGCCGCCCCGAACTCGAAGCAGCGCCGCGGCGACGGAGACGGCGGGTCCAGCGGCCGGCCGCGATCAGCCCAGTTGCTGATGAAACCCCGGTAACTGATGATCAGCCGTCCGTAACAGTTGATCGAGATCGGCACCACGGGATAGTCAAACCCCTTCCTGTCGTAGTCCAGGTACAGCATGGTGTTCAGGAATGCGTGTGCAAGGCCCGGGTGGTGCAGCGGCTTGTAGGCATAGGCGATGTCGAAATCCTGCTGCAGCAGGCCCGCTGCAATCTGTTTGGCCTGCTCTTTCGCGCCGCGTATCAGGAAGCTCGTCTGTGCCGGCTCACGCCACACGTTGGGCTTGCCGCCACCCCATTCATCCTTTTTGCGGGCATCGAACATTGCGGATTCGGTGGCATGCTTCCACGGAAACACCTCCGTGTCCTCATACGCGAGAACTGCGAATGCAGGCATGACGTCTTCCTTGAAGTTCTCGTACTGGTCGTCACCCCAGATGATCACGAAGTCGGGCTGGAATTCGTCGAGCGCCTTTTTCACCTGCCGCATGCCGGCCAGCATGGCTTCGCGATGCCGGGCTGCAGCGGCCACGCCCTCGTCGCCGCCCCATTCCTGCTGCATCAACGGGGGCCAGTTTTCAGGCTTCCTGGCAGCCTCTGGAATGCCAGGGTCCTTCATGCGGCCGCGAACGATGTTGGCCATGTCTTCGTCGCGCCCGCTGAACGGGGGAAAGTGCGACACGCCAAGGCCGATGAAGCGGCTCTTGTGTTGCTCATCCATTCGTCTGTCTCCCTTTTTGTCTGGCACGGCGCCACTTTAAGTTCGTGCCGCCCGTTTGAGAAACAAAAAAGTCCGATGCGTGATATGAGTCAGATGGATGACAGAGGAGGTCAGCGAAAGACTTGTCCGCCTGCGAAGAGACGCAACAGGCCGTCCCGCAGCCACACATTTGCAGGGTCCTGGTGGAACCGCTGATGCCAGTACATGCAGACGTCGAATGTCGGGAAGCGGACCGGTGGTGCGCAGATGCGCACCTTGCCGTCGCGCCTGGCATAGTTCGCAAGGTTCTCCGGGATCGGCGCTACAAGATCGCTGCTTGCCACGATGGGCAACAGGCTCAGGAAGCTGGTGACACGCAGTGCGACACGCGCCTGCATGGGTTTTCGGCGCAACACTTTCTCGACGCTTGAGGCATGGTCCATGCCTTGCGGACTGGCAATGACATGCACCAGGCGCCTGGCCTGTGCCGTGGTCATGCTTTTGCTTTTCCGGGGATGGTCAGCGCGCAGGATGTAGACGAAGTTCTCCGTGAACAGCGTCTTCTGGTGCACCTGCTTGCCCAGGCCATCCACGAACCCAATGGCCGCATCGATCTCGCCGGAAGCAAGGCCGCTGCCCAGTTCATCCAGGGTGGGAGACAGCGTCTCCAGGGAGATGAATGGCGCCTCGGCGCGCAGCCACGCTATCACGTGAGGCAGCATCATGCACTCACCGACATCATTCATGGCGATGCGAAATGTGCGGCTGTCGCGTTGCGGAACGAATTCGGTCACGGACATCGTCGCCCGGACAATCTCCAGCGCCTGCGCCACCGGCCCGGCAAGCCCTTCGGCAAACGGTGTGGGCTGCACCCCGCGTGGCATGCGAACAAACAGGCTGTCGCCGTATATGCGCCTGAGACGGCCGACGCTATAACTCACCGCCGACTGGGACAAACCCAGGCGTTCACCGGCAGCCGTGAGGTTGCGCAGCCGGTAAACAGTGTCAAACAGCTCAAGCAGGTTGAGATCGATCTGCCGTGTCAGTGGCTTGCCGGTGGCATGCATTTTTCCCCTCCCTCTTTGTTGGATTTGGTGAGGAGGATAAGGGATAACAAACGTTCCTGCCATGGCGCGCTTATGCGCACCGTGCCCGTTCGACGGTCACGCTCTTTGCAAGATTGCGGGGTTTGTGCGGCCGCCTAACTTTG
>JAZKHK010000061.1:0-39350 GCA_040385425.1 Pseudomonadota bacterium | reverse complement strand
TCAGCGAGGCCGACGCCACGCTGCTGCGCAAGGGCCTCAAGGACATGATCGACGTCGCGGGGATTCCGTCGGTATTCCGTGGCGCTGGCGGGGACAATCAAGCCGGATACGCAATTAATCAGCTAATAGCCGCCGCATCGCTTGCCTTCAAGCTCGCTGGTGACGCGCTCCAGCGAAATACGCACTTCGTCGCTGATACGGATGATGCGCTGGGCTTCTTCGTAGGCGTCTTTGTAGAGTTGGCCGTCTTCACTGCGCTGAATCAGGATGCCCATTTCGTTGTTGTTGACCTGACTGAACTCATAGAGATTCAGGCTGGTAACGATGCACATCTCTTCATTCATGTAGCACTTGGCGTGCAGGTTTTTGCAGAAGCTGGTGCGGATGTAGGTCAAGCCGCTTAACCACTCCGTCTCTTGCGGCTGCAATTCGCTTTTGCCGTACACGATGCGCACGTCGATCTTGAGCCGGTTCTTGTCCGCCAGCAACTCCTTCATGCGGTCGTTGAGTTTGAGAAACGGGCTGATTAGGATCAAGCGTTCTGATGCGCCTTTAATCAACTCTTCTAGGTGATAGTTGGTACCCGTAGTGGTTAGAAACTTTGCCATATTTTGTGTATTCCCTGAAAACTCACCAGCAGCATTATTTAAGTTTAATAAGCTTATTTATTGAAATCAAACTTAAGCACATCTTCAAAAACTCGATTTCTCGCTCTCGCATCCTTGATGAGTGCTGCCGCAGGCATTACATAGAGATGCAAAGGAATTTCACTATTTGAACCAATAAGGAAGTCGTTGTAAACCACTCGTTCAGTTAATGAAAAAATATCTTTAAAGCCAGTCTGTTTCATATCCCTATGGAACTCATCATCAATTTCAACGATGGAAAAAGCAAAGACTTCTCGCACAGTTTTAATCTTGTCAATTAGTGCGCCTGCGTAGAGTCGGCATTGCATCAATGCTTTGTTGTTTTCGAAAATATCAGCACCAGGTTTTTTGAATTCAATGATTACCAGTTTGTTAGGTTTGTTTTCATTGTCCTTAGAAAAGAATGCTGCTACGTCTGGTTTTCTTTGCTGCTTAAGTTGAACATCTTGTCCAACTTCCTGAACTATCTTGGCTAACGTCTCATCACTGTAAATACTTGAATAAGATAGAAATTTATCGTCTACCAACCAAACATTATTTTCTCGGATATCTGAGCCATTGCTCTTTTTTGGCATGATGGCATTGTGAATAGCTTCTTCTGCGCTAGTAGGTGGCATGTTTGCCAGTGAGTCAATCACTAAGGCTCGATGAACGATATATCTAGCTAAGTCTTCACTAGCAAGGTGAGAAACATCATCTATGGAGACCGGCTTGCCACTGTCGAGAGCATCCACAAGAGTATCTTCACTTCGTGCCTGTTGAGCTCTATAGTTTTTTACTACTTCTTCAGCATCAAGTAGGGCGGCATTCCCGCCTATTGAACTGACATTGATAAATGGGTAGTATTTTTTTAGTTTCTCAATGTTGCTTGCTTTGAAAGCATCAATATCCCCTTCAGCGGTTTCATTAATCATCGCCATGCACTCTTGGTGAAGGCGGGGCATGAGTTTTTCTCGGCTGATCGGGGAGGCTATGTCTTCATCATCTTCAGATTTTGGCAACTCTAGTCGTTGTCGTTCGATGTTTGAGCGACTGTTGAAGTATGTCGATGTGACGAAAATTAAATGTCTACAGATATCAAAACGTCGGCTGATTACATATTCTTCAATGCAGAGTTGATCAGCACAAAGCATTGCAACAATACCCTTTCTCGGAGGCTCATCTCTAAAAAGGTAGCATTTAAATCCTTCACCTTCAAACTCGAACTCCCGGTCAGCAAGAGCCTTAATATTCCCTCCCGAGAATTCGTAGACTTCATCAAAAGACTGCCTTGAGTTGTGTGTAAATTTAAGAGTTATGCTATGCCCCTGCTGATATTTTAGGAACAACAGCAGTCTAAGATCGTCACAAATCGCATTGATGAGCTTTGCAACTTGCGTGTTAATCTTTTCTTTGAGGTCACGGAGAATAATGTGGGTGTTTGAAGAGCCAATGGCGTTAGTTTTTTTGACATCCTCAGGCTTGAAATCTGGTGTGTAGGCGAACTCAACGAGTGTATTTTTCAATTGGCTTCTAATGCTAACTGAGTTTGCATACTTTAAAAAAGCCAGTCGCCCCACGCCCTTTCCGCCAATGTTGTCTTTGTGACTGGTGCAAATCTCGTCGAAATATTGAAGATTTTCGTTGGTAAAGCCTTCTCCGTCATCAGTAATACTGATCTGCTCCAGAACTCTTCTTTCCTCGGTGCCGGGAAACAACTCACTATTTTTCTCTGAGAAATGCAGGTCGACAGATATCGACTTTCCCCCTGCATGAATTGCGTTTGTGACCGCCTCGCGAATCACATCACGGGCGCTTACCCCACCCTTGTAGTGTTCCGCAATAAATTTTCTAAGATTAATTCTCGCCATCGAACTTCTCCCTTGTTTTTTATTTCTGTGTTATTCAATCCATTTGGGCGGCTTGCTTGTGAAATGACCGAGTCCTTGTGTGACTTCCGCCTTATTGACTATTACTTCCCCCAACTATCCTTCAACCCCACCGCCAAGTTAAACACCGGCTTCGTGCCCTGCACATGGTCAATACGATCCGCCACAAAGTAGCCGTGGCGTTCAAACTGGAACTTCTGGTCTGGTAGCGCATTCGCCAGTGACGGCTCGACGATGGCGGTGATCACTTTCAGGCTGTTCGGGTTCAGGCATTCCAAAAAGTCCTTGCCGCCCGCGTCGGGCTGGGCGTCGCTGAACAGGCGGTCGTACAGGCGCACTTCGGCGTTGACGCCGTTGGCCACGCCGACCCAGGTGATGGCGGCTTTGACTTTGACGGTTTCGCTGCCGGGGGTGCCGCTTTTGGTGTCGGGCACCACGGTGGCCAGCACTTCGGTGATGGTGCCTGCCGCGTCTTTGGTGCAGCCGGTGCATTCGATCACGTAGCCGCCTTTCAGGCGCACTTTGTTGCCGGGGAACAGGCGTTTGTAGCCTTTGGGCGGCACTTCTTCAAAGTCTTCGCGGTCAATCCATACTTCTTTGCCGATGGTGAACTGGCGGGCCGGTGGTGGCGCCACGCCCTCCGCAGGGTGGGGCAGGGCGGGCTGGGTGCAGGGTTCCAGATGACCGGCGCCCATCACTTCGTCCCAGTTAGTCATGATGAGTTTGACCGGGTTCAGCACGGCCATGCCGCGGTGCGCTTTGACCTCCAGGTCCTCGCGCAGGCAGCCTTCCAGCGTGCTGTAGTCGATCCAGCTGTCACTCTTGGTGACGCCAATGCGGTCGGCAAACAGTGTCAGGCTCTCGGGTGTGAAGCCGCGGCGGCGCAGGCCGACGATGGTGGGCATGCGCGGGTCGTCCCAGCCGTGTACTTTGTGGTCGTACACCAGTTGCGCGAGTTTGCGTTTGCTGGTGATGACGTAGGTAAGGTTAAGGCGGGCAAATTCGTATTGCTTGGGCGGCGGGGCGCTGAGCAGGCCGCCTTCAATCAGGCGCTCCATCAGCCAGTCGTAAAACGGGCGCTGGTCTTCAAATTCGAGCGTACAGATGCTGTGGGTGATTTGCTCCAGCGCGTCTTCAATCGGGTGGGCAAAGGTGTACATCGGGTAGATGCACCATTTGTCGCCGGTGTGGTGGTGGGTGGCGCGGCGGATGCGGTAGATGGCGGGGTCGCGCATATTGATGTTGGGCGAGGCCATGTCGATCTTGGCGCGCAGCACCATGGAGCCGTCTTCGTGTTGGCCGTCGCGCATTTCGCGGAAGATGCGCAGGTTTTCTTCGGGGGTGCGGGCGCGGAAGGGGCTGTCCACACCGGGCTTGCCAAAGTCGCCGCGGTTCGCGCGCATTTGCTCAGACGTTTGTTCGTCCACGTAGGCGTGACCGGCTTCAATCAAATACTCGGCGGCACGGTACATGAAGTCGAAGTAGTCGCTGGCTTGGTAGGCCGGGGCGTTGGGCGCGCCGTTCCAGTCAAAGCCGAGCCATTTGACGGCGTCGATGATGCTGTTGACGTATTCGGTGTCTTCTTTTTCGGGGTTGGTGTCGTCAAAGCGCTGGTGGCAGACGCCGTTGTAGTCGCGCGCCAGGCCAAAGTTCAGGCAGATGCTTTTGGCGTGGCCGACGTGCAGGTAGCCGTTGGGCTCGGGCGGAAAGCGGGTGCGGACTTTGGCCGGATCGGGCTGGCCTGCGGCGTGGTGGGCGGCGTCGCCGGGGCTGCCGGCCCACTTGCGCTGGGCGTAGGTGCCAGCGGCCAGGTCGTGCTCGATGATCTGGCGCAAAAAGTTGCTGGGTTTGACGGCTTCAGGCGCCGCAACGGCGGCTGGCTTGGGGGTGGCAGGTGTAGGGGTGCTCATGCGAATGATTTTAGACGTGCCTCTTTGAGCGGGCTACGGCCAGGCTTGTTACGTCTGGCAATGCTTGTCACACAAACCTTGCCATCCGGGCGGAGCGTGGTTGCGTTATTGAAAAGAGAGGGCCTGTGTTGGGCCTTGTGCTTTTTTCAGGAGAACTGTTATGAAGATCAACCGTTCTGTGTTTTCTCTGGTGGCAGCGGGCAGTTTGGCTTTGGCTGCGATGGGAATGGCAGGGGCCGCGCAGGCCCAGGATGTTTATTGGTCGGTTGGCGTGTCATCGCCGGGCGTGCGTGTGGGCGTGGCCAATGCGCCGCCTGTGGTGGTGCAGCCGGTGTACATGCAACAGCGGTATCCGGTGTATGTGGCGCAACCGCCCGTGGTCTATGTGCAACCCGCACCTGTTTTTGTGGGACAGCCTCAGTACATTCAGGGCGGATGGCAACCTCCGGGCCGTGCATGGGGCTGGCGTCATGGGCATCGACATCATGAGCATGAGCGTTTTGGCCCCGGTCGTTTCGAGGGTGAACGCTGGGAACACGAGCGCAATGACCATCGCCGATGACTGAGCGCCGTGGCCTTCTCGTGGCTGTGCAAAGGGTCTTGCGCCCCCTTTTTTGAGCGGATGGAGGATAATAGGGGTTTGCCCCCCGTCCTTGGAGGGTAATCAGCTATCGGATTGATAGCATCTGACCTTGGCTATGAATGACCGATTTGAATTCTGATCAAAGCAATGATCTGACCCCCGACACCTTGCCCATGGCCTTTGCCCAGTTGCAATTGGCCGCCCCACTGGCTCGTGCCGTGGCTGAAATGGGTTACACGTCGATGACTCCCATCCAGGCGCAGGCTATTCCTGTCGTCTTGCAAGGGCATGACGTGATGGGCGCTGCCCAAACCGGCACCGGCAAGACAGCCGCTTTCGCGTTGCCCTTGTTGCAGCGCATGATGAAGCACGAGAACCCTTCGACTTCGCCTGCGCGTCACCCGGTGCGTGCCTTGGTGCTGCTGCCAACCCGTGAGCTGGCCGACCAGGTCGCCCAGCAAGTCAAGCTCTATGCCAAGTACACCAATTTGCGCAGTGCCGTGGTGTTTGGCGGCATGGACATGAAGCCGCAGACCCTTGAGCTGAAAAAAGGCGTTGAAGTTCTGGTGGCCACACCAGGGCGTCTGCTGGACCATATTGAAGCCAAAAACGCGGTGCTGAACCAGGTGGAATATGTGGTGCTGGACGAAGCCGACCGCATGCTGGACATCGGTTTCTTGCCCGATCTGCAGCGCATCCTGAGCTACCTGCCCAAGGAACGCATCACCTTGCTGTTCTCGGCCACGTTCTCGCCCGAGATCAAGCGCCTGGCTAACAGCTACCTGCAAAACCCGGTGACCATTGAAGTGGCGCGCTCCAACGCGACCGCTTCGACCGTCGAGCAGCATTTTTACAGCGTGGGCGATGACGACAAACGCCACGCCCTGCACCAGATCCTGAAGCAACGCGGCATGAAGCAGGCGTTTGTGTTCGTGAACAGCAAGCTGGGCTGCGCCCGTCTGGCCCGTTCGCTGGAGCATGAAGGCCTGAAAACCGCCGCGCTGCACGGCGACAAGAGCCAGGATGAACGTCTGAAAGCCCTTGATGCCTTCAAAAAAGGCGAAGTGGATTTGCTGGTGTGTACCGACGTGGCAGCACGCGGACTGGACATCAAGGATGTGCCCGCCGTGTTCAACTTTGACGTGCCGTTCAACGCCGAAGACTACGTGCACCGCATTGGCCGCACTGGTCGCGCTGGCGCTTCGGGTCTGGCGGTCACTTTTGTGTCCAAGAGCGATGCCCGTCTGGTGGGCGATATTGAAAAGCTCATCAAGACCAAGATTGATCTGGAAGCCGTCGAGTTTGACGAAGATGTGCCTGATATCCGCAAGCAGGGTCGCATCAACGACGGCCGTCGCATGTATGCCGAAGGTGCGCAAGACGATTCGCGTCAAGCTCGTGGCCGGTCTGGCCCGATGCACGACGTGGCACATGAAGGGCAGTTTGCCCGTCAAGAGCGTGCGCCCCGCCGTGATTATTCGCGTCCTGCGCCAGCGCCGCGTGATCCGTTTTTTGACAAGCCTTACGAGGCCGCACCCGTGACGGAGTCAACGCCTTCATGGGAAGCGACGGCAACGCGTCAAGTGACACGCAGCATCTCCGCCAACATCAAGCCCAAGCGCCGGGTGGCTGCACTGTTCAAACCCGAAGAGGTGTGACCGTGACCAAACCGGCAGCGCCGCCGGTTTGTCAGCCGGGCTTTTGGGCCTGCTCGCACTTCACCTGAATCAGCTTTTGCGCCAGTGGCGCATCCGCCTTGGAGCCGCCCACGCGCAGGGCGCTCAGGCATCCCCCCCAAACGCAGCCGGTGTCCAGCGAGAGCACGTCGGGGCGGTCGATCCATCCCAGAGTGGACCAGTGGCCGAACGCCACCGTGATATCGGCCGTCTTGCGACCGGGCACGTCAAACCACGGCATGTAGCCGGGCGGTTTGGCGCCAGCGCCGTCTTTACTGTCAAATTCCATTTTTCCGCTGGCATTGCAAAAGCGCATGCGGGTGAGCGCATTCACAATCACGCGCAGCCGCGCCGTGCCGGTCAGGGCATCGCTCCAACTGGCTGGCTCGTTGCCATACATCTGCAGCAAGAAATCACTGAGCGCCGGGCCTCGTAATACAGCTTCCACCTCGTTGGCAAGTGCTATTGTTTTGGTAGCTGTCCACGCAGGCAGGACGCCGGCATGGAGCATTAATACCTCATGGCCATCGATTTTTTCAAGGATCGCCATGTGTTGACCCTTGAGCCAATCCAGCATGGCCGGGCGGTCGGGGGCGTCCAGAATGCCGCTCAGCGTGTCTTTGCGGTGCGGCTTGCGCGCCCCATACGCCAGGGCCAGCAGATGCAGGTCGTGGTTGCCCAGGACGCATTGAGCCGCTGCGCCGTAGCCCATCAGGCGGCGCAACACGCCTGCGGAGTCGGGGCCGCGGTTGACCAGATCGCCCAGAAAGTAGAGGGTGTCGCGGCTTGCCGAAAAAGATATTTCATCCAGCAGCCGCTGCAAGGCGCTATTGCAACCCTGCACGTCGCCAATCAAGTAAAGTGCCATGTGTTTATTTTCGCTGTTGATTCATGGAATTTTTGCTGATTGTTTTTTTAACCCTGCTCAACGGTGTGTTTGCCATGTCGGAGTTGGCCTTGGCTGCGAGTCGCAAAACGCGACTGACCTCCATGGCTGAAGGCGGCGACAAAGGGGCGCAGGCTGCGCTGGCGCTTTTAGGTAATCCCAATCAGTTTTTGTCCACGGTGCAAGTGGGTATCACGTCAATTGGCGTGCTCAACGGCATCGTCGGGGAGGCTGCGTTCAGTGAAGGCGTGGCCGTATGGTTGCACGGTTTCGGCGTGGCCGAGAAGGCGGCCGCCATTTCCGCTACTGCGATTGTGGTCACCCTGATCACCTTCACCACCATTATTTTTGGCGAGCTGGTGCCCAAGCGCATCGGCCAGTTGCACCCCGAATCCGTGTCCCGCTGGGTATCGCGTCCCATGCTGTGGCTGGCGGTCGCTGCCGGTCCGTTTGTCAAATTGCTTTCGGGCACGACGGCTGCAGTCCTTAAGTTGATGCGCATTGATACCAATGCATTGCGTGCGGTGACCGAAGAAGAAATCACGGCCAGTCTGGAAGAAGGCGTGGATGCCGGCGTGATCGAGCAGCATGAACACCAGATGGTGCAAAACGTGTTTCAACTCGATGACCGGCCACTGACTTCCCTGATGGTGCCCCGGACCGATGTGGAATGGCTGGACGCTACCAATACCGTAGCACAAAGCCTTGTATTGGCGGGGACTGGAGGCCAAAAAGGGGCTCATTCCTGGTATCCGGTGTGCCGCGGCTCGCTGGATGACGTGGTGGGCCTGATCAGCATCGCGCGCCTGCTGGAACTGGGCCCGGACACGCCCGGCATGATTGAGGAGTACATCACCCCGGCCTCTTTTGTGCCCGAAACCCTGAGTGGCATGGAGTTGCTGGAGCAGTTTCGCGCCAAGGCGGGTCGTTTTGTCCTGGTGGTGGATGAATACGGCGTGGTGCAGGGCTTGCTCACGCCGCGCGACCTGTTGGAGGCGATCACCGGGGAGTTGCAGCCTGGTGCGCAGATTGACGCCTGGGCTACGCAGCGCGAAGATGGCTCTTGGCTGCTTGATGGTGTCATGCCTGTTGGCGAACTGAAGGTTCGGCTGGCGATTGACGATTTGCCGGAAGAAAGCCGGGGGCGCTACAACACGGTGGCCGGTCTGCTCATGTCCGTTTCGGGCCACCTGCCGGCGGTGGGTGAGCGCATCGAGTGCGCGGACTGGCTGTTTGAGGTAATGGACCTGGATGGCAAGCGCATTGACAAAGTGCTGGCCTCCCGGCTGAACGACGAGAGCGAAGTCTGATCAGTCGCGCGTGACCACGCAGTTGCGTCCGCTGTGTTTGGCGTCGTAAAGCGCTTCGTCGGCATCTTTGATCAGCGCTTCTGCGCTGCTTGCGGCGAAGAATTGAGACACACCGGCCGAAAAAGTGGCTTCAAACCAGGTGTCGTCAAAGGCATAGCGGATGAGGTTGAAATCGCGGCGAATGCGGTCCAGCACTTCGCGGGCCTGTTGGGCATCCGAGCCCGGCAAAATAACCAGGAACTCCTCGCCGCCATAGCGGCCCACAATGTCTGTTTTGCGCAGGCGCTGCTTCAGGAGCCAGGCCAGGCTTCTGATCACCTGATCGCCCATGGGGTGGCCGTATTTGTCATTGACTAATTTGAAATGGTCGATGTCAATCATGGCGACCGCCAGCGACCCTTTGGATGCATTGGCAGCGGTCACTGCGGTGGCCAGCCGTTCTTTGACGGTGCGGTGATTCAGCAGCCCGGTCAGGCCGTCCTGCAGCATGGAACGGCGCAGCGTGCGGTAGCGTTCTATCTTGCTTTTGACCACCGCGTTCAGGAAAATTGGATTGAACGGTTTGGTGAGAAAGTGGTCGCCGCCCAGGCGCAAGGCGTCCACCTGCAAGGCCATATCGCCATCGCCCGACAGATAGATGATCGGCGTTGAGAGGTACTCGGCATGCTGGCGAATGACGCGCGTGGCCTCCACGCCGGTGCAGTCGGGCATGTACATGTCCATCAGGATCAGGTCGGGCTGAAAGCTCCGCAGCCCGGTCAGCACATCAGCCGGGTTCATCACGGCGAGAGATTCGACGCCATTCTTGCGCAAGGTGAGCTGGATGGATTTGCTGGCCGTTAACGAGTCTTCCACCACCAGGACGCGGTAGGGCGGCTCTTCTTCCTTGCTGCACAGTTCAATGATCTTCGCCAGAATGACGGCTGCAGGCGTGGCTTGTGCAAAGCAGAAATCGCAACCCGCTCGCAGGGCCGCGTTGAGGTTGTTGAAATCAGCGTGGAATTCATGGGCAATCAGTTTGCCGGCAGAGAAGCGGGCGCGCATGGCCTTGACGTGCTCGCAGGCCTCTTCTATGGGCATGTCTTGCGTGTCCAGCAGGACAATGCTGGGCTCCTGGCCCGTGGTGGGCACATTTTGCCAAGCGTAAGCCTCGGCCCGGATACTGAAGTATTCAAGCTGAGTCATCAGGGTGTGCGATGCACTGGATGTGTTGCCGATAAACCAGACCCGGGGGTTCAGGGTCAGATCGGAAGAAGATCCTGGTTCCTGATGCGCGCGACGCTGCTCAACGGGGCGGCTGTTGCTGTCAATGAATTGGGTCACCCGCTCGGAAAGCCCTTCAATGCGGCTTTGCAATTCGCTCACTGTGTCGGGGGCGATCTGGTGCTTGTCGGCATCCTCAAACAGGGCCAGAACCTGTTGCTCCAGGCTGTGCGACATCCGGTGCAAGCCAGAGAGATTTTTGCCCTGCAAAAATTCGGAAAAGCTGGAGACGGAAACCGCAAACTCCACGAAGAACTCAAAACTGGGTGAGGCCGTGTAGGCGTCCCATTTAGTGAGCAACTCGGTGCATTTTTTCTTGACCTCAGCGGGGGGGCATGCCATCGTTTTTTAATCCGGACGTGAAGCGCAGATTATGGCAGGCCCGCACTCTGTTCAGGCCCGCCCGGCCAGACGGTAAGCCAGCAAGCCCAGCAGTTCATGCAGGGCCAGATGCCATTTGTTGGCGCCCACCGCCAGGGCATATTGGGTCCATGGGGTTTGTGCACCGGTGCGAAAGTCCACCGGGTACGGGGTGACATTCCAGCCGGCTTTGCGAAAGGTGGCCATGGCCCGTGGCATGTGCGATGCGGAGGTCAACAAAAGCCAGGGCAGGGCCGAGTTCACGCCCGGCACCGTGGCGCTGAGAACGGCATTTTCGTAGGTGGTGTGCGAAGCCGATTCATACAGCACCCGTTGCGGGGCGACGCCCATGCTGTCAAAGAAAATCTTGGCGCGGTCGGCTTCTGTCAGACCATCGGCAAACAATTCGCCTTCGCCACCGGTGAACAGCAGGCGCCAGTGCGGGTACTTTTGCAGCAGGGCGACCGGCACCGTCATGCGCTCCGCCGCATCGTTCAAGGCGACTTGAGTATGCGCCTGCCACACGTAAGAAGGCTCCAGCGCACCGCCCAGCACCACCACGCCCGCATACCCTTGCAAGTTGTCTTGAGGGGCGGGGCCGACGTACTGGGCTTCAAGATGGCGCAGCAGCGCATCCGGCAGCGGTATCCAGCCTTGCAACAGCAGCACGGCCAGCGCGAGCCAGCTCAGACGCATGCCCCATTGGCGCCGAACGGGCATGCACAGCAACCCGGCCATCAGCAAAAAAGCCACCCAAGCCAGGGGTTGCGTGGCAAAGGAGAGTAATTTTGAAGCGAGAAACATGGGCCGAACTATAAAGGCTGGAAACCTCCAGCCTTTATAGAAAACTCAGTTCAACGCCTCTTTATCGCGGAACTAGAAAAACAGATTTTTCTGTCAAGTGGCCTGAAGTGTCCTGTGCGTCAATCTGGAACTGCATGGCGTGCGAGCCCGGCGGGGCATCCGCAGGCACCTGGACGCGTACCGGCACCCATCGCTCTTCGGTCGGGGCCACCAGCACCACGTTCTCGGACGCGATCACCAGACCGGGCAGGCCCGAGACGCTGATCTTGTAATGCTGGCTGGACTCGGTGGCGTTCATGACCTGCAGCCGGTACACGTTCTCGATCTTGCCGTCCGATAAAACACGGGCCGTGACACCCCGATCCCGAATCACGTTGACCTTGAACGGCGTGCGCAAGGACAGGCTGATCACCATGGACAGGATGATGGTCCCCAGCACGGCGCCGTAAATCAGCACGCGCGGGCGCAGCACATGGCGCAGCGTCTGGGCCTGGGTCCAGTGCTGCTTCATGGCGTTTTCCGTGCTGTACTTGATCAGACCGCGCGCATACCCCATCTTGTCCATGACCGTGTCGCAGACATCGACGCAGGCGCCGCAGCCGATGCAATCGTGCTGCAGACCGTTGCGAATGTCGATGCCGGTGGGGCAGACCTGCACGCACAGGCTGCAGTCCACGCAGGCGCCCAGGTTCAGCGTGGTGAGGTCGGCCTTGCGCGAACGTGCACCGCGCGGCTCGCCGCGTTCGGTGTCATAGGTCACGATCATCGTGTCGTTGTCAAACATGACGCTTTGGAATTGCGCATACGGGCACATGTGTTTGCAAATCTGCTCACGCATGAAGCCGGCGTTGCCGTAGGTGGCAAAGCCGTAGAAGAAGGTCCAGAAGATTTCCCACGAACTCATGTTCAGCTGCAGGAATTCCACGCCCAGCTCCTTGATGGGCGTGAAATAGCCGACAAAGGTAAAGCCGGTCCACAAGGCGACGGCCAGCCAGATCAGGTGTTTGGCGGTCTTGCGCCACGCCTTGTCAACAGACAAGGGCAGGGCATCGCGGCGCATGCGGGCCGAGCGGTCGCCTTCGACCTTTTTCTCAATCCACAGGAAGATTTCGGTGTAGACGGTCTGCGGGCAGGCGTAGCCGCACCACAGGCGCCCGGCCACGGTGGTAAAGAGAAACAGCGACATCGCGGCAATGATCAAAATACCCGCGAGATAGATGAAATCCTGCGGGTAGAGCACCAGCCCGAAGATGTAGAAGCGCCGCACTCCGAGGTCAAACAAAATCGCCTGCCGTTGGCCCCATTCAAGCCACGGCAACCCATAAAACACCAATTGGGTCAGGAACACCATGGCGATTCGCCAGTTGGCGAAAAAGCCCGAAACACTGCGGGGATAGATCGCTTTATTCGATACGAAAAGTGAAACCAATTCTTGTGATGTGTCGTCTTTGGAAATGGCTGAAGGTACGTACCCTTCTTGAGGAACGATGGGGATGACCTTTCGGGTCACAGGTTCTTTGGTGTCCAAGGGGAATCTTTCTGGGAAACAGCGTACGCAGACGTGATAGCGTTCATTTTTCAGTAATGCTACCTTTGTCGGGAAGCCCTCCAAACCTGAAGGGGTGTTGCTGTGCACGTGTTTATGATTTGAAAAGAGGGCCGGCGTTGGCAATCAGAGTTGTTGGAATGATTTTGCTTGACCCTTGTCGAACAACTATCCATCATGGCGTATCGCCTTGTTGAATTGATCTTATTTGGATGACACAAAATGAAGTTGATAAAAGTGCCCTCAATGCCCATAGATAACGAATCAGCCGTTGAAGCCGATGAAATGGTGGACGGCAGCCTGGATGAAGAACAGATCAGACTGCGACCCGACGGGTATTACTGGCAAGCCCCCGACGGGAAGCAGGAGTTTGGTCCCTTCGAGAGTCTGGAACTGGCCCTGGCCGATATGCGGGCCTCAGACGACGAAGAGCAGGAGCCCGGGGAAACCTTGCAGGAGGCCGAAGACGAGATCGGCATCTGCGACTGGATCGATCCCGAAACAGGCGAGCCTGCGCAAGGCCATTCGCATCCCCGATTTGACTAAAGCGGCCTCTCACGTTGCAGGGCCGGCCTGCACGTTACCGGTTACTCATCGTTCCCAGCAGGGCATCTTTCAGTATGCCCTGCGTATTGAGTGATTTGAGCATCCCCAGGCTGTTCACCCCGGTGTTGATGACGGTGAGCGTCTGTATGCTTTGGTCATTCAGGGTGTTTTGAATCAAGGTTCCGGCTTCCAGTTTGGCTCTCACGCCCGCATCAACGAAGTTGCCTGCGCCGTTTTGCACCAGTGTTGCTTCCGCAATGGCCGCCCTGGCCATACCGGCTTGTTCCGCCGTTATTCGGCTCACATCAGGCAAGTCAAAGCTGGTTTTGCTGACGAGGTCGCCATTGATGCTCACCGTTCTGACGATCCCGAAGGACACCATCAGTCCCGAGGCCACTTCAAACCCGCCACGCAAATTGTCGAGTTTTTCGTCGCTTGCCGCGACCCACTCGTCAGGCCGAAACGCCCGATGTTCTTCAGGCTCCCGCCCGACGCCAAAGCAGGCATTGCCCGCCGCCAGCAGAAGACACAGGCTGACCAGCTTCTTTGGCAAATATTTCATGATGTTCTATCCGTTAAAAATCACCCGGACCAAATTTTCTCAAGCTTCCCCTGGTCCAATTGTCAAAATCGAGCCCGCTCGCCAAAGGCGCTCTGGGAGCCACCTGCCAGTCCGTGCCCTGATTGAATTTCGCCAAGTCCTGTTTGTTGTGGATGACAAACAGCAGCTTGTTAACCCAGGCGGCGTCGAAGCTCGCCCTTGAGACGGCCCGCGTTCCATTGGATGGATCGCCCATCAGAATCCGTCCGTCCCGCATGCCCTTGATCACGACAAAATGGTGATAACCATTGTCAGAAATCAAGACAATGGCCGGCAGGCCCGACTCCAGCAATTTGGCCAGCGGCAGTTCAAAACCATCCGCCTGGAACTGGTGCGCATTCAGGTATGTTTTGATGTCCAGCAAGGAGAACCCTTCCCGGCGGATTTTTGCCTGGTCGCCGCGCGCAAACATCTCCTCAAACACCGATTGCTCCGTGACCGGGTAGCCGTAATGGTGGGTGAGCAAGGTGGCAACCGCCGCAGAGCCACAACTGAAGTCATATTGCTGGCGCGTGGTGGCCTTGAACCGGGCCTCCTTCAGACTGGTGACCTTGACCGCATACCGGCCGCCGTCCATGCCGGATAACTCCAGGGTATCGGCTTGAGCCCAAACGCAGGACCCAGCCAGGACCACGCCCAAGGTGCTCAAAACCAAAGTAGTCGTTTTCATGGCTTACTGGTATTGCACGTTGATGATGGTGGCGTTCTGGATCAGAACGTTGGACCCCGAGTTCTGGATCACCATCGGCAAGCCGCTGGCATTGGAAAATGAACCCTCCGCAATGGAGTTGTTGCCGGTCCTTAAATTGCTGGCCACATTGTCGGCCACCGTACCGCTCAACTGGTTGTCGTTTTTGACGACTTCAAAACCACCGCGCAAGCCCTCCAGCTCACCACTTGCCAGGGGCACGCCAAAACCGGCAACTGCAACGGGCGCGGCCTCAACCCTTGCGACCTGAAGCTCACTGGTCGCAACCAGGCGCAGCGTGTCAACTGGCGTTGCATCTTCACTGGCGAAAGACCAGCCCCCCGAACATATCGTCATGACCAGTACCGTCCTGGCGATAAAAGTATTGGTTTGCATCTTCTTCTCCATGTACAAGCGTCAGTCGCCGGGCGGCGAAATCCATCCGCTTTACCCGGCGACTGACTTGGCCGCTTACCTGCCCAAGCTCAAGTTAGCCTGAACGTTGACAGCGTTCTGCACCAGTGAGCTGATGCCACTGTTTTGTGTCGCCACCATGATGCCGGCGGCGGATTGACCCACGCTGGTCATGGTGTTGGACAAGTTGAACGTGCCCGCATTGACCGAGTTGGTTCCGCCAGCGCCACCTGCACCGCCGCTTGCACCGTTGCCCACGCCACCGGTTGCATTGCCACCGGAGCCGCCTGCACCGCCGCTCGCACCTGCGCCACCGGTCGAAGAGCCGCCACTGGCGTTGCCGTTGGAGGCCGTGGTGCTTGCACTGCCGCTGGTTGCTGCACCTGTCGAAGCCGTGCCACCAGCACCGCCGGCACCGCCGGTGTTGCTGGCGGTGCCGCCTGTACCGCCAGTGGCGGTTCCGCCAGCACCTGTGGCTGTCGATGTGCCGGTTGCGGTGCCGCCCGTTGCGGTAGAGGCGCCTGACGTCGCTGCGCCTGCGGTCGATGTGGCGCTTCCAGTGCCGGCGCCGCCCGTGGACGTGGCTGTACCGGTGCCAGCGCCTCCGGTCGAGGTAGCCGCGCCGGTTGCAGCACCGCCTGTGTTGGCCGCGGTCGGTGAATTACCGCCAGTGGACGGTGTGCCACCGGCTGCGCCGGTTGCAGCGCCCGACGTTGCGGTGGTGCTGTCGGCACTGCCACCGGCACCAGGCAAGGCTGGAGGAATGGCCGCACCACCTGATCCGCCCGTTCCTGTAGCGGTGGCGTCACCTGCTGTCGTTCTGCTGTTGGCGTCAGCACTGCCGCTGCGAGCGCGTTGGCTGGATGCGGAGAGACCGCCGAGTGACGCATCGAACGCACGAGCTGAGCCGCCCTTGCTCACGTCGCGCGCCGTGGATGAGCCGCCTTTGGTCAGATCAATGGCCGCAGAAGAACCCCCCTTGGCCACGCTGGTCGCGTCTGAGCCACCGGCTTTCTGGCTGGTGCGGTTGGTGGCATCACCACCATAGGCCTTGGCATCACCGCCATTGGCACCTCGGGCGTTACGGGCGTTCCCGCCCTCACCGCCGTTGGCGCCTTTGGCGACGTTGACCGCTTTGCCGCTGCTGGCCTCACCTGCATTCACGTCGCCATTTTTGGCGTTGGCGTTGCCAGCGCGGCCGCCGTTGCCACCCCGGCCGCCATCGCCGCCATCGCCGCCATAGGCTTTGCCACCATAACCGTCGCCACCGCTGCCACCGCGGGACCCATTGGCATTGCCGGAGTTAGAGGCTTGATTTCCCAGGCCGCTAACGCTGTTGCCAGACACGTTGCCACTCAAGTCGATTTTTGCAATGGCCTTGCTGGAATTGAAGGCATTGCTGAAGGTCGCCGTAGCCGTTGACCCGTTGTTGGCCGCTGCGGTGCCGTAACCCTCGGCTTTGGCACGTCCCCGGTTGTTGCGGTTATCGCCGGTGCTTTGGTTGTTGTTCTGGTTGGAGTTGTCGCTGGTCGCGGTGGCGCCATTGTTGGCCGAGGCAGCCTGATCCCGCGCCCGACTATCCCCCTCACCGGAATTGGAGTAGGTCTTGCTGATGGTCTTGGTTTCAGTGTCGGTCTTGGTGATTGTTCTTGTGCTGCTGTCATTCTTCGAGTTCGAAAGTGCCTTGGAATTTTCAACCGCCGCTGCACCGGTGTTGCCGGACTGGTCGGGACTGACCGCTGCACTCTGGGTGAGGGCTGCAGAGGTGTCCGCGTTGTTGTTGTTGGTTGGATTTGCCCAAACGCTGCCTGCGCCGAAAGCCAGTGCAATCGCCGAGGCCAATAGTGTCTTCTTCATGGTGGCTCCTTAAAAAATAACTAGTTAAGTTCTACATGGCTCGACGTACGACATACGCCAATCCATGATGCACTTCGCAAATTAGGTGCCACAGAAATTTTTAAATTTACAAGTGATTGATTTATAAGGAGAAAATGTCATTTTCTGGCACGCAAAAATCCTTGTTTCGAGGTCTTGAATGCGCTTTGATAGCGGAGTTGTCTCAGGCGTGTGACAGTTCTGCCGGTTTGAGGTGTAACCGGGCCTGAGCGCATGAGCGGAGATTGATCAATCTCCTATGAATTCAAGGTTGGGGTCGGTCTGGCAGGGCTTGTCGCACCCACCCAAGGTGTATCACTCGTGAGACAGGGCTCAATAACTGATGCCGTGTTTTTCCATCAGCCGGTACAGCGTCATGCGCGACACCCCCAGGTCACGCGCGGCGCGGGTCACATTGCTGCCGCTGCCCCGCAGGCAGACGTGAATGGCATCGCGTTCGGCGCGGATGCGCGCTTCTTCCAGCGCTTCGCCATTGAGGGGCTTGTCCTTGATGTGCAAATCCAGGTCTTCCGGCGTGATCAGGTGGCCGTCCGACATCACCATGGCCCGCCGGATGCGGTTGATGAGTTCACGCACATTGCCCGGCCAGTCGTAGGCCTTGATGGCCAGGAGCGCCCGGTTGCTGAAACCCGTCAGCCGGCGATTTTTATCGTTCACGAACAGTCTGAAAAAGTGAGCGGCCAACAGTTCCAGATCGTCTCTTCTTTCGCGCAGGGCCGGCACGCTCAGGGGCAGCACGTTGAGCCGGTACAGCAGGTCTTCGCGGAACCGGCCCGACTTCACCGCGTCTTCAAGGCGCAGGTGCGACGCGGCGATCACCCGCACATCGACCTTGATCGGGCGTGACGAGCCGATCCGGTTGATGGTTCCTTCCTGCAGAAAGCGCAGCAGGTTGGCTTGCAGCTCCAGCGGCAAATCGCCGATTTCATCGAGAAACAAGGTGCCGCCCGCAGCGGACTCGATCAGCCCCCGTTTTTCCTTGGCGGCCCCGGTGAACGCCCCTCGCTCGTAGCCGAACAACTCGGACTGGATCAGACTGGCCGGAATGGCGCCGCAATTGACCGCGATAAAGGGCTCGTTGGCCCGTGGCGAATGGTCGTGAATGGCATGCGCGGTCAGCTCCTTGCCGCTGCCGCTCTCGCCCCAGATCAGCACCGGTGCATTGGCATGGGCGACTTTGGCAATCTGTTTGCGCAAATGCCGGATGGCCGTGCTCTGCCCGATCAGTGCCATGTCTTGCTTGCTGCTGATGGCAATGTCGGGCTGCGCACTGAGTTCGGCATAGCCAAAAGCATGGCCCAGGGTGTGATCCAGCCGAAAGGGGTCAATCGGCCACGTATGAAAATCAAACAGGTGCTGAACAATCAAGGCCCGGTAAGCGGGGCGCTTGATCATTTCGGCCGGAAACACGCCCACCCATTGGGTCGATTGGTGCGCTTCCAGCAGGGCATCCACTTCGATGACATCGGCGTTGTTGGTCTTGCTGAGCAGCAAGAGGCCCACCGGGTACGGATTGTTTTTCAGGGCCTTGCGGGCGGCACTCAGGTCATGGACCGCATTCACATTCCAGGACAAAAGCGGCACGGCTGGAACCGGCATGAGCAAGGAGTCTCCAAGAGTGACACTCAGCAACGGTCTTAACGGCATGTGCAGCTTCCTTCAAATTTCCCTTTGCACCCGGGCGCCGGAATGTGCTTGCTCACGCCGTGAGGCTGACGCCGCCATGGATGGACGCTTAGCGTAAGCGGCGCCCGGCTCTCCTGGGTTGATATTTCTCACGCGGGCAAGCGGCACCGGTGGGCGCCGATTTTTGATGGATCGCAACCCTGAATCCGGGGGCTTCTTTCACACTCAAAACGTCGGCAGGGTTCGCAAACTAACGGAGAAGAAATTCATGGCCTATTTGAAATTTCCCGCCCTCAGTGGGGTGGGCTGCGCGGTGGCGTTGCTTCTGGGCGCAACGGTGCAAGCGCAATCATTGACGGACAACGAGCAGGACATGCAAACGCGCCTGGACTTCCTGGAGCGCAAGGTGGCGCAACAGCAGGCGGCCCTGGATCAACTGCGAAGCATTGCCAGTTGGGACAAGCTGGCGGCTCAACGCGGCGCCGGTAAAGCAGGCGATCCCGACCTCATGGCCCAGGCCGAGGTCAAGGACCCGGCGGTGGGACAGGCGCCCGTTTCGGACGGTCGCCCGCCCGAGGTGGCACCGCTGTTTGAGCAACCCGGCGTGCTCACCCCCAAAGGCCATTACGTGCTGGAGCCGTCGGTGCAATACGGTTACTCGTCAAACAACCGAGTCGCTCTGGTGGGGTACACCATCATTCCCGCCTTGCTGATCGGTTTGGTGGATGTGCGCGAAGTCAAGCGCAATACCGTCACGGCCGCCCTGGCGGCCCGCTTTGGCGTGAGCAACCGGCTTGAACTGGAGATTCGGGCGCCTTATGTGTACCGTTCAGATGACACGGTGAACCGTCCCATCAACGCCGGCAGTGCCACGGACCAGGTGTTCTCGGCAAGCGGCATGCACCTGGGCGATATCGAGCTAGGCGCACGTTACCAATTGAATGACGGCGGCATCGACTCGCCTTTTTACATTGGCACCTTGCGCTTTAAAACCCGCACCGGCAAGGACCCTTTTGAGGTCGTGACCGATTGCGCCCAGCGCTGCGTCGGCAATGCGAGCGGCACCGGCTTGCCGCTGGACTTGCCGACCGGTTCCGGCTTCAACTCCCTGCAAGCGGGCCTGACCGTGCTGTATCCGTCCGACCCGGCGGTATTTTTCGGCAGCGTGACTTATCTGCACAACTTCTCGCGCGACAACATCAGCCGTCTGGTGCTCAATGGCGAGCGGGAATTTTTGGGAACCATCGCACCGGGCGACGTTTTCGGGTTCAACTTCGGCATGGGCCTGGCGTTGAACGAAAAGTCGTCCTTCAGCATCGGTTACGACCACAGCTCGGTCGGCAGAACCGAGTTGAATGGCCAAGTGGTGCCGGGCTCCGTCAGAACGCAACTGGGCACCTTGCTGCTCGGTTACTCTTACCGGCTCAGCCCCAAAACCTCTCTGAACGTGTCGGTCGGCGCCGGCCTGACACGCGATACGCCGGACCTGTCGCTGACCGTGCGCCTGCCGATGACGTTCTGACCCCCTAGCCCGCGGCTTGTTAGCGGCCGCGCAGAAACAGGTTGTCCAGGTCCTTGATGCCAAGCTGGCGCCAGGTGGGGCGACCGTGGTTGCACTGGTCGGAGCGCTCGGTGGCTTCCATCTGGCGCAAGAGCGCGTTCATTTCTTCCAGCGTCAGTTGGCGGTTGGCGCGCACCGCGCCGTGGCAGGCCATGGTAGCCAGCAGCTCGTTTTGGGCGCGCTGGATCACGGTGCTGGCCTCATGCTGGGCCAGTTCGGCCAGCACGCTTCGGGCCAGTTCGACCGCATCGCCCTGGACCAGCGTGGTGGGCACCGCCCGCACCGCCAGGGTCTTGGGGGAGAACGGGGTGATCTCCAGGCCCAGGGTTTTCAGGGTCTCGTCATGGGCTTGCGCCGTGGTGACCTCGCTGGGCGTCGCCGCAAAGGTGACCGGAATCAGCAAGGGCTGGCTACGCAGCATGGGCGCGGTGTTGCCAGCGTCCGCGGCATTCGCCGCCATCTGGTTCTTCAGCCGTTCGTAAACGATGCGCTCATGGGCCGCATGCATGTCCACAATGACGAGGCCCTGGGTGTTTTCGGCCAGGATGTAGATACCTTGCAATTGCGCCAAGGCGCGGCCCAGCGGCCAGTCGCCAGGGGGCAGCGCCGCCGGGGTGTCAAGAGCGGTTTGCGCCGGTTCGCTTTTGTGCCACAGCAGCCCCAGGTCGCTTACTCGGTGGCCGGCTTCTGCTCCTAGATTCATAGCTGCCTGGGCAGAGTACATAGGGGCTAGAGGCCGATTTGACGTAAAAAATTCCTGATTTTCAGGTTTTGGGGCCAAATAAGCTGTTTCCGCCTGCGGGGCGGTCGCACCGGCCAAGGCGGCGAGCGCGGCACGCGGCGCCGCCAGCGCATCTTCCACCGCATGGCGCACCGCCTGATGCACTTCGCGGCTGTCGCGAAAGCGCACTTCGATCTTGGTGGGGTGCACGTTCACGTCCACGCGGGTCGGGTCGATCTCGATGTACAGCGCATAGACCGGCTGGCGGTGGCCGTGCAGCACGTCCTCGTAGGCGCTACGGGCGGCGTGGGTGATCACCTTGTCGCGCACAAAGCGGCCGTTGACGTAGCAAAACTGCTGGTCGGCCCGCGAACGTGCCGCGTCGGGGATGCCGGCGCGGCCCCACACCCGCACCTGCGGCGTGTTGTCGGGGCGGCTGGCGCTGGTCTGGTAGTCCACCCACACCGAGCGCTCGACAAAGTCGGCGCCCAGCACATCGGCCAGACGCTGCTCCAGCGCGGCCAGGGCAAAAGCGCGGCTCTCGCAACGGCGCCATTGCTCCACCAGCTTGCCTTCGTGCCAGATGGCAAAGCCCACATCGGGCCGGGCCAGCGCGTGGCGGCGCACCGCCTCCACGCAATGCGCCAGCTCCGTGGCATCGGTCTTGAGGAATTTGCGCCGCGCCGGGGTGCTGAAGAACAGCTCTTTGACTTCGACCGTGGTGCCGGTGCTGCGTGCCACCGGTTTCAGCTCGCCCGTGCGTCCATCCAGTAAATAAGCATAATTTTGGCCTGTAGCCCTTGATAACAGTGCGCAGTCAGCTATTGAATTAATAGCGGCCAGCGCCTCGCCGCGAAACCCCATGGTGCCGACAGACTCCAGGTCGTGCAGGTTGCTGATCTTGCTGGTGGCGTGGCGCTTGAGGGCAATCGGCAGTTCATCCGGCAGGATGCCCGCGCCGTCGTCTTCGACCGAAATCAGCCGCACGCCGCCGGCCAGCAGGCGCACCGTGACTTGGGTGGCGCCGGCGTCCAGCGCGTTGTCCACCAACTCGCGCACCACCGAGGCCGGGCGTTCCACCACCTCGCCGGCGGCAATCTGGCTGATCAGCTCGTCGGGCAGTTCACGAATCGGGCGGCGGGGGGAGGGGATGAGAGGGGCGTTCACCGGCGCTATTTTAGATTTATGGCGGGTCCCCCTACCGCCGTATCAGCGCAGTCCGACAGACAAAAGTCGCCGCGATCAGGATAATTGGAGCCCCCCTCATTGCAAGGAGACCGAAATGCAGAACCCAAGCTCGACCCTGGTCGACCTCGAAAGGAAGTTTTGGCAGTCGATGGTGGACCACGAAACCGATGTGGCGTTGAACCTGCTCTGCGAGCCGGCGTTCATGGTCAGCCCGCACGGCGCGATCAAATTCGATCATGCGGGCTACCGTCAGATGGCGGACCACGGCGCCATGGTGGTCAACTCGTTTGAACTCAAGGACATGGAGGTCGTGTTTCCGAGCGACTCGACGGCGATCCTTTCCTACCGCGTCAAGCAGGGTGTCGCGCCGCGCAGCAAGGGCGCCACCATGGAGCAGGAAATGAACGACACCTCGACCTGGATCAAGACCGACCACGGCTGGCGCTGTGCCATGCACACGGAAACGCCGATCAATGCTCACTGAGCAGCTTCCACCCTTCAGGAGAAACGACATGGCCAACAAGAACACGATCTGCCTGTGGTTTGATGGCACCGCCGTCGAGGCCGCCAGGTTTTATGCCGAGACCTTCCCCGACAGCGCGGTGGGCAAAATCATGCGCGCGCCGGGCGACTATCCCGACGGCAAGGAGGGCGATGTCCTCACGGTCGAGTTCACCGTGGCCGGCATTCCCTGCGTCGGGTTGAACGGCGGCCCGCAGTTCAAACACAGCGAGGCGTTCTCGTTTCAGATTGCAACCGACGACCAGGCAGAAACCGACCGTTTGTGGAACGCGATCACCCAAAATGGCGGCCAGGAAAGCGACTGCGGCTGGTGCAAGGACAAGTGGGGGCTGTCGTGGCAGATCACGCCACGCGCCCTCTTGGCCGCGATGACCGATCCTGATCGCGCGGCGGCCAAGCGCGCGTTTGACGCGATGATGACGATGGGGAAGATCGACATTGCCGCGATCGAGGCGGCACGGCGGGGCTGACGCCTCAAGCTGCGCCGAAACGAACGATTAATACCGTTTGAAGTGACTGGCCGTATTCAGGCTTCACGCCGAGCCAGCGCCAGGAAAGCCCCCAAACCCAGCATCGTGATGCCCGACACACGGGTCATCAGGCGAGCGCGTGCGGCCCGGGCAGCATCTGACTTGAGCAAGCGATGGGCCGCAAAGACCGCCACGACATCCACCAGCGTGTTGAGAAAAACGCAGATGCATCCAAGCAACACCAACTGCGGCGCCAGGGGCTCGCCCGGCGCGACAAACTGGGGCAGGAAGGCCAGAAAGAACAGCGCCGTCTTGACGTTCAAGGCCTCGACCACCACGCCCTCGACCAGGGCGCGGCGCGCACCTTGAGGCGCCACGGCGTTGACCATGACCGGCTGTTCCGAGCGCAGCAACAGGCGAATGCCGAGGTACACCAGATAGGCCGCCCCGATGTACTTGAGCAAGTTGAACGCCACGGCGGACTGGGCAATGAGCAGCGACAGGCCCAGCGCCGCCGCAAGCACATGGAGCAAGCCACCCAGGCCGGTGCCCAGGCATGAAGCCAGGCCTTCCGAGCGACCGCCTGCGACCGTGCGCGCAACGACGTAAGCGATACCCGGACCGGGGGTGAGGGCCAGAACCAGGGCGGCAATCAGAAAAGGGATGAATGACATGGTGTGGGTGTGATCTGCGGGGGAGGAAGGGCCGTTTGTGGCTCACCCGGCGTTGCGCATGGCCTGTGCCATGTTGCTGCGCCCCCGGGCCTCCAGGGTATCGGCGGCGTTGAGGCGATCACGCGCCTCTTTGTTCTGGCTGAGCTTGACCTTGCCCACCAGCGAGGTGAGGGTGATCTCGATGCCGACGATGTTGCGCAGCAGGGTGTCGATGTACTCGGGCGCGGCGTCGCCCATCTTCCAGGGCCGGGGTTCGGCCGCCTCGTGACGCCGTGTCAGGCGCGCGACGATGCGGCGAACGAAGCGCTCGTCCTCATGAATGGTGATCGTGCCATGCGCGTGCACAACCTCGTAGTTCCAGGTCGGCACCTGGCGATGGCTCTCATGCTTGCTCGGATACCAGTTGGGCGAGATGTAGGCCTCGGCACCGCGAAACACGACCATCACCGGCGTGCCCGTGGGGCAGCGCTGCCACAGCGGGTTGGCACGGGCCACATGGGCCGACAGAACACCCGGCGTTCCAACGCCCGCATCGAACTCGAACGGGATGTGATCCGCATCCAGTCCGGCGCTCCCTTGGGTGACGAGCATGCCCAGCGGGTGCGCGCGGATGATGCGGGCAAGTTCGTCAGGCCGGGTTTCAGCAAAGTGGTCAGGGATGTACATCGTGAATGAATAAGTGGATGAGTGATCCTTGGCACTGTCGCTCACAACCGGCACAATGGGAAGGTCCAGTTTTAACAATTATTTATGGTCCAGTTTCGCCAATCCACTGACCACCACCCCGGCGCCACCGGGGCCGGACGCCGAATTTACGACCTGCTGCGCACCCAGATGGCCGACGGCACGCTGGTCCCCGGCGCACGCGCGCCCTCCACCAGAGCCCTGGCCGCCGAGTTGGCGGTGTCGCGCACCACCGTCACCGCCGCCTACGAGCAACTGGCGGCCGAGGGTTTCCTGGTCACGGCCTTGGGGCGGGCGGCCCGGGTGGCCAGCCCGCTGGCGGCGCCCGCCTCAACCGGCGCCAACGCCAACCAACGCGTCAAGCGTGCGCCAGCCCTGTCCGGGTTTGGGCGCCGCCTGACAGGCATCGGTATGCCGGCATGGCCGCACGCGGAACCGGTCCGCATCGACTTCCTGTACGGCGCGGTGGCTGCCCGGGACTTTCCGACCCTGGTCTGGCGGCGTGCCTACCAGGCTGAACTGCTGCGTCAGCAAAGCAGCCTTTACTACGGCCCGCCCGAAGGCGACGCCTTGCTGCGGCGCGCCCTCCAGGGTTATTTGCGTCGCGCCCGGGGGCTGACCTGCGAGGCCGAGCAGATCCTGGTGGTGCACGGCTCGCAGCAGGCCATCGACCTGTGCGCGCGGCTGCTGCTGGATGCCGGCGATGCCTTTGTCTTTGAAGACCCCGGCTACCTGATGGCGAAGCGCTGCTTTGAGGCCACTGGCGCCAGATGCCTGACAACGCCGGTGGACGAGCATGGCCTGGATACCGCCCTGCTGTCCCAGGACGAGCGTGTCCGCCTGGCGTACGTGACGCCATCGCACCAGTTCCCGCTGGGCGGGGTGTTGCCCATCGGACGGCGCCTGGAGCTGCTGCAATGGGCGCAAGGCCGCGACGCCTGGATCGTCGAGGACGACTACGACGGCGAGTTTCGTTACGGCCAGCGCCCGATCGATGCGCTGCAGTCGATCGACACCGATGGCCGCGTGATCTACATCGGCACGTTTTCCAAGGCGCTGTCCCCACAGCTTCGACTGGGCTACCTGGTGTTGCCGCCGGAGCTGGTGCCGGTGTTCCGGCAAGCCAAGCGGCTGACCGACCGCCATGCGCCGGTACTGGAGCAGCGGGTCCTGGCGTCACTGATTGACAGCGGCGCCTACGAGCGCCATGTGCGGCGCATGCGACGGGAGCACGAGCGCCGCCGGTCCGCCTTGCTGGACGCCATTGCGCGTCACCTTCCAGGCGATGTCCGGGTCAGTGGCACGGCGGCGGGACTGCATGTGGTGCTGTGGCTGCCCTCCCTGCAGTCGCAGGACGAGCCTGCGCTGGTGGCCGCGGCCCGCGGCCAAGGCGTTGGCGTCTACCCGGTTTCGCCCTTGTTTGCCAACCCGTCTTCGCCCCTGCCAGCCCGGCCCGCCGGTTTGATCCTGGGTTATGCCAGCCTGACCAGCGATCTGATTCAGCAGGGCATACGCACCTTGGCCTCGGTGATGGCGGCAATGGGGCCGAGCACATCTTCCACCACCCCTCACAACAATTAGGCCCTTTGAGTGAGCAGGGATAATCCGGCCCCATGGAAATCCTTACTTATCTCTTCGACTTCATCCTCCACGTGGACAAGCATCTTGAGGTGTTTGTGCAGAACTACGGCCTGTGGGTGTATGCCTTGTTGTTCCTCATCATTTTTGTGGAAACCGGCGTGGTCATCATGCCGTTCCTGCCCGGCGACTCGCTGCTGTTTGTGGTGGGCGCCATGTGCGGCGTCGGCTTGATGGACTACACGCTGTCGGTGAGCCTGCTGCTGGCGGCGGCGGTGCTGGGCAACCAGTCCAATTACGCGATTGGCAGCTATTTTGGCCCCCGGGTGTTCAAGTGGGAAGACTCCAGATTGTTCAACAAAGCGGCCTTCAACCGGGCGCATGACTTTTACGAACGCTACGGCGGCATCACTTTGGTGGCGGCGCGCTTCATGCCTTTTTTGCGCACGTTTGCCCCGTTTGTGGCGGGCGTGGCCAAGATGAGTCGCGCCAAGTTCACGTTTTTTGATGTGACCGGCGGCGCACTGTGGGTCGTCGGCATCGTCACCATCGGCTATTTCTTCGGCAACTTCCCGTTTGTCAAAGCGCATCTGGACAAAATCATCTGGGCCATGATTCTGATTCCGGGACTGGTGATCTTGTATGGCGCCTGGAAGGCACGCCGTCAGGCTTAAACCGTGCGATTTCGGCCCAAGGGCGGGTTCTTCGAGAAGTAAGCTTCAATCCCGCGCATCAAGGCGTTGGCCAGTTGCTCCTGGTACGCGTCGCTGTTGAGCTTGGCCTCTTCTTCGGGGTTGCTGATGAAGGCCGCTTCCACCAGCACACTGGGAATATCGGGCGCCTTGAGCACCGCAAAGCTGGCTTGCTCCACCTTGCCTTTGTGCAGCTTGCCCACCCGGCCGATTTCGCCCAGCATGGCGCCGCCCAGCTTCAGGCTATCGTTGATCTGGGCCGTGGTGCTCATGTCGAACAAGGCGCGCTTGACCTGCGCATCCTTGGCCTTGATGTTTAGGCCGCCCACCAGATCGGCCTTGTTTTCCTTGGCCGCCATCCAGCGCGCCGCCGTACTCGATGCCCCGCCCTGACTCAGCGCAAACACGCTGGCGCCTTGCGGATGCGGGGTAAAAAACGCATCGGCATGGATGCTGACGAACAGATCGGCTTGCACTCGCTGCGCCTTTTGTACCCGCACGCCCAGCGGCACGAAAAAATCGGCATCGCGCGTCAGGTAGGCGCGCATGGTGTTGCCCTTGATGGTGGTGGCGTTGATGCGGTCGCGCAGCCGGTGCGCCAGGCGCAGCACCACGTCTTTTTCGCGTGTGCCACCGGGGCCGATGGCACCGGGGTCTTCGCCGCCATGCCCCGGGTCCAGCGCAATGATGATCAGGCGATCGGTGCCATTTTTTAAGTCTTTTTGGCCTCTAGCCCCCGTGGAATCTACACCACCAGCTATTGATTGTGTAGCATTTGCCGGTTTGGACGGGGCCGCTTTGGTCGCCGTGCCATCGTCCTGAGTGCCTGGTTTCTGGGTTTTCTGGGCGATGAGTTCGCCCAAAGGGTCCACTGGTGCCTGAACGGCCGGGCTGTCTTTGAGCCGCTCGGCAATCAGCGCTTCCAGCGGGTCGGCCACCAGGGTGGCGTACAGGTCAAACACCAGCCGGTGCTGGTAGGCCGCGATCGGGGTCAGCGTGAACACCTGCGGTGTTACCGGCTGCTTCAAGTCCACCACCAGGCGCACCACCTTGGGGGCGTATTGCCCGACCCGGATGCCGTCAATGGTGGGGTCGGCGGGGCCGACTTTGGCCACGATTTCCTTCAAGGTCGGGTTGAGGTCAATGCCCTCCACGTCCACCACCAGGCGGGGAGGCTTGGTGACAAAAAAATGTTTGACCTTGAGTTCGGCGTCCGACTCGATCGTGACGCGCGAGTAGTCGGGCGCGGGCCACACCCGCACCGCCACAATCGTGGCGCCGCTGGCCAGTTGCTGCTCACCCAGCAAAAGCAGCAGTGTGCCGGTCTGCAAAAGACTGCGGCGTTTCATGGGCGGTCCTTGTCACGGGCGGGCTCGGCATCCGGGCTGGCGGCCTGCAACAAGGCCTGGCCTCGCTCGGTTTGCGCCGTCAGGGTCACTTGCCGGGCCTCATCGTCAAGTGTTTCCAGATGAATGACCAGATCGGCCCGGGGGATGAACCCGGCGGCTTTTTCCGGCCATTCGGCCAGCTTCAGGCCGGGGCTGGCAAAGATGTCGCGAAAGCCGGCGTCTTCCCATTCGCGCGGGTCGCTGAAGCGGTAAAAATCAAAGTGCCAGACCTTGAGGCCCAGCGCCGGCAGTTCGTAGGGTTCCACCACCGCGTAGGTCGGGCTTTTGACCCGCCCCGGTACACCCAGGGCGCGCAGCAGGTGCCGCACCAGCGTGGTCTTGCCGGCCCCCAGGTCGCCATGCAGTTCGATAAAAGCACTGCGCAGGGCGGGCTGCCCTGCCAGTGCCGCGGCAAACAATTGCGTGGCCGCCTCATCGGGCCAGAGCAGACTTTTTACAATGGGGGTGTGAGCAACCTCAATACGCATATCGACAGCCAGCAATGGATCTCCAGAATTCAGGCATGGGCCCGGGAGCTGGGATTCTCCCAAATTGGCGTGGCGGGTGTGGATTTATCTTCATCAGAAGCCGGATTATCGGCTTGGCTGGCGCGCGGTTTCCATGGCGACATGGGCTACATGGCGGCGCACGGCCTCAAGCGCGCCCGTCCCGCCGAGCTGGTGCCCGGCACCGTGAGTGTCATCACGGTCCGCATGGATTATTTGCCCGCGAGCACGCCCGAGGGCTGGCAGGCCATCGAGTTTGACCGCCTGAAGCACTCCAAGGAGGGCATTGTGTCGGTCTATGCGCGGGGGCGGGACTACCACAAGGTGCTGCGCAGCCGACTGCAAAAACTGAGCGACCGCATCGCGGCCGAGATGGGCCCGTTTGGGCACCGCGTGTTCACCGATTCCGCACCGGTGCTGGAGGCCGAGCTGGCCGCCCGCAGCGGCCAGGGCTGGCGCGGCAAGCACACGCTGCTGTTGAGCCGTGAAGCCGGATCGATGTTTTTCCTGGGCGAAATTTATGTGGATCTGGCGCTGCCCCTGAGCGAGCCGGTGGCGCACCATTGCGGCAGTTGCAGCGCCTGTATCGAGGTGTGCCCGACGCAGGCCATCGTCGCGCCGCACCAGTTGGACGCCCGGCGCTGCATCTCCTACCTCACCATCGAACATGCGGGGCCGATCCCGCTGGAACTGCGGCCTCTTATCGGCAACCGCATCTACGGTTGTGACGATTGCCAGTTGGTGTGCCCGTGGAACAAGTTTGCGCAACGCAGCGCCTTGCCCGATTTTGATGAGCGCCAGGGCCTGGCGGGCAGCCAGTTGGTGGCGCTGCTGGCCTGGACCGAGGAAGAGTTTTTGCGCTTCACCGAAGGCAGCCCGATCCGGCGCATCGGCCATGAACGCTGGCTGCGCAATATCGCCGTGGCCATGGGCAACGCCCTGCGCCAGGCGCCAGCGCCTGAAGTGGTGCAAGCGCTTGAGACGCGCCGGGATCACCCCAGCGAGCTGGTGCGTGAGCATGTGGCCTGGGCGCTGGCGCAATAACGCATCGTTGCGTTTCGTGGCGTCATCCAAAGGAAATACCGGGCAGGGTTCCGACACGGTTCAAATCAGGGAAAATTGGGGTCGATTTACGTTATTTAATTAAAGCTATCCATGAACGACACCACTCAATTACCCGCTCTGCCCGACCATCTCTCCGCTGACGCGCGCAGCCCCTTTCACGTCGCTGCTGTTTTTGAACATGACATCGGTATTCGATTCAATGACAAAGAGCGCGTGGATGTCGAGGAGTACTGCATCAGCGAAGGCTGGGTCAAGGTGCCCGCCGGCAAAACGGTGGACCGCAAAGGCAAACCCCTGTTGATCAAATTGAAAGGCAAGGTCGAAGCGTTTTACCGATAAATCGAACTTTTCGCCAATGTGTCGGGTCAAGCGCCTACTTGCTATGGCGCTTGATCAGACGCAAATCAGATAAAAAGTTTTCATGGATCATCACGGCGTACCAGGCCAAAACTGTTTCTGACGATCCAGGTTTCTTGTGCAATCCCTTGGCCGTGCGTACAGGAAGGATCAACATGAGGTTTTATCTATTTGAACGACAGGCTGATGCACACATTCGCAAATCCCGCGAGTATCTGGAAGAGGCCAATGTGAGACGGGTCGAGCATCAGGCTGCCGCCGAGCACCATAGCGCCCTGACCAAGATGTATGCGGAGCGGATCGCCCGCATTGAAGAGGAAATCAGCGAGACGTTTCAGAGTCGTCCGAGTACGAGCACGGGTCAATTGATCGAGGACGCTGAAACTGACAACATGCGCCTGAAGTCCGATTCTGTGCTGATTTATCCGTCGCGTGCTTCGCACGCCTGAGCAAGATTGGCGACCTCCGCGGCCGTCGATATTTTTCTTTTGGGCGCGAAATTCAAGACATTCGGCTCCGCACACACCACCCGATTGCGCCCCAGGGCTTTCGCTTGGTAGAGGCATTGATCGGCAGCCGCTATCAGTTGCGCTGCTGTCATGTCACTATTCAAGAGTAGAGCAACGCCGCAACTGATGCTGACGACAGGCCCTGCGGAGGAATGTTCGTGAGGAATTTCCAAGTGGGTCACCGCTTTTCTGGCTGCTTCGGCAATTTGAATCGCACCATTTAGATCGGTGTCAGGGAGGATCAGGGCAAACTCTTCGCCACCGTAGCGTGCCGCCATGTCGGCGGGTCGCTGGCAGCAGGACTGCAGGGCGGCAGCCACCTGTTTCAGACATACGTCACCGCTCTGGTGCCCATAGTGGTCGTTGTAAGCTTTAAAGTGATCTACGTCGCACAGAACAAGCGCCAATGGCCGTTGGTGACGTCTTGTGATGGCGATTTGATCGCCCAGGTACTCGTCGAAGAAGCGTCTGTTGGCAACTTCCGTCAATCCATCATGGCGGGACAACTTCTCAAGCGCCTTGTTCGCGGTACTTAATTCGATGGACATCTGAACCAGCCGGGCATACTGCCTGCTGTCTTCGATCAGCAGCACAATCAACAAAAAACTCGCTGCCAACAGGCCGTAGATTCGTCCGACGTACCAGCCCAGGTCGTAACGGCCAGTGTTCAGAATCGCGGACAAAGCGATGTCGAACAGCCACACGCACATCACGACCAGCAGCCACACGTCGAGCACGGTGAACGGCCTGCGCCGCCACAGCGTCAACAGGGCAAGAAGACTCAGCATCCAGATGCTGAACAGGAAGATGCGTCCGGTATCGGTGGTCAGGTTGCCATGAAGAAATTCCGGGATGTACGCATGCCCGCGGGTGGCAAACAGCGTGAACCCGAGCACGATGGCAAGTATGACCGTGATCGTGGAGACAATGGTGACGTGGGCGTTGGCGCGCAATGGGCTGCTGGGGACGGGGGCTTTATGTTCCTTGTTTTTGATCAAGGCGTAAGCGATGACGACCAGTGGAAAGCCGCCATGCCAGAACATGTACATGGCCGAAGTGGTTTGTGAACCGGCGCCGAACAGGCCGGAGGGCGAGAACAAGCCCGGAAAAATCAGGGCGTAAGCCGCTGTGATGGATGCGGTAAAGAAGTAACCGCCGGCCATCACCAGCAGCGATACCGAACGCAGGACGCTAAATTGGCCGAACAACAGCGCCGCAGTGATCAGATCGGAGAGTACGAGCGACGAAACGTAAATCGGGATGAAAGCCGGAACCTGGGTGAGCGGTACTTTCGCGAATGGTGCAGCAACCAAAAAGATCAGGGCTGAAACCAGTACCGCCGCTATGGCGAACCGGATTTTGTTGCGGTCCGCTGTCTCAGTCGAAACGAACGCCCAGTGTTCGTTTTTCAAATTGATATGCATGCTTGCTCTTTTTTCATTTCCGATTTTGGCCAACTTGGTAGTACGCCTGCCGGCGACCTTTCCGTTGCATAGACCGGCTGGCGGGCGCCGATACAGCCTGGGAGGCTGGGGCGGCCGAACGATTGAACGAGCGCCGTTTTGATCACAGGCAGCCCAACGTGGGCTGCGCGACGGTGAGCATATCCGTCACCACTGTCTGCTACAGAGAAATATCTTGATGCAGATCAATGGTTTATAAAGCCATCTCTCAATATCCTTCAATTGGGGGATGTCAAATGGCCGTGGTACGACATAGCATCGTTGTTGACAACGGCCAACCGCTTGGCATATGGTGCATCCGCGCCTGTTGGCGCTGGTATGAGGTAAACAATGATCGAGAAAATTGGCGATTTCAAATTGGTCAATGAGGCATTCCCCTCTATCGGGGCAAAACTCAAGCTATTTTGGGGGCATCCTGAGTTCAATGAGTTGATGGACGAATTACTGATGTACCAAAGGGGGGCGCCAAGAGAGGGCTTTCCGGCAGATGTCCTGTTCGCCTTGTCAACGCTGGAGTCATTGCACTTGATCGCGCACCCCAAGCTGGTTAAAAAATCAAGCGACATTTGGAACAGTGGGTCGGTTGGAATCGACGGTCGGTGACACGGCGCCCTTCAGGCAATCAGTTTCAAGCCCGGCGGCAGGGATTCACCCAGGATGCGGCGCTCGGTGGCTGCGTCCAGCTCCACTTTTTGACGAACCATGTCGATCCAGATCGGCGGCGCGTTGATCGCTTTTAACCGTCCCATGATGCGTTCTCGCAGTGCCAGCGGCAGGTCGCGGGCGCGGTCGTTGGTCACGCGGGCCAGATGTACTGTGGCAAAGGCGGCGGGCTCAATGCGCTTCCAGTCCAGCGTCAGCAGGGTTTCGATCCAGGCTGTTGCGGTCTCGGGTGGCACCACATCGTGCAGGTTGCCATAGACCGGCTGGCGGGCACCGAGGCGGCCGAGTGCCCACAGGTTGCGACCATCGCTGGCCGGGTCGGGGTTGCTGCGCTTGAGCAAGGCGGTGGCCGATTTGCGCAGGCGGCCCAATAGCCAGACGCCAATTTCGATCTTGTAGTCCACCGGGATGCGCTCCAGTGAGGCGCCCAGGCGCAGCATGTCTTCCTCACTGCCTTTGACTGGTTTGGTTTTGCTTGCTTCCATGCTGAATTCATGGCTGTGCACGTTATAGGCAAAGTCATCGAGCAGGCGCAATTGTTCAGGTGCCGCCAGACCGCCCGCGACGCGTCGCCACAGCGTCCACCATTCCGTGCAGACCTGCTTGTCATGGCCATGCTGGACGCCGGGCTCAAACAGGGTCCAGAGTTGCTGCAGCCGCCACTCGTCCAGCGGATCGCCAAAGCCGGGGCGCAGGCAATAGCCCGTCAGATTGAGCCACACCCGTTCATGCTCCGCCGAGCGGCGCCGACCCCGTGCGCGCTGCCACAAGGCGTCGAACAACTGGCGCAAGGCGGGCGTGGCCCATTGCTCACGGTCGCCCAGGATGTGCTCCAGTTGGACGCGCAGTTGCTTGACCTCTTTGGCATCCACGGCCTGTTTGCCGGGGCCGAAAATGCGGTCGATTTTTTCAATCGCCTCAATCAGGCGCGCGGCGGCCAGGAGGTCTTCGGTGCCGCTCTCAGAGGCCGGGGCTGATCCGGTTTCCTGGTGGCGCAAGTCAAATTCGAGCAGCCAGCGCTGGCTGGCATCAGTCAGGCTGATGCAGTGCATTTCCAGGGTGCCCACCTCGGTGAGCGAAACGGCCAGTTGTACGGGCACTTCTTTTAAGCTATTTAGGGTTCTAGCCCCCGTATCCTGTGCATGAGTAGCTCTTAAAACGATAGCAATCGGGGGCAGGCGTGCAAATTTTCCATCGTCCAGGTTGACCAAGGCACCGAGTTCAAACGGCACTTGCTCCGCCGTATCGGCCACCGAGGTGAACAGATGGAAGCGCACCGGTTGCCCGACACGCAGGGCAAAGGTCCGGCCTGTCAGGACGATTTCGTGGCCGGGTTCGCTGCCGCGCGGCAGGATACACACGCCGCGGTGGCCCGTTAGCCGCAGGAAGTAGCTGCGCGCCGACCCGCCGCCAATGTGGGGCGCGAGTCCTTGTTGCGACAAGGCATAAGCCACTGCGCCGCGCGCCACGGCGATGTCGGGGTTGTCGTTGTGCAGCAGTCGCAAGGGGGCGCCGCGCCAGGCGCCGAGTGTTTGTTCGAGCCGCTTCACCAGGGCGTCAGCGCGGAACACGCCGCCGTTGAGCAGCAAGGTGTCGGGCATGGTCTGCGCGTGCTGCCTTAAAAAGTCCGCAATGTGGCGGGTGATGGCCGGGTCGCGCGCGTAGGGCAGGCCAAACTCGATGATGCCGCTGCCGCCCTGTTGGGCGTGATCGCTGGCCTCGACCTGCGGGAAGAATCCGTCCACGAGGAGGTGTTCGACCTCCAGGCGCGTGAGGGTGATGGTGCGGCTGCCGCCAATCAGGCGCGAACCGCTGCCCAACACGGTGACCTGGGTTTGCACGGGTGCATCGGCGGCCAGCAATTGCTCTTTGGCGGCGCGGCAACGCTCCATCAGTTGGGCGAGCTGGCCAGCCGATAGCCGGGGCGCGCCTTGTACGCCTGCCGTATTGGTCATGCGGGTCTCGACCACATGCGCCAGAGTCAGGTCCATGTTGTCGCCGCCTAGCATCAGATGGTTGCCAACGCCGATGCGGGTCAGTTGGGGCTGGCCCTCGTGCAGTGTCACTTTGATCAGGCTGAGGTCGGTGGTGCCGCCGCCCACATCGCACACCAGCACCAACCGGGTCTGCGCCAATTCAGAAACCAGGCGGTCGCGGTGGCGCAGGAGCCAGTCGTAAAACACGGCCTGCGGTTCTTCCAGCAGACGCAGTCTGGGCAGCCCGGCTTGGTGTGCGGCGCTCAAGGTCAGGGCGCGTGCGCCTTCATCAAACGAGGCGGGCACCGTGAGCACCAACTCCTGCTGTTCCAGCGGACTTTGGGGAAACTGCCAGTTCCAGGCCGAGCGCATGTAGCTCAAGTAGCTGGCACTGGCTGCCACCGGCGAGATCTTGGGCACATCGGGCGCCGCGCCCCAGGGCAGGATCGGCGCCAGGCGATCCACCTTGGGATGGGATAGCCAGCTCTTGGCACTGCTCACCAGGCGGCCCGGCACTTGCGCGCCGAGCTGGCGTGCCAGTTGCCCGATCACGACGTGTTCCTGGTAGGCCTCATCCGCCATGGGCCAGGGTAATTGCAAGGTTTCGGACGCCAGCTCGCCAGCGGCTGCGTGGTAGCGGACCGAGGGCAGCAAGGGCCGGGCGGCCAGCTCGCCGGGGGCCACCAGTTGCTCAATTTCAAATAAATGAATGTCGGCAAACGGCCCGGTTGGCGGGTTCAGGGGAGCATAGGCGACGACGGTATGGGTGGTACCGAGGTCAATGCCGACAAGGTAGTGGCTCATCAAGCGCGGTTCTAGCCGTTGTCGTGCACGTCGAACTCTACCCTCCAATGTTCGTCGCTCTGGGTGGCCACGGCGTTCAGTTCCAGGGTGCCGGTTTCGGTGGCGGTGGCGCGCAATCTGACTTGAACGACTTCGCCCGGTGGTCGGCCCTCTGCGGGCAGGGTGGCCTGTATTTCACCCAGTTCCTGCAGTTCGTCGGCTTGCCAGAAATCGAGCAAGGTGCCAATTTGGTCCTGGCGCCGCACGGACGAGCCGAAGAAGCGAAGGTGGACCGGTGTGCCCACGATCAGGCCGAATTCCTGCCTGTCCAGATTGGCCTCGGTCCCTTCTTCCATGCCAAAGGGGGCGACGCACAAGGCTTGCACCGGCGGCTCCACGCCGGGTATTGCGGGCATGGATGATTCCACCGCGACGTAATACGCGCGTGCCGTGCCGCCGCGAATGCGCACGCCCTGGCCGCGCCGTACATAGCCGTAGTAAGCGGCACCGCGTGCCACGGCCAGGTCCAGGTCGGCGCCAGCGAGCAGGCGGGCCGGCTCGGCGTTTTCGGCCGCAAGCCAGCGATTGAGGGTGGCCAGCGTGCGTTCAGCCAGAACATCGGATTTGAAGACGCCCCCGTTGAACAAAACGGCTGTCGGGTGGAGAAAGCTGGCGCTCGCATCAAGCTTGCCGGCAAACCCTTCCAGTTCAGCGGTGGCCGTCACTTGCCGACCCAGCAGGGCCGCCAGATGGCGTGTAACGCCTGCGTCCTGCGCATAGGGCAGGCCCAGTTGCGTCAAGCCACCTCGGGTGCGGCTGGCCGGGCGCGTGGACGAGTCCACCTCAGGGAAAAAGCCTTCCAGGATGATGCTGCGCACCTCTTCCCGGGTGAGTTCGGTGCGGATGGAGCCTCCGATCAGTTTCGAGCCGCGGCTGGGCACCACAATCGGCTGCACCTCAAGCGTGGAGTCGCTCAACAGGCTTTCCTTGGCCGCGCGGCAGGCATAGGTGAGGGCGCGCATTTGCCAGGGGTCGAGCTGCTTGCCCTCGGCGGCCAGCTTGCGGGCCACGCCATGGGCCAGCGTCAGGTCCATGTTGTCGCCGCCTAGCAGGATGTGATCGCCCACAGCCACCCGGTGCAGTTCCAGATTGCCTTCGCGCTCCAGCACGGCAATCAGGGAGAAGTCGCTGGTGCCGCCGCCGACGTCAACCACCAGAATGATGTCGCCCGGTTTGACGTCTTTGCGCCAGCGGCCTGCACTGGTCTGAATCCAGTTGTACAGGGCCGCCTGCGGTTCTTCCAGCAAGGTCAAGGAGGTGTAGCCTGCGGCCCGGGCGGCATCCAGGGTCAGCTCGCGCGCGGCCGGGTCAAAGGAGGCGGGAATGGTGACGGTGATGTCCTGCTCATCAAATGGAGCCTCAGGGTGGGCGTCGTCCCACGCCTGGCGCAAATGGGCCAGATAGCGGGTGGAGGCTTCCAGCGGCGAGACCCGCGCCACTTCGGGTGGGGCGTCGTTGGGCAAGATGGCGGCACGCCGGTCCACCCCGGCGTGGCACAGCCAGCTCTTGGCACTCGACACCAGCCGGATCGGTGTCTGCGCGCCCCGCGCTCGCGCGAATTCCCCCACGGCGTAATCCTGCTCGCCGGACCACGGCAGGCTCAGGTCGCCGGCGGCCAGTTCATCGGCGTGCGGCAGGTACAAAAATGAAGGCAGCAAGAGCGCGGATTCGACGGTGCCGGGGGCGGTCAACTGGGGAATATCAAGGACGCCGTAACTGGTTGTTTCGCCCTCGCTGGCGGTGATGTCCACATAAGCCAGGGCGCAGTGGGTGGTGCCCAAGTCAATCCCGATAGAAAACCGGGGGTCGCTCATAGCTCGACCTCGGCCTGGGCCAGCACGGTCACATCATGGCTGTCGCCCAGTTTGGGCAGCCGAATCTCGGTGGCGCGCCAGCCGCGATGGCTGATGTGGCCCTGAAAGGGCGCCTGGCCGACGACGTTGCCGGTCAAGCGGATCGCACGGGCATCGAAACCGCCGTTCAGGGTGATCCGGCTGCCCTCGGTTTCCTGGCGCACCGGTGTGATGGTGAAGTGTTCGCGCAGTACCCTGCTGCAGCCTTCATGTACCACGCGGGCCACGCCACCGATCTCGGCGTCGGAGTAGTTGTTCAGATTTTCCTGGGTGAAATCGATCAGGCGTGCATCACGCTGCAATAAACCCAGCAGTTGCAGGGCGGCGTCAGGGCTCGCGGCTTTCGAGGGAGCGGGGGCAACGGTCGTTGGCGCGGGTGCTTGGGGCTGCGCTATCTCTTTGCCTTGCTGCCAGCCTTGGACACGTGCTGCAAATTCGGAATCCGACAAAATTCTGAAAAATGCGCTAAAGGCGATCGAAAGGCGGCGTAAAAAAGAAGGAGTCTGGATTTTTTGAAGAGGAGGGGTCGTGTTTTTTGTCGATTGAGTCATCAAATAGTCCTGTTTCCCATCGCGCAAAGCAATATGTAGCCATATTGCGATATTTCATCTGAAGGGGAGTTGAGAAATTCGATGACATGTGCTTTTAGTACATTTTCAGATCACTAAAGCGCTTGTAAAACTCCCAGGGCAAATGGCAAACTCAAGATGCCGAAGACGGTGGACAAGGTCACCAGCCCGGCCACATAAGCGCCGTCATACCCCATGCGTGCCGCCAGCACATAGCAACTGGAGGCGGTTGGCAGGGCGGAAAAGGCCAGCAAGACGGTGACTTGAACGGCATCCAGGTGAAAGAGCCGGGACAGTCCAAACGCCACCAGCGGCAGTAAAAAATGACGAATAGTGAGAACGGCGACCGCCAGCGATTTGGCTTTGTTGAGTGCGCCAAACTCCATGCCGGCACCAGCGGCCATCAAGCCCAACGCCAAAGCGGCGGCGCCGATGCGGCTGACAGTCGGCTCCAGCCAGAGCGGTAGCGTAAAACCCAATAGATTCGCCGCCAGGCCGGAGGCCGTGCCAATGATGAGTGGGTTGCGCACCAGTTCCTGGATAAAGCCGCGCTGGGCATGGCGAGCCATGGGCCACACGGCAGCAATGTTGCTCAAGGGGACGCACACGCCGATCAGCACGGCGATCAGCAGTGAACCTTGTGGCCCGGCCAGCCGGTCCGCCAAGGCCAAGGCAACGAATGAATTGAAACGAAAAGCCACCTGGGCGCTGGCGGCATGTTCTCGTGTCGGGATGTGCCGACCCAGCCACGGCCAATGAGGGATTGAATAAGCCAGGGCAATGCCCGCCAACATCACGGCCCAACCGGCACCGATCAGGCTGGAAGCGGAACCGATGTCGAGCGGGCTTTTCACAATCGAGTGAAACAGCAGGACCGGAAAAAACAGGAAATACACGAGTGTTTCGACCTGTGCCCACACCGTCCGGTTGAGGGCGGTATAGCGGCACACCAGGTAGCCGCACAAGATCAGGGAAAAGTCGGGAAACAGAAGTTGAGCGTAGTTCACGGCTTGAGAATACCAGCCCCATCACGCCCTCCAGCGCGCATGTCTGCTGGGGTGGAGCGACGGTAAACTGGGCGTTCATTTCTTTCACGCAGCTTTGAGTTTCAGGGGCAACAACGACCATGCATCAACAACTTTTTTTCGCTGTGGGCCTGCGTGATGCTGGGTGATGCTTCCATCGACGCTTTCATTGATGCCTTGTGGCTGGAAGAAGGGCTGTCCAAAAACACGCTCTCTGCCTACCGGCGCGATCTGGCGCTGTATGCGGCCTGGCTCCAGGAGCGCAAGCGGGTGTTGATCGACACGATTGAGAACGACCTGAACGGCTACTTTGCCGCGCAGCACAGCGCGACCAAGGCGACCACGGCGAACCGGCGCTTGACCGTTTTCAAGCGCTACTTCCGCTGGGCCTTGCGTGAGCACCTGATTGCTTCCGACCC
>JAZKHK010000060.1:2406-34291 GCA_040385425.1 Pseudomonadota bacterium | reverse complement strand
GGGGGCGAGTTTAGGGGATGGGGTGCGGGGAACGTGACGTGGCGGGCTAGGTGTTGGCGTGGTCGTCACGCGTCTTGAAACGGGACACCACCTGGACCAGATCATGGGCCTGGCTCTTCAGGCTGGACGCGGCCGCGGCCATTTCTTCCACCAAGGCGGCGTTTTGTTGCGTCACCTGGTCCATTTGCGTCACTGCCTCGCCCACCTGCGACACGCCTGCGGACTGCTCGGTGCTGGCCGCGCTGATTTCCCCCATGATGTCGGTCACCCGGCGAATGCTGCCGACCACCTCGGTCATGGTGACGCCGGCCTGGTCCACCAGCATCGTGCCGTGCGCCACCCGCTCGACGCTGGCGTTGATCAGGCTTTTGATTTCCTTGGCCGCCTCCGCACTGCGCCCGGCCAGACTGCGTACCTCCGAGGCCACCACGGCAAAGCCACGCCCCTGATCGCCCGCGCGTGCCGCTTCCACCGCGGCATTGAGTGCGAGGATGTTGGTCTGGAAGGCAATGCCGTCGATCACACTGATGATGTCGGAAATTTTGCTCGACGATTCATTGATGCCCTTCATGGTCTCCACCACCTGGAACACCACCTCGCCGCCCTTGACCGCCACGCTGGACGCATTCAGGGCCAACTGGTTGGCCTGACGGGCGCTGTCGGCGTTTTGCTTGACGGTGGCGCTGAGTTCCTCCATGGACGCCGCCGTTTCCTCCAGGGCACTCGCCTGCTGCTCGGTCCGCTCGGACAGGTCGTTGTTGCCATGGGCGATTTCAGCACTGGCGAGGGACACGTTCTCAGAACCTTTGCGCACATCAACCACCAGTTTGGCGAGATTGGCTTGCATATCACGCAAAGAGGCCATCAGTGCGCCGATTTCGTCCTGGCTGCTGACGCTGATGGTGTGGCTGAGGTCGCCATGGGCCACTTTATCGGCCACCTCCACCGCCTGCGCCAGGGGCCGGGTAATCTGGCGACTCAGCCAGACTGCCCCCGCCATGCTCAAGGCCGCGGCAACCAGCATCAAGCCGTAGGCCAGGGCACTGCTGGTCTTGGCGCCGGTGCTGGCACTTTCAGCCGCCGCTTTCTCTTCCTGGTTAAGTTGCTCGGTCAGTTGGTCCAGCAAGGTCCCCACGGCCCGGTCCACGCCCTGCGCGGACTTGTCGCCCGCTGCAAAGTCCAGACCAGCGGCCTTGTACTCCTCGAAGGCTTTTTTGTAGCGTTCGCCCGCCGTCTGAACGGATGAAGCCAGCTTTTGCTGGATTTCCCGGGCGGGACCTGCCTGGATCAGTCCATCCAGATTCTTGAGATCGTCCTGCAGTTTTTGCATGTTTTTGAGGTGCGAGGCCCAATAGGTTTCAAGTTTCTGGGCATCCTTGCCGCGCAACAACACGTTTTTCCATTCCTGAACGGCGGTGGCAAAGTGCGATTCGGCCAGGGCCGCGACCTTGGCTGAATAAACGGCATGCTGCACTTCCGTTTCATAGCTTTTCACTGCCTGATTGAGCTGGTAAATACCAAACATGCCGCCCAAAAACAGCAGGGTCAGGGCAAGGGCAAACGCCAGAGGAAGCTTGAGGCTTAATTTCATCATCGACTCCGTGTGCAAATCGGCTGCGGGGAACACCGGGAAATTCTGGCAGAGTGGCCTGAAAAGTTGCCAGTAGGGGCATTCAGTTCAAGGGCGGATTGAAACACGCCGTTTCCGATTCGTATACCCTCGTATACCCGTCAATGAGCGCCATGCCCGCAGCCCTGAATCTCCTGCCGGTGAGGTGCCTGATCTGCTCCAGACGTAAAAAAGCCACCCGCTCGGGGTGGCTTTTTCGGCTATTGCCGCGAACTTCAGGCGAAGTTGGCTTCGGCAAAGCTCCAGTTCACCAGCTTGTCGAGGTAAGTTTCGACAAACTTCTGGCGCAGGTTGCGGTAGTCGATGTAGTAGGCATGTTCCCACACGTCCACGGTCAGCAGCGCCTTGTCGGCGGTGGTGAGCGGGGTGCCGGCGGCGCCCATGTTGACGATGTCCACCGAGCCGTCCGGCTTCTTGACCAGCCAGGTCCAGCCGGAACCGAAGTTACCCACGGCCGACTTGACGAAAGCTTCCTTGAAAGCGGCATAGGTGCCCCACTTGGCGGTAATGGCATCTGCCAGCGCACCGGTGGGTTCGCCGCCGCCGTTGGGCTTCATGCAGTTCCAGAAAAAGGTGTGGTTCCAGATTTGGGCCGAGTTGTTGTAGATGCCGCCGCTGGACTTCTTGATGATGTCTTCGAGCGACATGTTCTCGAAATCAGTGCCTTTTTGCAGGTTGTTCAGGTTCACCACATAGGCGTTGTGGTGCTTGCCGTGGTGGTATTCCAGGGTTTCCTGGGAGTAGCTGGGAGCCAGCGCGTCAATGGCAAATGGGAGGGGGGGAAGAGTATGTTCCATGAAGTCCTTTGAGTTGGTTGTGTTGTTTGGAATTAAAAATGATTGTAGAAACTTAAGCTATTTTGTGCTGGTCACGCTCAATTCAAGCCCGCCATCCGCAAGGGTAGCCCTTATTGCCTGGCCGACCTGGGTTTGCCGCACGCTGGTGATGGTTTCGCCTTCGGCACTACTCAGCCAGGCATAACCGCGCTGCAAAACCAGGGTGGGGTCGAGCAAGCCCAAGCGCAAGCCGGCCCGCTCCAGCCGGTCCTGCTGGTGGCGCATTCCCCGCTGCATGGCCTCCGGCCAATGAGTCTGCAGCCCTTGCAGCGCCTGCTCTTTCTGCTTCAAAAAGTGGAGCGACGAGAGCTGCAGGCGCTGGGCGCTGGAGGCCAGGCGCAAGCGTTGCCGCCCCATCAGCGCCGAGGGCCGGCCCAAGCGGGACACGGCCTGATCCAGCCGCTGGCTTTGCTGGTCCAGGTGGCGATACACCGCATCCTGCAAGCGGCGCGCCGCCCCGTCCAGAGCGCCCAGCCAGACCTCGCGCGGCTGCGCCACCAGCTCGGCGGCAGCCGTGGGGGTGGGTGCCCGCAGGTCGGCGACGAAATCGGCAATGGTGAAGTCGGTCTCATGCCCGACGCCGCAGACGATGGGCACCGGGCTGCGGACCAGGGTGCGCGCCAGTTGCTCATCGTTGAACGACCATAAATCCTCGATCGAGCCGCCTCCGCGCACCAGCAGGATCACATCGATGATGGGCGCCCCAGAATCTTTATTTTTTGCTGTTTTATGAGGTAAATCAGGCTCTAGCCCCCGTCCAGCGGGCGTGAGCAGATATAAATTTGATAGCGCCTGGATCAGCTCGGCCGGTGCATTGTTGCCTTGCACCAGGGCCGGCGCGACCACCACCGGGATGTGCGGTACCCGCCGTTGCAGCGCTGTCATGACATCGTGCAGGGCGGCGGCGCCCAGCGAAGTGACCACGCCAATGCCACGCGGCATCAGCGGCAGCGGGCGTTTGCGGGCGGCATCGAACAGGCCTTCGGCCTCCAGCTTGGCCTTGAGCTTGAGAAACTGCTCAAACAGCGCGCCCTGCCCGGCCCGGCTCATGCTCTCCACAATCAATTGCAAATCGCCGCGCGGCTCGTACACGCCCAGACGACCGCGCACCTCGACCAGTTCGCCGTCGCGCGGCGCAAAGTCCAGCAAGGTGGCGGCCCGGCGGAACATGGCGCAGCGGATCTGCCCGCTTTCGTCCTTCAGGGAGAAATAACAGTGCCCGCTGGCGGCGCGGGAAAAGCCGGAAATCTCACCGCGCACGGCCACCGGGTTGAAGCGGGCGTCCAGCGCATCGGCAATGGCGCGGCACAGCGCGCCCACTTGCCAGATACGGGGCGCAAAAACAGGGGATTTAAGCTCAGACATCAATGAATACGCGGGTTGCGGCCGGGTTGGAAGGGTTAATTCTCCACAGCAGCGGCCCCTGCACATGTTGACACGGCGCAAAGCTTGAATGGCTGGATTGCATGGTATATGTCATTGATTTCATTGGTTATTTCATTGCCTCATTTGTCAGCAATCTGTCATATGCCAAGCCCGGCGCGGCTTGGCGGCACGACACCGACCAGTTGCTCACAAAGTTATCCACAGATTTTGTGGGTGAAGCCGGGGCTGGGGCGGGCGAGGCCTGATATTGCCCCTGCCACGCGCCAGCGCCGTCAAAACCGGGTGAGTGGGCGATAATCGCCCGGCTTTTCATCCGCGTGGAGATTTCATTGTTTTCAATCATACAAGCCGCAGGCTGGCCGATCTGGCCGCTGATTGCCAGTTCTATCCTGGCCTTGGCGCTCGTCATTGAGCGTTTCATCAGCCTCAAGACGATCAAGATCGCCCCCCCCAGATTGCTCGACGAGGTGCTGAGCGTCTCGCGCACGGCGGTGCCCGCGCCGGATGTGGTGACGCAACTGGAGCAAAACTCCGCCCTGGGCGAGGTGCTGGCCAGTGGTTTTCGGGCCCTGAACACCAATCCACGATGCAGCGAGGACGAGCTGCGCTCCTCCATGGAAGGCGCCGGCCGCTTGGTGGCGCACCGTCTGGAGCGCTATTTGAGCGCGCTGGCCACCATCGCCTCCGCCGCGCCGCTGATGGGCCTGTTTGGCACCGTGGTCGGCATGATCGATATTTTTGGTTCGCAATCGTCGGGCGGCAGTGCTACCGGCGGCAATCCAGCGCAACTGGCGCACGGCATCTCGATTGCGCTGTACAACACCGCGTTCGGCCTGATCGTGGCGATTCCGTCGCTGATTTTCTGGCGCTACTTCCGCGCCCGGGTCGATGAATACCTGCTGACCCTCGAACTGGCCTCGGAGCGCTTGGCGCATCACCTCAACAACCTGCGGAAATAGCCATGAATTTCCGACACCGTGTGCGTGAAGAGCCCGAGATCAACCTGATTCCCTTCATCGACGTGCTGCTGGTGGTGCTGATTTTCCTGATGCTGTCCACCACCTACAGCAAGTTCACCGAGCTGCAACTCACGCTGCCCGTGGCCGACGCCGACGCACAGCGCGACTACCCGAAAGAAGTGCTGGTCACGATCAACACCGAAGGGGCTTACACCGTCAACCGGGTTCCCGTGATGGGGATCAGCCTGGAGGAGCTGGCCGCCGCCTTGCAGGCCGGTGCCAAAGCCGGCAAGGAATCCGTCATCATCATCAGTGCCGATGCCAGCGCCAAACACCAGGCCGTGATCACCGTGATGGAAGCGGCCCGGCGGGTCGGCCTGACGCAAATCACCTTCGCAACCCAGTCCTCGGCTCACGCCAAGGCCAAATAACTTCATGACGGGGGCCACGCCGCAGTCCGCAGTGCAGCGTCTATTGACCAGCGCTTGGCTGCAGCGGGGTGGTCTGGCCTGGCTGTTGTGGCCGGTCTCGTGTTTCTTTGGCGCCCTGGCGGCGCTGCGGCGCTGCCTGTACCGGGCGGGCTGGTTCAAGGTCCAACGGGTGCCGGTCCCGGTGATCGTGGTCGGCAATGTGGTCGCGGGCGGCTCGGGCAAGACGCCGGTGGTCATGGCGCTGGTGCAGCATTTGCAAGCCCGTGGCATCCCGGTCGGCGTGATTTCGCGCGGCTATGGCCGCCGCGCCACCGACTGCCGCGAAGTCCTGCCTGACAGCCCGGTGACAGACGTGGGGGATGAACCGGCCCTGATCAAACAGGTCTCCGATACCCCGGTTTTTGTGGCGGCTCGCCGCTTTGACGCGGCAACGGCCTTGCTGGCACGCTATCCCGCCACCCAACTCATCATTTGCGACGACGGCCTGCAACACCTGGGCTTGCACCGCGATCTGGAAATTTGCGTGTTTGACGACCGGGGCATCGGCAATGGTTTTTTGCTGCCGGCCGGCCCCCTGCGCGAACCCTGGCCCCGGCCCGCGGACCTGGTGCTGCACACCGGCGCCCGTCCAGCCTTTGCCGGCTTCACCGCACAACGCGCCCTGGCCCGCTATGCACGACGCGCCGATGGCAGCCAGGTCGCACTCGATCAGTTGGCACAAAAAGACGCCGCACCCCTGCTGGCCGTCGCCGCCATCGCCAAACCGGAAGAGTTTTTCAGCATGCTGCGCGCCCAGGGCCTGCCGCTGGCGCGCACCCTCGCCTTACCAGACCACTATGATTTTGATAGCTGGTCAGGCAATGAATACAGGGGCTACACTGTTATTTGCACCGAAAAAGATGCCGTCAAACTGTGGCAACACCAGCCCGACGCCCTGGCGGTGCCGCTGGTCTTCACGCCGGAACCCGCCTTCCTGACCCAACTGGACGCCCTGCTGTCTGTTTTACTGGCGGCCCCTATTAACCCAACGCTATCATCGACTTATGGACACACGATTACTTGAACTGCTGGTTTGCCCCGTCACCAAAGGGCCACTGGAATACAACCGCGAAAAGCAGGAACTGATCTCCCGCAGCGCGCGCCTGGCCTACCCCGTGCGCGACGGCATTCCGATCCTGCTGGAGAACGAAGCACGCACGCTGTCGGACGAGGAACTCGGACTTTGAGTTTCACCGTCCTCATTCCGGCGCGCCTGGGCTCGACGCGCCTGCCCAACAAACCCCTGGCTGACATTGGCGGCGCTCCCATGGTGGTGCGCGTGGCCCAGCGGGTCAAGTCAGGCACAGTGCGGGTCGTGGTGGCGGCAGACAGCCCCGAGATCATCACCGCCTGCCAGGCGCACGGCATTGAGGCCGTGCTGACCCGTGCCGACCACCCTTCGGGCAGCGACCGCCTGGCCGAAGCCTGTGCATTGCTGGGTTTGGCCGACGATGAGATTGTGGTGAATGTGCAAGGCGACGAACCGCTGATTGACCCGTCGCTGGTCGGTGCGGTCGCGCAATTGCTCATTGAGCGGCCGCAAGCCAGCATGAGCACCGCCGCCCATGCCATCGACAACATGGCTGAATTCACCAACCCCAACGTCGTCAAGGTGGTGCTCGACATCAACGGGCTGGCGCTGTACTTCAGCCGCTCGCCGATTCCGTTTTACCGGGATCAGCCCGCCGCCCTGCCCCACCCGGCGCCCTTGCGCCACATTGGCATTTACGGCTACCGGGTCGGTTTTTTACGCCAGTTCCCGAAGCTGGCACAGGCGCCGATGGAAGTCACGGAGTCGCTGGAACAACTGCGCGCCATGTGGCACGGCCACCGCATTGCCGTCCATGTGTCGCCCCACGCGCCCGGCCCCGGCGTGGACACGCCTGAAGACCTGGAACGGGTGCGCCGACTTTTTGGCCGCTGAGCCGGGGCGAATGTAAGCCAGCCAAAAGCTGTCGCATGCTATTCTTCACAGTACTACGACGCATTGCCATCCGCTTGAAAACAGCGCCAGCAATGCGCCCAGATTTCCAATAAATCCAAGGACTTCCATGAGACTCATTCTGTTGGGCGCACCCGGCGCTGGCAAAGGCACGCAAGCCACCTTCATCTGCCAGAAATATGGCATTCCCCAAATCTCCACGGGCGACATGCTGCGCGCCGCGGTCAAAGCGGGCACGCCCCTGGGCCTGGAAGCCAAGAAGGTCATGGACGCGGGTGGTCTGGTCAGCGACGACCTGATCATCAACCTGGTCAAGGAACGCATCACCCAAGCTGATTGCTCAGAAGGCTTCCTGTTCGACGGTTTCCCCCGCACCATCCCGCAAGCCGACGCCATGAAGGCCGCCGGCGTCAAGCTCGATTACGTGCTGGAAATTGACGTGCCGTTTGACGCCATCGTCGAGCGCATGAGCGGTCGTCGCTCGCACGCGCCGTCGGGCCGCACCTACCACGTCAAATTCAACCCGCCCAAGGTGGAAGGCCAGGACGACGTGACCGGCGAACCCCTGGTTCAACGCCCCGACGACCAGGAAGAAACCGTCAAGAAGCGTCTGGACGTGTACAGCGCCCAGACCCGCCCGCTGGTGGACTACTACTCCAACTGGGCCCAGGCCGAGCCAGCCGCCGCCCCCAAGTACCGCGCCATCAGCGGAACCGGCAGCGTGGACGAGATCAAAGCCCGCGCCTTTGAAGCGCTGGCAGCCTGATCACGACAGCAGCGCCAGCATCAAGGCCACGCGCGCTTTGACGGGCGACAAGCCCTGAGAATCCGCAAACGCGTGGCCTGGCGTGGGCAGCACGCGCCCGCTGGCACAGCGGGTGGCCAGCACCACCTTCACGCCCGCCGCCTGCGCTCTGAGCAAGGCGGCTTCCAACTCATGGTGCACGGTGCCATTGCCGGTCGCCGCCACCACCAAACCACGTAGCGGCGCCACCTCAGTCCCTGTTGTTTGAGTCTGGGACATCAAGGCATCCACCATGGCGCCACTCGCGCCGGCATGGTTCATCACAATCTCCACGCGCGGCCAGTGCTGCACAGACGCTATGTTTTCAATAGCTATCCGATCACTGTCCACGGGGGCTAGAGGCCAATTTCGTAACAAACGAAGGCGCCCTTCTTCCACATAGGCCAGCGGACCGGCATCGCCTGAGTTGAAGGCGTCCACCCGGTAGGTGTGTACTTTTTGCACGTCCAGCGCACTGTGCACCGTGCCGGCACACACGGCGACCACACCCTGCGCCCCCGGCGTCATCGCCACCGCCACCGCATCCAGCAGGTTCTGCGGCCCATCCGGCGCCGCGCTGGAAGCCGGCCGCATGGCACAGGTCAACACCACCGGCTTGCCGGCCAGCAACGCCTCCGGCAACGCGGCATGCAGAAAATACGCGGTTTCTTCCAGCGTATCGGTGCCGTGGGTAATCACGACGCCCTGCACATCCGCTTGCGCCAAATGGTGACTCACGCGCAACACCAGTTGCTGCCACACGGCAAAACTCATGTCCTTGCTGTCGATCTGGGCCACTTGCTCTGTAACCAGCGTCCGCCCCGCCAATACCCCCGGCAAACCTGGCACAGCGTCCAGCAACTGGCTCACACCCACCTGGGCCGCCGTGTAGCCAAGGTTGTCTGCGCTGCTGGCCGCTCTGCCCGCGATGGTGCCGCCGGTGCCCAAAACAACAACTTTTTGAGAAATAGAGCTTGATGTCACTTGCAAACTTTCAAAAACTGGTTAAAAATACAGTTACTGGATATCGAAACAGTGTGTATAGACCGACAGTAAGACTAACCTAACTTGAAGGAGTCGCCATGTTTGAGAAACCCAAACTCACCGCTCGCCAGCAACAGATTCTGGAGCTGATCCAAAGCGCGATAGCCAACACCGGCTCACCTCCGACCCGGGCCGAGATTGCCACCGAATTGGGTTTCAAGTCCGCCAATGCGGCCGAAGAACACTTGCAGGCGTTGGCCCGCAAAGGCGTGATCGAACTGGTCAGCGGCACATCGCGCGGCATCCGCCTCAAAGGCGACACACTGCGCTCCCTCCATGAATCCCGCAGCAAGCAATTGTCTCTTTCGCTCCCCGGTCTGTCGCAACTGGTGTTACCCCTGGTAGGCCGCGTCGCGGCGGGCTCACCCATTCTCGCGCAAGAGCATATCGACCAGACCTACTATCTGGAAAACAGCCTCTTCCAGCACAAGCCCGACTACCTGCTCAAGGTACGCGGCATGTCCATGCGCGACGCCGGCATCATGGACGGCGACTTGCTGGCCGTGCAGTCCACCAAAGACGCCAAAAATGGCCAGATTGTGGTGGCGCGCCTGGGTGATGAAGTGACCGTCAAACGCTTTCGGCGCAACAAGAACGTGATTGAGCTGCACCCTGAAAACCCTGATTACCAAACCATCGTGGTGGAGCCCGGTGAACCGTTTGAGATCGAGGGTCTGGCCGTTGGATTGATCCGCAACACCATGCTGATGTAAGCGCCTTAAGAAAGACTTCAAAATGAGCATCGCCCTATTTGCTATTCCCGACGTTCTGGCGCCCTTGCATGGTTTGTGGCGGCGTTTCAAGCCCGCCGCGTCACCCAGAAGCCCATCTCTTTCCGGTACGGACCAGCGCGGCACTGAATTCGCTATACATTCAATAGCTACTCACCCCCATTACACGCGGGCTACACCGCAAAATTCTTCAAATTCACGGACAAACAGGCCATTGCGCGTGGTCCGTGTTCTGGAAGCCGGACAAGCCCCTGCCCAGGTCGGTCGCATGCTGATCTCGGGACGCATGGCCGATGTATGTGCCGAGCTGGACCGCCTGGTGGCGCGCGAAGCGGCCCTTCACTAGAGAAGATTTGGGGTATTTACATACTGTAACCAGCAGAAGGAATCCCGCCCGCCTGAATCGCAAGAAATGCCAAGGCACAATAGCTCAATATGAATATTGTGATTCTTGATGATTACCAGGATGCCGTCCGCAAACTTGAATGCGCCGTCCGGCTGGAGGCCTACCAAGCCAAGGTGTACACCAACACGGTCAAGGGTTTGGGTCAGTTGTCGGTGCGGCTCAAAGATGCCGAAGTGATTGTGCTCAACCGTGAGCGCACCCACATGACTCGCCAGTTGATCGACAAGCTGCCCAAGCTCAAGCTGATTGTGCAAACCGGTCGCGTCGGCCCCCATGTCGACGTGGCCGCGTGCACGGAACGCGGCATTGCCGTGGCCGAGAGTTCCGGCTCGCCGGTGGCACCGGCAGAACTGACTTGGGCGCTGACCCTGGCGGCCATGCGCCGCCTGCCGCAGTACATCGGCAACCTCAAGCATGGCGCATGGCAGCAGTCTGGCCTGAAAGCAGGCTCCATGCCTCCGAATTTTGGCCTGGGAGCGGTGCTCAGAGGTAAAACCCTCGGTATCTGGGGCTACGGAAAAATCGGACAAATGGTGGCGGGTTACGGCAAGGCCTTTGGCATGAAAGTGGTGGTCTGGGGTCGTGCGCCTGCACGAGAAAGAGCCATTCTGGACGGATTTGATGCCGCCTTCAGCCGGGAAGATTTTTTCAGCCAGTGCGATGTGCTGTCGCTGCATCTGCGACTGGTCGATGAGACCCGCAACGTGGTGCGGCTTGACGATCTGGCACGCATGAAACCCACCGCCTTGCTGGTCAACACGGCGCATGCGGAACTGATCGAGCCCGACGCCTTGATCAGCAGCCTCAACCGGGGTCGGCCTGGCTTGGCGGCGGTGGACGTATTTGAGACGGAGCCGATTTTGCAGGGCCACGCCCTGCTGCGGCTGGAAAACTGCATTTGTACGCCCCACATCGGCTATGTCGAGCAAGACAGCTATGAGATGTACTTTGGCGCGGCCTTTGACAACATCATCAACTTCATCAAGGGCATCCCGACGAACATCGTCAATCCGGGCGCCTTGCAGGTACGGCGCTAAGCATGGACGAACCTATTTTGACCCTCGACGAACGCGAGGCGATCAACGCGGGCCGCTGGTTCTCCACCCTGTCGCCTTCGCTCAAGCACGACATTCTGCGCTGCGCTTACGTTAAACGTTACAAGGACGGGGAGTTGATCTGTGCCCGCGGCGAGCCGCCCGAGGACTGGATCGCCTGCGCGCGTGGTGCGGTGCGGGTCAGTTCGACCACTATTTCCGGCAAGCAAATTTCACTAACCTATGTGGAGCCGGGCATCTGGTTTGGCGATGTCTCCATTTTCGACGGCGACCGGCGTACCCACGATGCCTATGCCCATGGCGAGACGACGATTTTGTGCGTCGCCAAAGCCGATTTCAAAAAAATTCTCGCCCTGCACACCGAACTTTACGAAGCGCTGTTGCGCCTGAATGCCCGGCGCATTCGCCAGCTCTACGGTCTGGTGGAAGACCTCAACTCCCTGCCGTTACGGGCACGGCTGGCCAAGCAATTGCTGCATTTGGTTCGCAGCTACGGCATTCCATCACTCAGCGATGGAACAGAGGTGCGCATCGGTCTGCAACTGGCTCAGGAAGAACTGGCCCAGTTGCTGGGCGCGTCACGCCAGCGGGTCAATCAGGAGCTCAAATCCATGGAGCGCGAAGAAGCGATTCGGATCGAGCCGGGTGGACTGGTCGTTCGCAAGCGCGAAGCCTTGTTGCGCATCAGTGAACTCGACAACTGAAAGCACCGAGAAGAGATCAAACCACTACGTTTTTTATAGCTACTCACGCTTGCCCCACAGGGGCTAGCACATGTTTTATCTATAAATCACCAGGATGTTTTGGACAAGCCGGACCACAATTCGTTGAGATCAGAAAAATTCCACTTGTGGGGGTCTTCACGTCCGACAATTTTTTCTGTGGTATCAGGGCGGGACAAATCGATCAACTGCGGCATGATGCGCATATTGGATTTGGTCGAGAAAAATACCTTGACGCTCGGTGTCGTCAAGGACTTGCCCGTCTGCTCCATCACCACGCCGATGCGTCCGGAGGTCAGGCGAACCAATGAGCCCACAGGGTAAATGCCCATGCTCTTGACAAAGGCCTGAAATATCTTGGGATCAAAATGACCATTGGCCCACTCGGCCATTTTGCGCAAGGACTCGGCCGGGTCCCAACCCGACTTGTAAGGCCGGTTGGATGTGATGGCGTCATACACATCACACACCGCACCCATCTTGGCAAAAATGCTGATTTCGTCACCCTTCAAGCCTTTGGGGTAACCGGATCCATCTGTTTTTTCATGATGATGCAGGCAGACATCCAGGACGACGGGGTCCACATTGTCCCCGCCCAGCAGCATTTTGTGGCCTTCCACCGGATGGCTTTTGATGATGGCAAATTCTGTATCGGTGAGCTTGCCTGGTTTGTTGAGCACATCCATCGGCATGACCGCTTTCCCCAGGTCATGCATCAGCCCTGCCAGACCGACGGAGCGCGTCAGCGCTTCATCAAATCCCAATTGCTTGGCCAGCGCCACCATCATGGCGCACACCGCCACAGAATGCATGTAGGTGTAATCGTCAACCGTTTTCAGGCGGGCCAGGCTGATAAGCGCACCGGGATTGCGGGAAACCGAATCCGATATTTCCTCAACCAGCAATTTGGCGCCACCCACATCCACCGTATTGCCCATGCGCGCTTCTTCAAACATGGAAACCACGGCCTGTTTGGCCTGTGCGCAAATTCTGGCCGCGCGCGCAAGTTCAACAGCCGCAGAAACCGGCGCAATTTCGCGCTGTTCGTCGATCGCCTGTTTTAACTCGGCCTCAATCTGGGCTTCTGACTCAGCCTCGGAAACCGCGGACTCACCTTCCGCAACATCCAGGCCTTTATCAGTGTCAATCCACACTTCTTTGATGCTGCTCGCCAAAACGGCGTCAATATCTTTGGGGTCCGTCAAGACAAACGCCGTACGCCAAAAAGGATGCTCCATCCAGGAACCACAAAATTCCTTGAGATGCATCCCCAAGGTAAGTTGACTGACACTTATTCGTTTGAGCATTTAATAGATACTATTTTTTAGTTTATGAACTTCAACGTTCACGGACAGAAACTCCAAGCTGCCGCAAATATGCAACCACTTCGCGGCTAAGCGCACCACCGGCACGGGCTTTTTCTGTCATTTCTTCTGCACTGGAAATTTCCCCTTGAACTGCCAGCGAAACCGCTGCACCCAACATCCAGCGCGTTTCATTCGGACGCAATTTCAAAGCCATCAAGTAGGCCGCAACAGACTCCTCATGGCGCCCCAGACGTTGCGCCGCATTGCCTCGAAGCGCCCAGATATCAGCAAAATCAGACAAGGCCGATTCCCGCTGGGTGAGCATGTCCAAAGCCCGACTGACCTGACCTTCGGCCAGTTCCATGCGGGCCAACTCACGGGCCAAAGAGGCTAGTATTGTATTGCTCCCGGAGGAAGATGGACCTGCAATGGCAGTCCTCTCGACGACGGCCATTGCTTCGCGCACCAGCTCCATGGCAGGCTCATGCGAGCCCGCATTCCAGAGGCTCTGCGCCTGCGCCAACGCATCCAGTGCGGGCAAACGACGCGGGAGGCTGGGAAGAACTGCAGCGGTTGCAGGAGGGGCGGAAACAGATGCTATCCGCTCATCCTGTGGCGGGGCTGAAACATGGCGCTGCGTATCAGTCACCGCCGGTTTGGATGGGACGGCATGAAGCGGCTGAACTTTGTAAGGGTCATCACCCTTCCGCGAAATATCGGCCTGAGCTGCACTCGATGCAGCCATTGCCGGGGCCTTTGCAGCAGCCATAGGACTAATGACAGCAGTCTCTTTTTGTGCTGCACTGGCGGGGGCGGCCATGACGGGTGCCAGCTTGGCAGCAGCCTGCGGTGCCACACGACTGTCCATCACGGGTGCGGCCGTGGCAAGTGCCAAGGTGGGCAGACGCTGCGCTTGATTAAGGTACCACCACGCCCCTGCGGCACCACCAGCACCCATGACCGCGGCCACGACCAGGACGGGCATCGACAAGGCGCTGCGCTTGCGCCCGGTGGGTACTGAAGCATTCAGGATCGACGTGCCGACGGTTATGCCTGTGCGCGATTCCCGAATTTGACTCGGGTTCGCACCAGCAGCCTGCCGGCTGTCAAGGTCGCGCAACATTTTATTGATCACACTCACCGCGACTCTCCAGAATAATCATCGATCAGAGGATTGGCTGGCGCCTGGACAGTAGCAGGCATTTTGTAGCGCAGCAAACCCGCCTTCAGAGAGCGCCACCATGGCAGCCGAGCCCCCACGCCGGGTGTGTCGGCAGCAGCCAGTCGAACATGACACACATTCACGCGATGCTCATTCTCACCATACGCCAGCATCAAACACTTGTTGGCCAACACATTCACCAGCCGGGGTACGCCCCGGCTAAAGCGGGCTATCTCCTGTGCTGCAGCGGCCTCAAATACCCGTGTATCCGTGGCGTCGCTGAGCGCAGCCGTCATCAGGCGATGCTCCAGATAAGCGGGCACATGCCGGGCAGCCATCGGCCCCAGATATTCACTGAAAGTAATGCGCTGCAATAGCTGACGAATTTCTGGGCGCGACAGTTTTTTGTCCAGTTCCGGCTGCCCCAACAACACCAATTGCAGCAGCTTTCGTTTTTCTGTTTCCAGATTTGAAAGCAAACGAAGACTTTCTACGGTTGCCACCGGGATGGCCTGCGCCTCATCAATGCACACCACCACGCGGCGACCGGCCTTGGCGTGCATCAACAGACATTCCGTCAAGGCACATAGCAATTTGTGGCGGCTTGTTTTTTGACTCGATTTGTTCCGGTGCAGCGGGGCGGCCACAACCACCCCCAGTTCATCCATGAGTGCCATCAACAAGTCATCGGGTCCCATGTCCGGGTTGGGGATATAGGCCGTGACCCATTCACCTTGCAAGGTTTTGAGCAACTGCCGGCATAAAACCGTTTTGCCACAGCCGACCTCCCCTACAACTTTTAAAAAACCCTCGCCACTGTGTAGCGCAACCAACAGCATGTTGAGTGCGGCCTGCACTCCTTCATGGGGGTAAAAAAAGGCACTGTCCGGCGTGATCGAGAACGGCGCCTCACGCAAAGAAAAATGCCGGGAATACATTACTTGGCAAGATTTTTAGGCTTGGCGTCTTCCACCGTGCCATCCAGATGAATGACGCGCGCTCGCGTGACATCCATATCATCCAGCGCCGCACGTGAGCGGCGAGTCTGGGTTTCCCAGTCTTGCGCCGTGCGAATGATGGAAGGCTTGATTAACACTATCACTTCTTTTTTCCGCCCGATGCTGGCGCGGTTGCCGAAAATGCTGGAAATCACCGGTACATCACTGGTGCCCGGCAAACCGGATGACCGTCGATTGGACTCGAGTTGCATCAAGCCACCGATCGCCACAATATTGCCGTCCAGAATACGGACCATCGTATCCGTCTCATTGACACTGCTGGACGCCAATGGCAAACGGAAATTGCCAGCACTGCCGAGATCAATCTGCTTGTTTTTTTCTGTCACTGTGGTCACCGAGGGGTGAACGTGCAACATGATGTTGCTGCCATCATCCACTTGAGGCGTGACATCCAGCGAAATACCTGAAAAGAATGGGGTCAATGTCAGCGTTGGCAGTGTCGTTGCCGCCGTTGAATTCGTGGTGGAACTGGTGGTCGTCCCGCTGGAGAGATTGGTCACAAAAAAATCTTCCGTGCCGACTTTCAGTACCGCCTTCTGGTTGTTCAGCGTCGCAATCCGCGGACTTGAAAGAATCTGCACATCTCCTTGGGTTTCCAGAAAGCCGAGTACCGCCTGAAAACCATCCGTGGCAAATGCAAGACCGAACAGGCCTGCACCCGCCGACGGCAGGGAGACGCCGTCGGTCAACAGGGATGCAGTACCCGCAGAAAATCCAGGAAGGTTCGCTTGAACCCCGCTTACCAAGGTGTTGCTGGTCGTGTTGCCGCTGACCACGCCAATGGCACCTGTCCTTCCGCCGCCGCTTCTCAGCACCGACCAATCAATACCACTCTGAAAACCATCGCGCAATTCCACCTCGACGATTTTGGCCTCCAGCATGACTTGCCGCTCGACGGCGATCTGCGCGGCCTTCAGAAATTTGTCGACCTGCCGTAACTCATCCGGCATGGCGCGTACTGCCATGATGCCCGCCTGCGGGCTGATAATGACATTGCGCCCATCACCGCTGCCCACCAGACCACGCACCGCGCCTGCCAACTCCGTCCAAAAATCAGTTTTGGAAGTGGTCGAGACGCGGCTGCCTTCCGCCTGCTGGCTGCTCCCAGAGCTTGCGGGCGCTGCAGCGCCCGATGCAGCGCCGCTTGAAGACGAAGACTGGAGGCTTGAACCCGATGCCACGCGCAACTCACTGTTGCCCACACGCTGGGACTGCGGGTAATTGACTGTGAACATCCGGGTCTGCAAGGTGGGCGCATAAATGGTGATGCGGCGGCCTTCCATCTTGAAATCGTAGCCGTACACATCACGTATGGCTTCTAGCGCCTCGGCGACCGTCACGCCGCGCAAGGTCACAGAAATGGTGCCGGTCACATCAGGATGCATCAGCATGCTGTAACGCGTGTCGGCCACAATCGCCAGAAACACTTCCCGTGCCGGGGCGTTGTTCACCAACAGATCCAGCTTGGGCTCGGGCGGCAGTGGCACCACAGGGGGCGCAGGCTCAGCCAACGCATCGCTGATACGCGAGGGAACGGCGACAGGCTGGGCAACCGGTGCCGATGGCAAATCTACACGAACAACGTCACTCACGTTTGACATGCGAAGTGGCCGATCGGCACAGCCCGTCAGCAAGCCCACCCCCATTGCAACACACAGGCCTGGCATGGCAAAAGACCACGCCCGTGCTGCTTGCCGCAGCTGTGTGGGTTGAAAAATGTCAGTCATGGGGGATGCTTTTCGAGTCATGGGGATAGACCTTACGGATGAACGCAAGGAACAACTTGGGACGAGGGTTTGGAGGCGCTGGCAACGCAAGCGGACAGGGCAACAACCGGCATCACCGCGCGGCGCTGGATGCCAGGAAACTGCGACACTTTGCGCAACACGCCGCCTTCGCGCAGCCAGACTTCTGTCTCGCTGATTCGCTCAATCCTGGCAGAGCCGAGTTTTTGCCCCTGCTCATAAAGACGGGTACCGACCGCCAAATAGGGGCGTCCGCTACGGACAATGATGGTCATGGCACCCGGCTCAACACCAGGGGATCTGACAGCCACAGGCGCACTGGACAGCCCTGCCTCGGCCGGCGGCACAGTGGGATCACGCAGAATTTGCGCATCAACCCGGCTGAATGGAAAAATCAGTGTAAGAACAAAAACTCCATTCAGCAGCCCGCGTGCAACCGGCGTATTGCGCAGAGCGAAAATGCAACGCTTCATCATGGCGTCACCCCGATCAAAAACAATTGCAGGGTCAGCTCGGGGGGCTGTTTTTCGCTTTTAATTTTCATGTTGCCCCAACGCACCTGGGGCAGAGCTTTTTCAAGCGTCTGAACATATCGCATCAACTCGGCATACGGTCCGGTCACGATCAGTTCCACCCCTTGACGGGTCAATCCGATACCCGGCGTACCCGCAACTGGCGCCGTCGCTTGCGAGGTTTTAACACCAGCGGTTTCGGGGGCCGCTACCGTTGTACGCACCAGCGTTAGACCTTCATGGCGGCTTAAAAAATGAACCAACACCTGCGCAAGGGGTGAGACTTCCGTTGACGCTGGCAATGCGTCCTTGATATTTTGGTTCACCTGGTCAAGACGGACTTTTACAACTTCTATTTCATCGCGTATCGTTTTGGCACCGTCCGCCGGCTTGTCCATCGCCTTCAACTCATCACGAATGCGTTGTAACTCAGCACTTTGTTTATTGAAACGCTGTGTCAACTGCTTGTGCGTCCCTTGTGCTGGCGACACCCAAAGCGCATCGGCCAATGCCAAGCCGCAGGCAAGGACGGAGAGAAACAAGAACACACGTTCGCGCAGGCTCAACGCATCGATACGCGCAAACTGCGCCGTCCACCAGAGCTTCATGGTTTGCCTCCCGCCAGAACAGAAGGCTGCCCGACTGCACTGACAAGATTGAATTTCCACATGGGACGTGGCGCGCTTGCCATGGCTGACGAAGCGGCGGGCAGCGCCAAAACTGCTGCATCCATCCCGGCTTTCGTCATTGCCGCGCTCGCGTTTTCAACCTTGACCGTTGCCAGCTTTTGTTCTTTGAGCAGTTCACTTGCCGCAAGCCTGGCGACCCAGTCATTGAGCGCAGCAGGGTTCAGGGTGAAACCACTGACCTCAAGCTGGGCATCGTTGGCCTTGACCTCGGTCACCCATACGAGCGGGGGAATGCTTTGGGCGACCAATTGCAGGCGGACAGAATGACCCCAGCCCGGCCGAAACAGACCTTCCTGCAATTCTTTAAGCAGTTTTTCACGCTGCAGCAACTCAGTCCGCCGGCCTTGAAGTTCCTGCGTCAAGGCTGCCTCGGCAGAACCGGCGCCGGCCTTGCCTTGTTTCAAGGCTGCTTCCAAGCCTTCAAGCTCATGCGACTGCAAAGCCAAGGTTTTCTTGAAACCTTGACTTGCGCTATTCAAACTCCATACCCAATAGGTGAGCAAGCCGCCACCCACCACGGCCAAAATTGCCAACGCCTGCACCATGGTTTGAGCCGAAAAGTAACGTCTTTGCGTTAACAGAATCGGGGTACAGAGATTGATTTGCTGGGGCATGATGAGAAAAAACGTACTGGTATTCGGATCAGAAGTTCAAAGCTTGCGATTTTCGGTTCGCATCAGAACACCCAACAGTGGCAAACACAGGGCCTGATCGCCCTCGGCGCCCCCCTCAAAGCCAGGAAACAAGGCGCTGGTATTCAGGGGGTGAACCGTCTGCCCCAGTTGAATCCCGAGCCACTTGGCCAACTCCTCACTGCGCTCGCCCGCATAAACACACACGCCATAGAGCGGCATGCTGGACCATGACCGGCTCCACACATCAAGCGAACGCTGCACCTCAACCACAAAGCGCTGCGCCTTTTCATCATCCCTGGCGCCACTGGCAGCTGATGGCGAAAGAGCTGTGCGCGTGTCGGAATAATCATTGCCATAGGAAACGCCCCCCACGCTGTAGCCCGGGACGTATTCACTGACCGGGGTAAAGGAATCGATCGGCTCCTCAACGATTTCACCGCCTGCATCCCAGGCATCTGTCAGAAATGCTGTCGGCAACTCAAACCGCCGCGAATAAAACAACTCCTCATTGGCACTGATGGTCAACACAACCTGCTGCCCCTCCACCAACACCAATGCAGCGGTGGCGCGGTCGGTACGCCCCTCCAGTCCGGTCAATGCCGTCTGCAGATTACGTTGGGCCGTTTCTTGAATATCGATTACCGATACCGTCCACTGCAAGGCATCACCCAGATCAAGAACTTCCCGCAAGACCGCATTGGTTGCCGCTACGACAAAGAGATGCTGAACCCCTTTTTGCTGGCCATCCCCCACCCGCATGACATCCAGCGTGACGTCGTCCACATGCGATTCCAGCATTTCCTTTATCTGGTAACGGGCGGCTGAGCGCAATTCTTCAGGCGCCACCGCTGGGGCATCGATCTGCAGCAACTGGTATTGCTCGGGTCGCAACATGATGCGGGTCTCAAGACCCTTGAGCCCCAAGCCCTGCAGTCTGCGCACAAAATCGTCCCGGCTGTCGGTGCCTTGGCGTTCCACGCCAAACTTGAGCACCTGATGCACCCCGTCTGCACCTGAACGTGCAAGCACATAGGCCAGCGTCTGGCCCGACCACGAGGCGACCAACTGGTCGCCAGAACCTTTGCGCTGCCAGGGCCAGCGCATGGTCAGATGAACTCCTGCAGCAGGAAAAACTCAATAGAAGAAAATATTTCAATCATGGGTGACAGACAAAACAGCTGGCTTTATTTAAATAGTTAGACGCAATCATGACAACTATCAATAAGTCTTCCGTATTGTCCAACAAATTCATGTGGTTATTGCATTTCAATAATTTTCTCGACGGTAAATCAACGGACTTTTATAGACGCCAAAGGTGGCGCGGGCGCTGGGGTCGGTCACACCAGCACCTTTCCAGTTGAACTGCAACCAGGGCGCATTGGCACTGGTTGCAGAGGCACCCGCAGCCCCCTTGGCCGTGCAGCGTGGGTTAGCGCCTGCCGTAGCCAGGTACAAAGAAATATCGGCCCACCCTGCGTTGGTGCCACCTGGTGCGATCAGACTCAGCCCATAGTTGGGCGCGGAGCCTGTCAGCGTCAAAGCTGTTTCGCAAGCTTCCAGGTTATTGGGCTTGGCCGTTGTGCCCGCGGGAAAAGTAAATGCAAAGCTATCTTCAGAGAGACTGGTGCACGTATCCAGTGTGTTGGCCTGCCAACTGCCGTTCCAGTATTGCAACTGCAGAATCACGGGTAACGCCAGCCGTTCTGAGCCATAGGCATTTTGCAAGCGCACTCGACCTGAGCGTATCGCCCCTCCCCCTTCGACACTGCTTGCTCTTAAAGAAGTAACACCATCTCCTACAAGCGGAAGAGGTGGAGGCAACTCCGTTGCACGAACAAATACATTGGTTGGACCGGTCTGTTTATTCGCAAAAGTGTATGTTCGCCACATTTGCATAGTTTTTCCACTGGCGGTGGGACCGATATAGTTTGAAGCCAGGGTCAGCGAAGTGCCGCTGGCAATTGCTGCAATGGTGGAACAGCTAGTGCCAATACAAACCACGCCACCGACGGACAATTGCGTGGTAAATGATGTGCCACTCCCAGTAACAACGTTACTACCATCGGTCACGGAAACCGTTCCAACAACGGCGCTGCCTCCCACGCCAGCCCTAAATGCCCCTGCATTCACCAGCGTTAAATTGAGTGCTCCCGTCATGGCAGGAATCAACGCTCCACCGACTGCATCCACGGGTGTCAGGGTCAGCGCTTTGGCAAACACGGCCCCAGAACCATCGTAATTCTGGGTGATAGCTGGCGTTGCGGCACCATTCATCGCCTTCACAGTGACGGAAAAAGGTTGCCCAGAGTACGTAAAGGGTGTGCAACCTTGCACCACAGAGGTGTCGAAATGATCAGGAATAAAGCGCCCGAAATAGGGAGTCACCGCGTTGCCAACATTACACCCATACTGATTTGGGATTGCAGGAAGTATGGACAAGGAATTTGAAGATGAATTGGCCACACAGTCACCGACAGCACTGTCTATGCCAGTAAACGTTGAATCCACCACACCATCGGTATTTAACCTGAAATAGCCAACCTCGCCATAAGTAAAGCTTGCGCCCGTCGCACCATTCCCGGTCAGGGCATCTGCAGCGCCAAAGGTTCCTGCCACGGTGCTGGTTCGTACTGCACCGGTGTGTGCCGACACATTGGCAGTATTCAAACTTGGTGTGCCAGCATATCCAACGGTTGAGGTATTGGCTGTCAGGCTGAACGCAGCGCCCGCCCTCACCGTCGGCGCAGCTGTCGTGCTGGCACCCAGCGTGTCAGCGTTGGCATTTGATGAGCTAAGCGTGAATTGCTGGGGTCGCACGGCAAAATCGTCTGATGAACAACCATATATCGTGGGCGACAGATTGGCATCGCTGACGCGGCAGCGCACTTTGCCGTAGGCCTTGGCCAAATTGAAGTTCGTGCTCAGCGTCTTGCGGCCTGCGTCACCTGCAGCAAAGGTGATGGACTGACTGGCAATTGGACTGGTGTAGGCACTACAGGCGGGTGCGGGTGAGACACTATCGGCAAACAGTTCGACCTTTACATTGCTCGATGCGGTGTAGCTCGTGGCCAGCGCGCCGCTGCTTTGCAGCGCAAGCACATCAAACTTGAAGTCGGTGCCGCTCAGCTTGGTGTAGAGCGGGTTGCGGGCCGTGGGTGTTGTGACCAGATTGTTGTACGTTGCACTTGTTTCCAGACACTCAAAGCCGCTGACGCACGGCGTATTGGCAAACGTCAAAGTGCAATTCTGGGTTGAGTTAGCGGTGTTCCAGCACTTGGTTCCATTCAAAGGCGTCGTGCTCAAGCCACTGGTGCCGAGGGTGACCGTTCCACTCCCTGCCGTTTGCAATGAGATCGCCTGCGCTGGAGCCCCGATACCAAGCAGGATGCCGGACGGGGTTTTCGTCACCACTGGCGAGCCTGGCGTGATGGTCAGGGACCCCGTCAGCGTTCCCGTATTCACCCTGTCGGTTTCGTCGCAAGGTACGTCCGAAGAGGTACAAGCCAATACCGTGATGCTCTCCGGGCACAGGGTACCGGCACCGTCGTGCCGTATCTCCAGGTGGTCATAGGGCGGAACATTGGGGGACCCGATGACGAAATCGTAGCTGAAGGTATAAGTTCCCGGCGCAGTGAAATCCAACTCCACACCGATGCCGGTATCCACGTAAGTTGTGCCCACGGCATTGCTCATCGCAGCAGACTGCAGAACCGAGCAATTGGTTGAACCGTTGGTGAAAAAACTGGCCCAACCTGAAGCACAGTAGGATGAAAACGGCTGGCCGCTACGCTCCCGGAACGACTCCACCACATTCACACCTGACGGGATGCTGGTGCTGGAGGCGCAAGTACCGGACGTTGGCTGGTAAGTGCCGATGATGCGCTGACTGGTAGTGGGGTCCACAAACGTGAAGCCGCAGCCGTTGTCACTGCCGCCCAGGTAGGTGTCGAACACATGGTAGTAACGCACCGGATTGGCTGCGCTCACCGCATAGCCGGCAGGAATCGTCAGCGTCACCTCGGCGGTCAAGAAGTCCAGAGGGGTGGTGTACTTCCACAGCACCGAGACTTGCGGGCCTGAAGTAATACCAAAGGTACCGGTTGCAACTTGTTGAACACCCGGTGACGACGGATTGGCAGGAGATGCCTGGGTGATGGAATAGGTGTTGTACATGCCTCCGGTCGGATTGAAGGTGGTGACCGTATGGCTGGGACCATAGACCAATCCATTGGCGCGAATGAAAACACCGTTATCCAGATTGTTGCTGGGCGGAGTGGCCGAGGGTGAATACACCTGCCCGGTATTGTTGAGCCGCTTCACCTGAATCTTGCTTGTATTTTCCAGGTAGAAGTGCAAGCCATTGGTGGCCGTGGTTCCACCAGAAGAGTTGAACTCGGTCAGCGTCGGGCAAGCGGCCGTGGTCAACGTACGGTCACTGCCATTGGTCGTGCCATACGAGTTCGTCCCATTGACCCGGAAGTGGTAAGTTGTACCACCGCAGGTCAGGCCCGTTACCGCGAGCGAAACAGCCGTGTTGACGGCATTGGCAGCCAGCGGGCTAGGGGTCGCCGAACCAGTGCTGCCATAAGCAGCGGTAAGGCCGTATTCGAACGTAACGTCCGTGCTCGCCCCATTGCTGCTCACCGCCCCATTCAGCGTCGCGCCAGAGGGCAACAAGGCGGTAGCTGCGTTGGTGGTGACAGACGGCGTAGTTGGATCACAGGCTGGCGTCGAAGTCACTTCGGTCAGCGTGCCGAGATTTGCACCGGCACTCACCCCCGTGATGACCGATGTGCCTGCTTTGCTGATATTTCCCGCCGCCAGCGGAGTTGATGCCGTTGGCCGGACCTCAATTCCTTGCCAGGTAAGGGTGTTGGTCCGGGTGCTGACAGAGCTAACCGTGAAACTGATAGCGGTTGTTGTAATGGACGAAACAGCCACCGTTGATCCATTTACCAGACCATTGATATTTCTGCTAGCCGTGCCATTACCCGCCAGCAATATAGTGACCGAGGCCGCCGTGTTGAATTCGAATCCTGTCGGTGCGTTCAGAATGATGGTGCCAGTCCCAATTTCACCTGCATTCGCCTCGGCAATCACGGGCCTGGTGAGCGTGGTCCAGGTCCCTACGGCACTGCAGCCGGGTGCCGTATTGGAGGCTATCGCGCCACCACCGGTCGCCGTGCTTATGCTTGCAGCCATCGCCGCCCCACCCCATACCAGGCAGACAGACAACATCAACCGGGACCATCTGCGGTTGAAGCTGGCGCCAAGAAATTTAGTCATGTCGCATTCCAGTTTGCTATATTTTTAGTAGCTACCTACTCACTATCCACGCGGGCTAGAGGTCGATTTGATCATATTTTTCCTGAAAAATCAGGTTTCATCGCTCCATGGAGGCCGAGACACTGCGTTCGATGTAGCCCACACTGCCGGGCGCTCCGGCACTGCGGGCCACTGCGGTGAACTGGTAGATGAACCGGTTGGCAACTGTTGACGCTTCGGTGTAGTCGGCGCGGCTACAGGTCACGGTTACGGTCAAGCCGCCGTCAAAGACGGTGGCCAAGTCCGTTGACGCGGCCGGGCAGTCGGGCGGTACGGCACCGCCCGACACGCTGCCAATCCCCCACTCCAGCCCCGCGCGCGCAGCCCAGTAGGCGCGAGTGCCCTGCATATCCTGCGCCGAAGTCAGTTGCTGGGTATTGGAAAACGTCAGCATGAAACCGCCCAGGGCGGCCAGAACAACGACCAAAAAGATGGCCACGATGGCGGCAAAGCCGTGTTGCGCTGCGTGACGTGTCTTCATGGGGTGTTGTTCACATGCACTTCGTGCTGCAAGGTCACGGATTCACCGCTGTCCGTCAGTTGCAGCACCATGCGAACCAGGGCGTTGCGCTGCAGGTCGGAACCACCGTAATCAAACATGCAGTCCGTTACATTGCTAGCAAGGATAGGGGCCGCCGCAACGTCTGCCGCCGCCGGGCAGGCGTCCGGTGCAGCATAAGGCAAGGCTCTGACGTAACGGCGCAGTCTGCCATCGCCTGTACAGATGTAGCCCACCACTTGCTCGGCGCCCGGCACTACATGAAAGCGATTGCTCCCCGACGCCAGAGGAAATTGTTTGCTGGTAATAGTAATGGTTGTTTCGATCGGAGCGCCCGCTTCAGTTGGCGCCGCTGTTACGGCAGACGTGTTGTCCTGCTGATACGCGTCAGAACCTGGAATGCCCAGGTTATAGACCACGATCACGTCACCTATGGCAATGCGCTGGTCTGCCGGAACCGGGCCGTTGTTGCGGCCCAGCATGTTGAACGTGGTGTCAGGCGCATTGAAATTCAGGCTGGTGTCATCACCGGCTTCGGCGCGGTAACGTCCACCGGTCTTGGTTGGAATGAATTCAAGGCACTGGTTGCCCGGTGTGCGAATGCTGTTGGGCAAGGCCTTTCGAATATCGCGCGCCATGCGGCGCACCGTGGTATCGGCCGTGTCCGTCAACGCAGCGCGGCGCGCGCTACTGAAATAGGCATCAATAGGGCTGCGCATAAACACGGCCACCATCCCGCCAACAGCTCCCAGAATGACGATCACCATCACCATTTCGATCAAGGTGAATCCACGCTGACGCTGGAGTTGGAGGATGTGCATGTTTAGTAATTGCTCCGATAGCCTGACAGGCTGACGGTGTCGCCCGTCCCCGCCCGGGTGACAGTAACGGTGATCATCCTGACGGTCACGCCCGACAGGTCGGTCGGGGCTGCCACCACGACAGCCACGTTGTAATTTCCAAGCCCGGCTACAGCGTCCCCAAACACATCTTCGATACCAATGGTTGCGTACCCGGCATAGTCACCAACGTCATCGAACTGGGCGCGATCTGTACCCGCCGTGTAGCCACCTGCCGGATTGGCGTATTCCTTGAGCACGATCTCTTCCAGCAAGGACTCGGCAATGGCGATTGCCTGCTTACGCACTATCGGGTCGGCGCTGGATGCGACCACGGTGTTCATCACCGAAAGAATGCCGGCCAGGCCGACGCTGACGATCACAATAAAGATGATGAGTTCGATAAGCGTGAAGCCGCGTTGCCGGGAGCTAGTCATGAACATAGCCCGTGCCTGCTTCAACAATGACATTGGCCGCGTTGACGATCTTGATGGTTTGGATGGCGACCAAAGCACCATCCGAGTCAACCGCTTGTCCCAGCCCATCAAAGTTGAAACTGCCAGGCGTGCCGTTGTAAGTCACGCCGGACTTGGCGGTAATGATCGCCGGACTCTCCCCCTTGGGGCCGATCAGTGGATTGCTATCGCAATCGAAGATACCCGCCGTTTCAGCGATAGTCAGAACCGCCGTGGTGCCCGTGAACGCCACGCACACCGTACGCCTCTGGGCAATCGCTGTTTTTTGTGCAAAACGCAGCAAGGACAGTGTTTCGTCATGGAAACCCCGTGCATTGAAATCACCAGTATTAAAAACACGCGGCGCGGCAAAAACGGCCAACACACCCAGCATGACCAGGACCATGATCAGCTCGATCAAGGTAAATCCGCGCTGACTCCGGCGGCGACTGCGTTCTGAGTCAGGGGAACTCCGTTTTGGATCATCAATCGGCATGAATATGAAGTACAAACCGCTATTTATTTAATAGCTATCTAGGCAGTATCTATAAGGGCTAGCGGTGTATTTTGCCAAAATTTAGCCACAAATACCGGTTTATGAACCCCACGCGTCAAAAGTGACGCATGAGTTTCCGTTCCACGCTACGGAAGTAGTCGTCAATCATAATGCCTCGCCATATCAGCAGGACCGCCAGCGCTTACCCCAAATATGAATACTCCACCCGAGCCCATTATTGACAATGGTGCTTTAAACAGCTCATCGGCAACTCCGCAAAAAGGAGATCGGAGTCCAGCGGATTGGCCAGTGGCGCTACTCGGGGTCATGATGTTCCTTGTGCCGGCCATCGGCGTCACCCATGAGCTGATGCTTCAGGACACCCTGAAATCCGCCATGGTTTCTTTTGGCGTACTGATGGCAGCCATGCTGTTCTTCTGGCAGCAGCGCCAGCGTACGACGCCCCTGTTGTGGCATGGGTTGGTGTGCTTGCCTCTTGTCCTCATGGTCTATGCCCTCGCCAGCATGGCCTGGTCGCACACCTATCTGGCAGGTGTGGAGACGATCCGATGGTTCATCTTGAGCCTGCTGCTGTGGCTGGGGCTCAATACCTTGACCCGCCATAACCTGCCGATGCTCATGTGGGGCATTCATGGGGGTGCCGTCGTGGCATCGTTGTGGGCCGCCCTGCAATTCTGGCTTGACTTTGGCTTGTTCCCGCAAGGGCCGAACCCGGCGTCCACATTCATCAACCGGAATTTTTTTGCGGAGTATGCGGTGTGCGCCCTGCCGTTTTCGATCTACGCACTGCTCACTATGCGGGCCTCCCGCTGGCTGATCTGGCAGAGCATCTCCGTCGCGCTCATCGTGGTGGCGATCATGATGACGGGCACACGCTCAGCCCTGATTGCCATGCTGGTGCTTGCGCCTGTGTTCATGCTGATTCTGTTGAAGTACTGGCAGCAGTTCGCATTGGCCGGCTGGAGCCGCGTCAACAAGATAGGGGTCAGTTTGATCCTGGCGGCAGGCGTATTGGGGATGGGGTCCATGCCCAGCGGCAACGTCAAAATACTCATGGAAAAAACAGGCACCACGGCCTTGCAGCGCAGTTATTTGCGCGCGGCTTCAATCGGTGAAGCCAAGGAGTTCACCGAAGGCTCCTTCTCTATCCGCGCCGTCATGTGGAAAGCGACTGCCCGCATGATGATGGCAAACCCATTGACGGGCGTGGGAGCGGGAGCCTGGGAGGTGCAAATTCCGCTGTACCAGCGCGTTGGCGAAGGCATGGAGACCGACTACTACGCGCACAACGAGTTTTTACAACTGCTCAGTGAATATGGCGTGCTGATTGGGGGTTTGTTCATCGCCGTTTTGTTTGCCTATTTGTTGTTGACCGCCGGGAAAACCTGGCGACTGCAAGGCCTTGACTTAGCAGAGGCGCCATTGCGGTCTATCACCCTGACCAGCCTGCTGGCGCTGCTGATTGTGAGCAATGCGGGGTTCCCTTGGCGCTTGGCCAGTACCGGCGCGCTGTTGGCGCTGTGTCTGGCAATATTGGCGGTATCAGATGCACGACTGGGTATTCGTGAGACATTTTTTGCTGCACCGCTACGCTGGCGCCCTAGCCATTCCCATGCCATGCTGAGTTGGCTGATTTGTTGCATTGCATTAGCGGCTTACATCACACAACAAGCGGCAGAGGCAGAACGCAAGATCGTGGGCGCGATACAACTCGGAAATGCAGCAATCAAATTACAGGCATCAGGTGGAACTCAATCGGCAGAACGCAAAGCCCGATGGCTAGAAAGCATTCGCGATGGCGTTGAAATCAATCCCCACTACCGGAAACTTACGCCCATGGTAGCCGACCAACTGGCAGACAGTGGTGACTGGGCGGGCGCTGTCTGGATTTGGGAATCGATTGCAGCATCACGACCGTATGTTGCAGTTATTTGGTCCAACATTGCCCGGGCTTATACGCAGCTTGGTGAAAATGACAAGGCATTTGAGGCCCTGCACCAGTGGCAGCAACTACAACCCGATGCACCCGGGTTGTTGGCTCTAGAAATCACATTACTCAGTCGCACTGGACGAGAAGCACAATCCACACAGTTGCTGGTGAACGCTTACGAGCAGAATCAGTTTGATTTCGCCCTGCTGCAGGCCGGCTATGCGCTCGGGCTCAAAACACACAACTGGTCTTTAGCTATTTGGTCGTTGGAGTTGCGTAACCAGAATTGGCCGGACAAAGCGGCGGATGGTTATTTCAGATTAGGGGAAATTTATGCAGCCCCCGAGCTACATGACAACATCAAAGCGCTTACTGCGTTTAGTGCTGGACTAGCGGCCGCGCCAGAAAATCAAAAAGAGAATTTCCGAAGTCAAGTTCCAATGCCATATCGGACACAACTTTAGAAAAAGGCCTTTTGCATTTCTCCAACTTCAAGTAAAAACGCGAGCACTCTCAAGAAAGAGTCCTCGCGTCAATCGAATGCTACCCGGGGAATTTCCCCCAAAAATCACAAAATGCCAATAGCAGTAAATGAAGCTGTTCTACTACCATCTGCGACCGGTCCAGTCAGCGTACATGCTACCGGAGCGCCCACATCCACAGCCCCGGCGGCAATGACAAATCCAGCCGGTAGTCCACCCTGCAATGCACCGTCAGCACCAACGCCTGCGCCACCTGCGCAATTGGTGACAGCCACTGTCGCAGTACTGACTCTAATACTACGTGCAGCAAAATTAATAGCGGCGGCAGAGGACAAGCCACCTGCCACACCAGTGACCGCAGCTTGAGCTGCATCACCCCTCAAATCCACAAACCTCGGAATCGCTACGGCAGCCAACACGCCGAGGATCACGATGACCATCACCAACTCAATCAGAGTAAAACCGCGTTGCACTTGTTTCATGTTGTCTGCCTTGTGAAAATAAAAAATTTTTGTTCAAAACCTATTCATGGACTACCAAAGTCTCACAATCAAGTTGATAACTGACAAATTCTAGTTCATCAGTTTTCGGTGAGAACAAAGTTTGCAATCCAAGTACATGATCCATGTCAAATACCAAGTGAACCCAGCACTTGGCCTCGCACTCCTGCCAGGTGGTCCTTGTTTGGCTAGTTCATTTCCTGGCCCTGCCAGACATACGCTTCTTTGGCCGTCAGTTGCAACGGTCCTGGCGCACCTGTCACTTGATACCACGCCATGACATTGCCGCGGGGACTGTCGAACCATTGCGTGTCTGTTGGTAAGTAACCCACGCAAACACACACCGGATCAAACATCCAACTGCCGGTAGGGGCCACTTCCGCTTGGGCGGGAGTCATCTCACCAAGGTAATTGACGGGGTGGCGTTGCAACAGTTCGAAGGGGTTGCGCTGCGCCAAGGTTGCGGATGAATTGGCTAGGGCTACATTTTTATGTAAATGTTCAATCACAAGCACCGTGCGCAAAGCGCCCAATGTGGACTTGACCGTCGCCAGTTCAGCCTGTCCTTGCATCACGCGAACTTGCCGAAAAAATACCAGCGCCAGTACCACAAGCACAGCCGCTACCAGTGCCCATTCCACAAGGCGTTGATTCCATAGGGGCGAGTCCTGAGGTGACGACCGGTCTTTGACCACGGCTAGCCGCCGCCTTTGCCCATGGCGGCCTGGCCCATGTTCCACAGCGGCAGGAAAACACCCAGCGCCAACAGCAGCACAAGTACCCCGATAACCGCCAACAAAATAGGCTCAATGGCGGCTGACAGGCCCTTGATGCTGTAGTCGGTTTCACGTTCGTACATGTCGGCAATTTCAAACAATAACGAATCAAGCTCGCCCGTTTCTTCCCCGACCGAAATCATCTGCAACACCACGGGCGTGAATACTCCGGTGGCAGCGGCACAACGCGAAATGCTTTCGCCGCGCTCAATGCCATCGCGCATTTGCTCAATACGGCTGCCAATGAAAGCGTTATCCACGGTTTGCGCCACGACCGTGAGCGCTTGTACCAGCGGCACGCCGCTTTGGCTGGACAAGGCAAAGCTGCGGGCAAAGCGGGCCAAAGTGGCTTTCAGAACAATATCACCCACGATGGGCAGTTTGAGTTTGCGGGAATCCCAACGGTAACGTCCTTTGGGGGTGCGAATGTAGCCGCGTATCAGCATGGCCGCGCCTATGACGCTAGCAATCAACAAGGGCCACCAGGCGATCATCCAGGCCGAAAACGCCAGAAGCCCGCGGGTAATAAGAGGCAACTCTGCATTGAAACCGGCAAATACCTTGGCAAAGACGGGAATCACGAAGATATTGAGAATGACCACGGCAACGGCCATGGCGATCATCACAAACATCGGGTAACGCATGGCTTGCTTGATGCGTTCGCGGACATCGCGCTCAAATTCCATGTGCTCATTCAAGCGTAGAAACACTTCGGTGAGCCGGCCGGTCATCTCCCCCACGCGAATCATCGAAATATAGAAAGCACCAAACAGGTCTTGATGGCGTGCCATGGCGGCAGACAATTCACGTCCCTGGTCCAAACTGGAGCGAATGTCTTTGAGTAACTCCACCATGGCAGGTTTGGTAGACGAAGCCTCCAAACCCGCAAAGGCCCGCAAAATAGGGACACCGGCTTTGTTGAGCGTGTACATCTGACGCGAGAACAGCAAAATATCATCGACCACCACGGGCTTGCGGTTCAAACGCGCCCACCAGTCGTCACCCCCCGTATCAGTAGAGGCAACGGCAATGGCGATATGTACAGGCGCAACACCAATGGATATCAACTGGTCAGCCACGCCACCTTCGCTCATGGCGTCCAGTTGACCTTGAACAGCCTCTCCACGGGCATTGCGCCCACGCCATGCATAGACCGCCATAGAGAATTATTCCTGCTCGTCCACGTCAAAACCAATGCGTAGCGCTTCGGCCAGCGAAGTGCGTCCTTGCCGCACCAATTGCAAAACATGGTAAGCCATGGTCTGGCCCTTCATGCGCTCGCGGGCCACCCTCATGAATTCTGCGGGATCAGAACGAGAAGCGGCTTGTGCAAGAACAGCGTCCATTTCAAGCAATTCGTACACCCCTTGTCGTCCGGAGTAGCCCGTCCCATTGCAGGATGAGCAACCGCACCCGCGCTTGGCCGACACCGGCTCCGGGGTCTTGAGCTCCTGGGCGAACTGGGAGACGCGAAATTCCTCGATCAGCCAGCGCAGGTTCGCGACTTCGGGATCATCAGGGCGACGCT
>JAZKHK010000060.1:0-2396 GCA_040385425.1 Pseudomonadota bacterium | reverse complement strand
CACCGGCTCGCCGGATTCAAGCATGGCGCTCAGCCAGGACTGCTCTTGCGGGCTGGGGTCATGGGGCTCTGCGCATTCCATGCAATTAAGCCGTACCAGTCGCTGAGCGATAACAGCCTGCAAGGAAGTCGCCACCATAAAAGGCGGCACGCCCATATCCAGTAAGCGAAATGGTGTGCTGACGGCATCGCGCGTGTGCAAGGTTGATAACACCAAGTGCCCGGTAATGGCGGCGCGGAGACCGATTTCAGCGGTTTCCGCGTCGCGCATTTCACCGACCAGAATGACATCGGGGTCTTGCCGCAAACAGGCCCGCAAGACGCGGGCAAATGTAAATTCGATCTTGTCATTGACCTGCACTTGGGTAAGGCCTGGCAAGCGATATTCGACCGGGTCTTCCACCGTGATGACCTTGAGTTCAGCGGCATTGATCTCAGATAGCGCTGCGTACAAGGTGGTAGTTTTTCCGGAACCTGTGGGACCGGTGACCAGCACCAAACCTGCACTGCGACCCAACACTTCGCGAAAGCGCTTGAGCATGGCGTCTGGCATGCCAATATTGTCCAGGCGTTTCATGCCCGAACCTTGAATCAGCAGCCGCATCACAGCCGATTCACCATAAGTGGTAGGCAAGGTGGACAGCCGGACATCAATGGTGTGCTCTTTCAGTCGGACACTGAAACGGCCGTCTTGCGGCAAACGTTTTTCAGAAATATCCAACCCGGCCATCAGCTTGAGACGCTGGGCCAATGCTCCGCCAATGCGTTTATCGGCCATCGTTTGGGTTTGGAGGACGCCATCCACGCGCACCCGTATTTGCAAACCAGCTTCCTGCGGCTCAATATGCACATCCGATGCGCCCACTTGCATGGCATCTTCAAACAGCGACTGCAACAGCCGCACCACCGGTGCGCCTTCCAGTCCAACCGAGGCCGTGAGTTCGCCAAAGTCAACCGCGTCGCCCAAGTCCTTTTCCAGTGCCCGCGCCAGACCGCTGATCTCTTCAGTACGTCGATATAGCCGGTCAAAGGCCAAGGTCAACTGGCTTTCGGGAACCGCAGCAATGGAAACCTGGCGCTTAAGCAAACGGGTCAGTTCGTCAAAAGCGAATAGATCCAACGGGTCAGCCAAGGCCACCAGCAAAGTATCACCCTTGTCTTCAAGCACCAAGGCACGAAGACGCCGGGCTACCGACTCGGGCAAAAGCTTCACGACATCTGCGCGAAAAGGAAAAGTTTTGAGATTGACGAACGGGATGCGCAACTGCCGCGCCAGACCGTTGGCCAACAATTCTTCGGTAATAACGCCGGTTTCTATCAGTAGCCGCCCGACCTTTTTGCCGGTTTGCCGTTGCAGGTCAAGCGTTTGCTGCAGTTGCTCCTGAGAAATAAGACGTTGCTGCACAAGCACATCGCCCAATCGCAGTTTTTCGGGCCGACCCGGCGTAGAAGGTGAATTGATCAGGGAAGGAGATACTGCTGTTGCCATGCTTCTGAACTATTCTTTGAGCTTAAAACTTCAGTGCAAATGACGCGGTTTGCGTCCACCACCATGGCCTACACCACCGTGCCCGCCACCTGAACCACGCGGTGGTTTGCCGAGTTGAAGTGAATTCACCAGATCGTCAAAACGCTGGCCGAATAACTTATCGATTTCAGCCACCACACCACCCAACTCAGCGCCATCAAAATGACGCTCCATCATGTTCACCACATCCTGCACCAGCAAGTCGCGCTGCACCTGCATGATGGCAGCAGGGTCTGGCCCCACGAAAAGCATCAAGAAATCATCACGCGATTCCACATCAGAATCATCGTCTTCATCATCGAACTCGGCGTCGTAAAACGTAACCTCAATTGCTGCACCGGCCTGTGCCAGATCATTGAGGTTCATGCACACCTCGTCCAGAACTTGACGAAAATCGTCATCGCCCGACACGGTCCAACACATCTGCAGCAAATGCTCGAGAGGGTCAAATTTGATACCGGGCTCATCCTCATAAGAACTCCCCGCCGCATCAGACAATGAGCGAGCGCCCGCATACTTCCACAATGGTTTGAGGGCTTCTTGCAACTGCTCAAAAACGACATCAGCGCGCAAGGCCACCTGGCCATGGACATGGATCTCAAAAGGGGCGTTATAGCGTGTCATGATTTTGGGAGTGTTGATGGTGCCCGAGACCGGAATCGAACCGGTACGCCCGTTATTCACGAAGCGGCGGATTTTAAGTCCGATGTGTCTACCTATTTCACCACTCGGGCACGGCTTTGTATTGTGATGCAAAAAGGCTTCATCAGATTGACCGACGAAGCCCTTGAAACCAGAATTTAGCCAAAATACCTGGAGGCGCGACCCAGAGTCGAACTGGGCTAGACGGATTTGCAATCCGTTGCATA
>JAZKHK010000059.1:17650-20735 GCA_040385425.1 Pseudomonadota bacterium | reverse complement strand
CTCATATCAGCCAGGTGAGATTTTAAAAAATCTGCCTCACCACTTTGTTTATCTGATTTATAGTTGCGAATACCCAAACCTCTTAAACTAATAAAATATATAAATTTATTGAATTTATTAAATATTTTTCTCGAAAAAATAAATGCATATACATCACAGATAAATTCAAACATCTAGAACTCTTAAATTAATTTATAAAAGAAAATTGTTTTCAACTTCATGAAAAATACTACTCTTGTTTTTTTAGTGAATATATCGAAAAACAAAGCGGCCATTGCTTGAGCAACAACTGTAGAAATAGCAGCACCTTTGATTCCGTAAGACGGAATCAAAATAAAATTAAGAATGATATTTATGATTGCACCCAACCCCGTTCTATAAAACGAATATCTTTGAAGATTCTCACTTAAAAACCAACTTCCACTTGCCGTACCTAAAGCAACAAAAACCCCAGTCCAAATGTGTATCACAAGAACTTGGCTAGCCTCTTTATAAGCATCTCCGTACAAAAAATTCACAAGAATTTCACTTAGAAATGTCATTGGCAAGGCTACTAAAATACTTATCCATACCAAAAATGTGAATAAATTTTGCAATCTAGCCAGATACAATTCTTGGCTCAATTTTTTAGCATTAACAATCGATGGAAATAAAGAATTGGTTAGCAGCATGGGGATGAAATACCAAACCTCACTTATGCGAGTTGCAGCCGAATACAGTCCAACTTCTTTCTCCCCCAACATTTCTTTGATCATAATTTGGTCAATGCGCATGTAAATCATGATAACAAGACCACTAATAATAAGTGGCCAACTATCGTAAAGTAGTCGCTTGGCAATTGCCCGATCAAAATAACGATAGAACACTCCAATCTTTTGATAGCAATAAGCCAGATAAAGTGACAAGGCAAGCATGATTTGATCAATCAAGCTCACAAGAACAAACCAAATCAACTCTTTACCTGTAAAGATCAAATAAATCTTTAACAGGGATGAAACAAAGAGCTGAGTTAGTTTGCAAATAGATACAAATTTGGAAAGAACTTTCGATTGAAAATAAAAATCAACCACTTCAAATGATTGAAATATGGTTCCACTTGCAATGATAAATATATAGAGATTCGTTGTAGCGTCATTCGATGTCAGTTGTACTGCAAGTGCAATTACAAGCAGCATGGCGACCGAGCCTATCAGCTTCAACCAAAAGGCAGTTCCCAAGTAAAGGTCACGTTGACTTGGATCACGCACCAAGTCGCGGACAACGATGCTGTCCAAACCTAACTTGGCAATGCTGCCGAATAAGGCTGTAAATGCAACGGCATAACTAAATACACCAAACTGGGTGGGTCCCAGATAGCGTGCGACCCAGATACCCACCAACAGCCCCGCCACCATACGCAATATCTGCTCTGCGAACATCCATGAGGTGTTTGCAAAATAACGGCGAAAGCCTGGGTGAGTTTTGGCTTGGTTAACTAAATGACGAAGCCGCGTTAGCATAGTTCTCACCTAACGCCCAATACCATAGTATTCAAACCCCAGTGCCTTGATGTCGATCGGTTCAAACAAGTTACGTCCATCAAAAATCACCGGAGTCTTCAAAGCTGCTTTGATCAGGTTGAAATCGGGGCTTTTAAAGGCTTTCCACTCAGTCACGATGACGAGTGCATCAGCATTTTTCAGTGCCGCTTTGGGGTTGTCTGCGTAGTTCAGGTCTTGGCGGTCCCCATAGATGCGCCGGGTCTCGGCCATGGCCACGGGGTCATAAGCGGTAACGCTTGCACCGCGTTGCCACAAGCCTTCCATCACCACGCGGCTGGTTGCCTCGCGCATGTCATCGGTGCCCGGTTTAAACGCCAAGCCCCAGATGGCAAAGTGTTTGCCGGTCAGGTCGTTGCCAAAGCGCTGAGTGATCTTGTTAAGCAGCACCGATTTTTGGGCATCGTTTACATCTTCAACCGCTTGCAATACTCTGAGTGGCAAACCGAATTCTTCGGCGGTTTGCTTCAAGGCGCGCACATCTTTTGGGAAGCAGGACCCGCCGTAGCCGCAGCCTGCATACAAAAAGTGATAGCCAATGCGCTGGTCAGAACCGATCCCTTTGCGCACATGCTCGATGTCGGCACCTAGTTTTTCTGCGAGGTTGGCCAACTCGTTCATGAAAGAGATGCGCGTAGCGAGCATGGCGTTAGCGGCGTACTTGGTGAGCTCGGCGGATTTGATATCCATCACCATAAGACGATCATGGTTGCGCTGAAACGGCGCATACATGTCGCGCATCACTTTGATGGCTTGTTCGTCGTCCGCACCGATGACGATTCGGTCAGGACGGTTGAAGTCGTCAATCGCCGCACCTTCTTTCAGGAACTCGGGATTGGAGACGACACTGAAGAGATTCTTCACACTGCGCTTGTCTAGTTCGGCCTGCACTGCCTGCTTGACTTTGTCTGCCGTACCAACTGGCACGGTAGATTTATCCACAATGACTTTGTAGTCAATCATGTGCATGGCGATATTGCGAGCCGCGGCCAATACATATTGCAGGTCTGCAGAACCGTCCTCTTCGGAAGGGGTACCGACAGCAATCATCTGCACCAATCCGTGCGCCACGCTGGCGGCTACATCGGTGGTGAAGCGCAGGCGACCGGATTCGACATTGCGTTTGATGACCTCATCCAGGCCCGGTTCATGAATAGGCACGCCACCGCTATTGAGCAACTCAATCTTCTTCGGGTCAATATCGAGACACAAGACGTCGTTGCCCAAGTCGGCCAGACACGCGCCGGAGACCAAGCCTACGTAGCCAGTGCCTATAACGGTAATCTTCATTTCATTTTTCCATGCTCACAGCAATATCGTTTTGCTATATTTTTAGTAGCTGCTTATGCAGATAGCACTTGGGCTAGGGCCCGAATTCATGCCCAACGCATGCCGTCAAGGCACAAGTCCACTACTCCACGCTCACATTAACGCTGTAACCATGCTGTTTAAGCAATGCATGTTTTTTGGCATCGGCTAGGTCAGCAGCCACCATCTCAGTCACCATCTCATCGAGAGTGATTTCCGGCACCCAGCCAAGTTTTTCT
>JAZKHK010000059.1:0-17640 GCA_040385425.1 Pseudomonadota bacterium | reverse complement strand
GGATCACCCAGCAGGGTTTCGACTTCGGTGGGGCGGAAGTAACGGGGGTCGATTTTGACGATGGGCTTGTCGTTCCAGTAGCCCACCTCGTTGACGCCTGTGCCTTCCCAGCGTAGCGCCATACCCAAGGCTGCTGCAGTTTTTTCGATGAACTGGCGCACGCTGTATTGCACGCCAGTGGCAATCACAAAATCTTCCGCTTCGGTCTGTTGCAGCATCAACCACTGCATGCGCACATAGTCTTTGGCATGGCCCCAATCGCGCAAGGCGTCAATGTTGCCCATGTACAAACAGTCTTCCAGCCCTTGGCTGATATTGGCCAGACCACGAGTGATCTTGCGGGTAACAAAGGTTTCGCCCCGGCGCGGGCTTTCGTGATTGAACAAGATGCCGTTGCAGGCATAAATGCCATAGGCTTCGCGGTAGTTCACCGTGATCCAGTAGGCATACATCTTGGCCACGGCGTAAGGGCTGCGCGGGTAAAAAGGGGTGGTCTCCCGTTGAGGGGTTTCTTGCACCAACCCGTAAAGTTCGCTGGTCGAAGCCTGGTAGAAGCGGGTTTTCTTCTCCAGACCCAGAATGCGTATGGCTTCCAGAATGCGCAGGCTGCCCAAGGCGTCAACATCGGCCGTGTATTCGGGGCTTTCAAAACTAACCGCCACGTGGCTCTGCGCCCCGAGGTTGTAGATTTCATCAGGCTGAGTTTCCTGCACGATGCGCACCAGGTTGCTGGTGTCAGACAGATCACCATAGTGCAGTTTGAAGCGGGCGTTTTCTATATGCGGGTCCTGATAGATGTGGTCAACCCGCTGGGTATTGAACAAGCTGGCACGCCGCTTGATGCCATGCACGATGTAGCCTTTTTCCAGCAGGAATTCGGCCAGGTAAGAACCGTCCTGACCGGTGATGCCGGTGATAAGGGCGACTTTGGGCTGCGTAGGTGTCATGCTCATGATTGTTGGTTTTTCAGAAAATCTTGGTAAGCGAGGGAAAGACCTTGTTCAAGTCCCACTTGGGCGTGCCAGCCTAAGTCGTTCAGGCGGCGGCTGTCCATCAGTTTGCGCGGGGTGCCATCGGGTTTGCTGGGGTCAAAATCAATTTCCCCTTCATACCCCACGGCTCGACTAACCGCCTGCGCGAGTTGGGCGATGGTGATGTCTTCACCAAACCCGACGTTGATGTGGCTTTGCATGGGCTGCGTGTGTGCCCGATAAATGGTTTGATCCAGACTCATTACATGCACGCTGGCAGCCGCCATGTCGTCCACATACAAAAACTCACGACACGGGGTACCGGTACCCCAGATGGTGACGATAGAAGCGTGGCTCACCTTGGCTTCATGAAAGCGACGGATCAGCGCTGGAATCACATGGGAGTTTTCCGGGTGGTAGTTGTCTCCGGGGCCGTATAAATTGGTGGGCATGACGCTGCGATAGTCCACGCCGTGGCTGACGCCATATTGGCGGTTGTAGCTCTCGCACAGTTTGATACCGGCAATTTTGGCAAGAGCATAGGGTTCATTGGTGGACTCCAGCGTGCCGGTGAGTAACGCAGCCTCCGTCATGGGCTGGGGTGCCAGTTTGGGATAAATACAACTGGAACCCAAAAATAGCAGTTTTTGCACGCCCGCACGCCAAGCCTGATGGATGACATTGGCCTCGATCATCAGATTTTGATAGATGAACTCGGCCGGGTACGTATTGTTGGCATGGATGCCGCCCACCTTGGCGGCAGCCAGGTACACCTGCGTCGGTTTCTCTGCCTCAAAAAATGCTTGAACAGCCGCCTGGTTGGTCAGGTCCAACTCGGCGTGGGTGCGGGTCACAATATCTGTTTGACCTTGCTGCTGGAGCGTGCGAACGATGGCCGCGCCGACCATGCCACGGTGACCGGCGACATAAATTTTTGACTGTTTTTTCATAAGTGGGGCTGCGTCTGGGATTCGTTGGCAGAAGCTTCTTGCTGCAGCGATTCAATCTCTACTTTGAGCAGTTCGTACTCTTCAATCTTGCGCTTGAGAAAGCGGCCCGTGAGGGATGTCTTTTCAACAATGCCCGCCGGCGTGAGCAGGTAGGCGTAAGCCAGCTTGCGTTTGCTGTTTTGAAAGCTTTGCACTTTGAGCAAACCCTTATCCAGAAGGGCCTTGAGGCAAAAATTGGTTTTACCAAGACTGATCCCCAACGCCGCCGCCAAATCGCGCTGATTTATCTGCGGGTCGGCTTCCAGCAGACGCAGCACTTTCAGGTGCGTGTCTTGATGGATGGATACTTTTTCGGGCATTGAAATGTCGTGGGCGATGAAACAGCAACGGCAACAAGGTCTGCGTCACCTGGGTACTTGTTCACAAGTTGAACGAATGTTAGCACGCCCAGGAATTGATGCGTTCCGCTTGCAACAAGCGGGCGCCAACCGACCACGACACTGGGGAGATTAGGATGCCCTATCTACACGGCCTTTCCGCCCCCTCTTAAAGTACGCTTGATGCACTGCATCGCTTTTTTTGATTGCAAGTATCCGTGTGACATTACTTAACTTTTCTGGAGTTCTTCATGGTCAAAAAAATGCAAAAAAATACGGTATCACAAAAAGAAGACGATACCTCCGTGAAAAACTCGGTCAAGGACTCGGCGCAACAAATATGGCAAGCGGGCTTGGGGGCTTTCAACAAAGCCCAGATGGAGGGCACCAAGGCATTTGAGGCGCTGGTCAAGGAAGGCGTCAACTTGCAGCGCAAAACACAAACAGCGGCGGAAGAAAGAATCTCGGAAGCGACCAACGCCATGTCCACCATGGCGACCGACATTTCATCGAAGGCCTCCGGCCAGTGGGACAAGCTGGAGAATATCTTTGAAGATCGGGTTGCCAAGGTTCTGAACAAACTGGGGGTGCCATCGGCCAAAGATATCAGTATCTTGATTGCCCGCATTGATGAACTCAACCGGAGCGTTCAAAAACTCACCGAGGAAGCCGCAGCGTCGAAATCAGCAACCCAATCCACACCCAAGGCAAGCCGCAAATCCCCTCCTCCAAAAGCAGTCAAGACAACGGCCAAACCCGTCGCCAAACGCGCACCCGCCCGCAAAACCGCCAAGGGCACCCTGGACAACAAGCCGTGATCCATCAGCAGTTGAAAACAGATGTAAAAAAGGGGCGTCCAAACGCCCCTTTTTTACATCTGACCTTAAAACTCATTGCTGCATCGCAACAATGGGTTCTTTGTATCCACCCTACACTTTGCAGTTGATGACGCGTCGTCCGTTACGCCCATTCCATATCGTTTGGGCCTGATCGGGGATATAGCCGCCATGCCGCCAGACTAAACGATGACAAGGCCCTTCATGAATGTCCCCCAGCGGCACCTTGGTGCACACAAGGAAAACATCGCATGGTGAAAAAAGCGCCCCGGCGCACGGCCGAGCGGATCCTGGAAGTCACGCTGGAACTCTTTAACCGCTTTGGCGAACCCAATGTATCCACCACCCTGATCTCGGCCGAACTGGGCATCAGCCCGGGCAACCTGTACTACCACTACCCGGCCAAAGACGAACTCATCAACTCGCTGTTTGACCGCTACGAGCAGGCGCTCAATGAACTGCTCAATGCCAGTGACGGCGTGCGCGATGTGGAGGACGCCTGGTTCTTCATGCACACCTTGTTTGAGCTGATTTGGCAATACCGGTTCTTGTACCGCGATCTCAACGATCTGCTGAGCAAAAACCGGCGACTGGAAACCCATTTTCAGGCCGTCCTGAAAAACAAGACTCGGGCCGTGAAAGCCCTGCTGGACGGTTTAAGCCGCACCGGCGCAATGACGATTGATTCGCGTGAGATGGAGGGTACCGCGACCAGCATGGTGGTGGTATTGACCTACTGGTTAAGTTTTGAATACGTACGCGACCCGCGTAAAGCGCTGGAGCCTGAAAACGCGCAGGCAGCCCTCATGCGCGGTGCGCAACACACCCTGAATCTGCTGGTGCCCTATCTGGAACAAGACCAACGCATGCATCTGCTGAAGTTGGTGGGCGCCTACAATCAGGACGAGAAATAAAAAAAGTTAGACAGAGGAGACAACCATGAATAATTGGACCGCTTTCCCTTACGCGGGCGACTACGTATTTGATGCTGCCAGTGTCAAAAAGAACTGGGCACGGCTGCATGCCGGCGACGCCGAACCACTCCCCCAAAGCGCTGAAGTGCTGCAGGCCTGGGCGTTGTTCCACAGCGGCGAATTCCAGAAGGCCGTGGACATGGGGCTCAAAATTGGCGGTGCCGGCTTGACCGTGGCCAACAAGTCCGCCTGCGTCTACGCCACCTACCTTGAAAAGAAAGAAACCGCCCGGCTCGACTTGTACCTGGAAGTCGTCCGCCGCGCGGAAGCCCAAGCCCAGGAAGACCCCGAAAACATCAATGCCCATTACTGGCAAGCCTACGCCCTGAGCCGCTACAGCCAGGGCATCAGTGTGGCCAAGGCCCTCGCGCAGGGACTCGGCACCAAGGTCAAGGGCTCCCTGGAAAATGTCATCAAACTCCAGCCCAAACACGCGGATGCCCACATCGCCCTGGGCGCGTTCCACGCCGAGGTGATCGACAAGGTGGGCTCGCTGATTGGCGGCATGACCTACGGCGCCAAGAAAGACACCGGCCTGGCCCTGCTTCAGGAAGCGCTCAAGCTGAACTTCGAATCAGCCATTGGCATGATCGAATACGCCAACGCCATGGTGATGCTTGAAGGCGACAAAATGATGGCCGATGCCACCCGGCTCTACCAACGGGCCGCAGCCGCCCAACCCATCGATGCCATGGAACGGCTGGATGTAGAGATGGCCAAGGTAGAACTTGAAAATTAGCTATTTTTAAAGGCTTTTTGGCCCCTAGCCCTTATAGAACATGCGTGAGTAGCTATATTATTTATAGCACCACAACACCCCCTCAGGCTGTCGAGAAACGGCCCTTCACGTCAAGATACCGCGCGTTTACTTCTCTCCCGAGGTCAACGCGCCAACAGGAAAAAAACATGACTGATCTCCAATCAAAATTCGAAGCTGCCGTCGCCGATTCAAAAAACCTGACCGAGCGGCCCGACAACGCCACCCTGCTCAAGCTTTACGCCTTGTACAAGCAAGCCAGCGCTGGTGACAACACCGAGACCAAACCGGGTTTCAGCGACATGGTCGGCCGTGCCAAATGGGACGCCTGGAATGGTCTCAAAGGCCTCTCTCAACAAGACGCCATGCAGCAGTACATGGACCTGGTTGAGTCATTGAGCTGAATCGCCGAACTTTGTTGCGAAGTTTGTTGTTTCGCAGGCAACACAGGACGCTCCGGTTTACGATGCGCTTCTATGCTCTATAAATTCAAATCCAAAACCACCGGTGATGTCATCATGTTGCAACCCAACGGGCGGCGGGTGCTGGAGATCATTGGCAAGGACACCCAGCCCGGCTCGGGCGACAAAGGCATCATCCTGCCCGCAGACATGCCCGCGGCCATTGCTGCGCTGGAAGCGGCCATTGCGCACGAAGAAACCGAGCGACAGGCCTTGATCGCAGAAGCACTGGCCAACAACGAGCCACCACCCCGCTTTGAAGCCATTTCCCTGCGCCAGCGCGCCCTGCCCTTCATCGACATGCTGCGCCGCAGCGAGAAGGCCGGGCATGAAGTGGTCTGGGGCGTCTGATCAGTCGGCAAACATGCCAGCCGCTTCAATCAGAGGCTGAAGTTTGGCAATTTCGGCCGCGACGAACGCCTTGTGTCCGGCTGGCTCCATGCGGCTGTCGGTCACGACAACGGCCCCCAGACCTTCCTGCTTTTTGATAAATTCCGGGTCTTTCAAGGCCCGCTTCAAGGCGTCATTGAGCTGCTGAAGCACGGGCGCCGGCGTGCCTTTGGGCGCGTACAGACCGTGCCAGATCGTGAGATTAAAGCCCGTCAACCCCATTTCCTGCAACGCAGGGTAGTCCTTGAGCAGTTTGTTGTTGGCGAGCCGTCCGGTCGTGGTGACGGCAAAGGCCTTGACCCGGCCGGATTCAATCTGGGCCGAGGTGTTGGTGGTCTGGTCGCACATCACATCGACCTGCCCGCCCACTAAAGCCGTCATGGCCGGGGCCGTTCCGCCGAAGGGAATCGTGGTCATGGCGTGCTTGGCCTTGACGGCCGACTGCCACATCAGGCCGCACAGGTGCGACGCCGATCCCAGGCCGGCATGGGCAATATTGAGCTTGCCCCCGTTGGCCCGGATGAAATTTTCAAACTCGCGGTAAGTCTTGGCCGGCAACTGCGGCTTGCCAATCAGGGTCATCGGCACATCATTGACCACCCCCAGGTATTCAAAGTCGTCCAGCGGGTTGAACTGAAGCTTGCGGTACAAGCCCGGCGTCGCGGCCATGCCGATATGCCAGAACAACAAGGTGTGCCCATCCGGATTGGCCTTGGCCACCTTGGTCGCCCCGATCGTGCCGCCAGCGCCATTGACGTTTTCAATCACAAAGTGGCCGCCCGGCAGCGTCTTGCGCATGGCCTGCGCCAGATCGCGCGCCACGCGGTCGGTCGGGCCACCCGCCGCAAACGGCACCACGAAGGTAATGGGCTTGGCGCCGGGATAGCCCTCGGCATGGACAGACAGCGCCAGGGCGGCGGTCACAAGAACCAGCAAACATCTCACACACAACTCCTATTGAATCCGTGCGCGAGACTATAGGTCACTTGTAGCTGCGTGCATCCTCAATCACCTTGCCATCATTGGGCAGGCTACCCGGCAAGACCAGTTCCACCTGCGCGCGCAGCTTGGTCACGTCGCGAATGGCTTCGCCGATTTTGGCGACCAGCCCGTCCGGCCCTGTGCATGCAGTCTCGACCTTGAGCGTCATGATGTCGTTGGCCATCTCGCCCGTCACCACCAAACGGGCGCGTGCCGCTTCCGGGAAGCGGCGGATAACGTCAGCGATTTGACCGGGATGCACAAACATGCCCCTGATTTTGGTGGTCTGGTCGGCACGCCCCATCCAGCCCTTGATACGCGTATTGGTGCGCCCGGTCGGGCAAGGCCCGCTGAGCACCGCCGACAAATCGCCAGTACCAAAGCGGATCAAAGGATAGTCGGGGTTCAGCGTGGTCACCACGACCTCGCCCACTTCACCCTCCGCCACCGGGTCACCGGTGCCGGGGCGCACGATCTCGACAATCATGCTTTCATCGATCACCAGACCCTCCCGAGCCGACGTCTCGTAGGCAATCGATCCCAGGTCCGCCGTGGCATAACACTGATACCCGGCAATGCCACGCTCGGCAAACCAGTCGCGCAAAGACGGTGGAAACGCTTCGCCTCCAAACATGGCTTTCTTCAGACTCGGCAACGCCACGCCCATCTCCGCCGCTTTATCGACAATGATTTTCAGAAAACTGGGCGTCCCGATGTAGCCTGCAGGCTTCAGTTCGGCCATGGTCTGCACCTGTTGCTCGGTCTGGCCGGTGCCGCCGGCAAACACGGTGCAGCCCAAGGCATGGGCACCGGACTCCATCATCGAGCCCGCCGGGACAAAGTGGTAGCTGAAGCAGTTGTGAATCAGCTCGCCCGGGCGAAAACCCGCCGCAAAAATGGCTCGCGCCATACGCCAGTAGTCACGCGCGCTGCCTTCCGGTTCGTAGATAGGGCCGGGGCTGGAAAAAATACGAGGCATGTTCGCGCCATACCCCAAGGCGCTGAAGCCGCCAAACACATCGCCACCCGCACTGCGGCTGGCCTGTTGCAACTCCAGCAGTTCATGTTTGCGCGTCACCGGCAGGTGGGCCAAGGCATCCCGGCTGGTGACCGTCGCCGGGTCAACCCCGTTCAAAATCTGGCGATAGGCCGCCGAGGCGTTTTTGGCCTGGGCGACCTGGCCCGGCAAGGCGGCCATTAACGCAGCCTCACGCACCATGGCATCGCGCGTTTCCAGCGTATCCAAGTAGTTATTCATCAGTGCCCTCCTTAAGCCAGCCAGCGCTTGCGGCGCTTGTAACTCTTCACATCCTTGAAGCTCTTGCGCTCGCCCCCGCCCATGCCGAGGTAGAACTCCTTGACGTCTTCGTTGTTGGCCAGGTCACTGGCGGCGCCGTCCATCACCACGCGACCGGACTCCATGATGTAGCCGTAGTCGGCGTACTTCAGGGCCATGTTGGTGTTCTGTTCAGCCAGCAAAAAGGTGACCTTTTCCTTGTGGTTGAGGTCTTTCACGATCTCAAACACTTCTTCCACGATTTGCGGTGCCAGCCCCATGGACGGTTCGTCCAGCAGCACCATGCTGGGGTTGGCCATCAGGGCACGGCCGATGGCGCACATTTGCTGCTCGCCGCCCGAGGTGTAGGCCGCCTGGCTGGTGCGGCGCGTCTTGAGGCGCGGGAAGTAGTTGTAAACTTTTTCCAGGTTGGCGGCGATCTCGCCCTTGTCCTTGCGGGTGTAGCTGCCGGTCAGCAGGTTTTCTTCGATGCTCAGGTGCGCAAAGCAGTGGCGCCCCTCCATCACCTGCAGCACGCCGCGCTGCACCAGGTCGGCTGGCGACAGGTTCTCAATGCGTTCGCCGCGCAGTTCAATCGAGCCCTTGGTCACTTCACCGCGCTCCCCTTTGAGCAGGTTGGAAATAGCGCGCAAGGTGGTGGTTTTACCCGCACCGTTGCCCCCCAGAATGGCCACGATTTTTCCTTCCGGCACGTTGAGGGACACGCCCTTCAGCACCAGGATGACGTGGTTGTAAATGACCTCGATGCCATTGACGTTTAGAACGATGTTTGGTGTGCTCATGATGTTTAGTGGTTGCCAGCCGAAAGGGCAGCAAGGCTGCTCTTTCGGCTGGAGGTTCGCTTGAACCCCAGCTACCCCGGCGCCCAAGCGCACGGGGCAGAACCAGGTGTGATCAGGACTGGCAGTCCGCTGGCGCGCGACGGGTCATCTTTTTGTCGGCCAGGTATTTATCGGCACCGACCTTGACCATGGGTTTCAGAATTTGCTCATCGGCCTGATACCAGTCAGCCCCCAGATTCCACTTGCCACCATCCCAGGTTTGCACCCGTGCCCAGGTCGAGCCCATGTGATCCTGGCAAGACGAGCTGAGCGGGCGCATGACGCCGGCGAAGCCCAAAGCGTCCAGTTTCTTCTGATCCAGCGCCAGGTTTTCCATGCCCCAACGCACTTGCTCGCCGGTCATGACCTTGCCTTTGCCAAATCGTTCCTGGGCGCGACGCACCGCCTCCACACCCAGCATCTGGATGATGACGCCACGGGTGTACAACACCGAGCCGACTTCGTCCTTGGGTCCCGTGCCCTGGCCCTTGCCATGCACTTGCTTCAGGATGTCCTGAATAACTTTGGGTTGCTGGCCTGATGTATTGAGTGCCAGTGCGTGGTAGCCCTTGGCGCCTTCGCCCACATCTTTCACATCCGGCTCGGCACCGGCCCACCACACGCCATACATCTTGTCGCGCGGGTAGCCGGTGGCCTGGGCTTCTTTCAGTGCGGTGGAATTCATCACGCCCCAGCCCCACAGCAGCACATAGTCAGGCTTGCTTTGGCGCACCTGCAGCCAGGTAGCTTTTTGCTCCACACCGGGCGCGGTCACAGGCAGCAATTGCAGCTCGAAACCATGCATCTTCGAGCGCTCTTGCAGCAGGGGGATGGGCTCCTTGCCAAACGGGCTGTCGTGGTAAACCAGAGAGACTTTCTTGCCCTTGAGCTTGTCCAGCCCACCCAGGCTCTTGCCGATGTGCTGGATCAGGATGTCGGCGCCGGTCCAGTAGCTGCCCATGTAAGGGAAGTTCCACTTGAACGCCGTGCCATCCTGCGCCACCGACAGGCCGTAGCCCAAGGTCATCAACGGGATCTTGTCAACCGGCGCTTTCTCGGTCAGCGCAAAGGTAATGCCGGTAGCCTGGGGGTCAAACAGCGTTACGCCAGGCCGGCTTTTCAGGCGCTCGTAGCATTCGACACCGCGGTCGGTGGCGTAGCCGGTTTCGCATTCCTCGAAGGTGAGCTTGACACCGTTGACGCCGCCATCGCGGGCATTGATCATCTTGATGTAATCCTGCTTGCCATTGGCCCAAGGCACGCCGTTGGGCGCGTAAGGACCGGTGCGGTAGGACAGCAGCGGGAAGAACTGTTCTTTGGCTTGGGCGAAGGCATTGCCGGCGACCAAAACAGAGGCACCGGTGGCCACCATGGCTGCTGCGAGTACGAGTTGACGAAGCTTCATTTGTCTCTCCTGTAATTAGATATGGAAGCACTGGGGAACGCGAAATATCAAATCTTTGGATCAAGGCATCGAATCAATGGGGGAAAGGCCACAACCGCAGCTTTTGTTTGGCAATCGCCCACAACTTGGCCAAACCATGCGGCTCCACGATCAGGAACCAGACGATCAGCCCGCCAAACACCATGAGTTCCGCATGCGACACGCCGGCGGTCGAAATCTCAATACCGAACAAGCTGGCCAGCAGCGGCAGGAACTGGCTCAGAAAAATAGGCAACAGCACGATAAAAGCAGCGCCGAAGAAGCTGCCCATGATGGAGCCCATGCCGCCAATGATGACCATGAACAGCAGCTTGAACGACTGGTCCACCGAGAACGCGGCCGGCTCCCAAGCGCCCAGGTAAATAAAAGCCCACAAAGCCCCCGCCACACCGACGATGAACGAGCTGACCGCAAATGCGGTGAGCTTGGCGTACATCGGACGGATGCCGATCACGGCGGCGGCCACATCCATGTCGCGGATCGCCATCCACTCGCGGCCCACGGCACCGCGCACCAGGTTTTTGGCCAGCAAGGCGATGAGCGCCAGCACCGACAGGCAGAACAGGTATTTGGCCACCGGACTCTCTAGCGACAGGCCGAACACCTGCAGGTTGGACACCGACACGGAACCCGAAGGCGAGTTGTTGGTGAACCACTGGATGCGCAAGAACATCCAGTCCGAAAAGAACTGCGCCGCCAGCGTCGCCACCGCCAGGTACAAGCCCTTGACGCGCAAGCTGGGCAGGCCGAACAAAATGCCGAACAGCATGGAACACACGCCACCCAAAATCAACGCGACGATCAAAGGCAAGCCGTCGATGCGCACAAAAAAGTTATAGGCGGCATAGGCCCCCACCGCCATGAAAGCGCCCGACCCGAGCGAAATCTGACCACAGTAGCCGACCAGAATATTCACGCCAATCGCCGCCAGTGAAAAGATCAGGAACGGAATCAGGATGGCGCGAAACGTGTAGTCGCTGGCCATGAAAGGCACCGCAATGAAGGCAAAGGCCAGCAGCAAGTACAAGGCCACGCGATCTTGCGCGATGGGCAATATTTGCTGGTCTGCGCGGTAGCTCGTTTTGAATTGACCGTTTTCTCTGTAAAACATTTTCTTCTTTCAGACGCTTCAAACGCGATCAATGATCTTTTCGCCAAACAAACCCTGGGGACGAATCAGCAAGAAGCCCAAGGCCAGCACATAGGCAAACCAGATTTCGATACCACCGCCGACATAAGGTCCCAAAAAGACCTCGGACAATTTCTCGCCAACCCCAATGACCAAACCACCCACAATGGCGCCCGGCACCGAGGTCAGGCCACCCAGAATCACCACCGGCAAGGCCCGCAGCGCAATCGTGGTCAGTGAAAACTGCACGCCCAGCTTGCTGCCCCAGATCACGCCGGCGACCAAGGCCACGACACCGGCCACGCACCACACAATGACCCAGATGCGATTGAGCGGGATACCGATACTTTGTGCCGCCTGGTGGTCGTCTGCCACGGCCCGCAGAGCGCGGCCGGTGGCGGTTTTCTGGAAGAACACGCTCAGCAGGGCCACCAGGGCGGCGGCAATGATGGCGGCGTAAAAGTCTTCCTTGTTGATCAGGATGCCGCCTTCAAAAGCGCTTTCCAGAATCATCACCGGGTCTTTGGGCATGCCGATGTCAATCTTGTAAATGCTGCTGCCGAAAATGGTTTGGCCCAGCCCTTCCAGGAAGTAGGCAATACCCAGGGTCGCCATCAGCAAAGTGGTTCCTTCCTGATTCACCAGGTGGCGCAACACCAGTCCCTCGATCACCCAGGCCACCACAAACATCACCACGCCAGCGCCGACAAAGGCGATAAGGTTGGCGGCAATCGGATCGGTGATACCGGTGTAGATAGGAATCCACTCCGAAAAACGGGCCATTGCCAGCGCAGCGAACAACACCATGGCGCCCTGCGCAAAATTGAACACGCCAGACGCCTTGTAGATCAGCACAAAACCCAGCGCCACCAGCGAATACAACATGCCAGCCATCAGGCCGCCGAACAATGTTTCAAGAAAAAATGCCATTTGGTCTCTCCGGCGGTTAGTGACTTGTGCCCAGATAGGCGCTGATCACTTCTGCGTTGTTGCGTACTTCATCGGGCGTGCCGTCGCCAATTTTTTTGCCGTAGTCCAGCACCACCACGCGGTCTGAAATATCCATCACCACGCCCATGTCGTGCTCAATCAACACGATGGTGGTGCCGAACTCCTGGTTCACGTCGAGCACGAAGCGGCACATGTCCTGCTTCTCTTCCACGTTCATGCCGGCCATCGGTTCATCGAGCAACATCAACTGCGGCTCCATCGCCAAGGCACGGCCCAAGTCCACGCGCTTTTGCAGGCCGTAAGGCAACTGGCCGACCGGCGTTTTGCGGTAGGCCTGGATTTCCAGAAAGTCGATGATGTGCTCGACCTTTTCGCGGTGCAGTTCTTCTTCGCGCTGGGCCGGGCCGATGCGCAAGGCTTGCAACAGCAGATTGCTTTTGATCTTGAGATTGCGCCCGGTCATGATGTTGTCGATCACGCTCATGCCCTTGAACAAGGCCAGATTCTGGAAGGTGCGCCCAATGCCCATCACGGCCACCTGGTGGCTGTCCATGTGGCTGAAAGTTTTGCCACGGAAAGTCACCGAACCCTGCTGCGGCGTGTAGACACCGTTGATGCAGTTGAGCATGGAACTCTTGCCGGCACCATTGGGGCCAATGATGGCGCGCACCTCATGCTCGCGCACGTTGAATGAAATGTCGGTCAGCGCCTTGACGCCGCCAAAGCTTAAAGAAATGTTTTTGACATCAAGAATGACGTCACCAATGTGCTTTTGTGCCCCCACGCTTTTCACTCCGTGTAATTCGCTGCCCCCCGCGGGGACGTTTTCGTCTTGGGACGGCCCGGCGCCGTTCGTGCTGCTCATGCGGCCGCCTTGACGGGCGCAAAGGTCTTGGCGTCGTCAATCCTGAGCGTGGCGCTGACACTGCCGGTGCGGCCGTCTTCAAACTTGACCAGGGTTTCAATGAACTGCGAAGTGTGGCCTTCGTACAAGGCATCGACCAGCACCTTGTATTTTTCAGCGATAAAGCCGCGACGAACCTTGTTGGTGCGGGTCAACTCGCCATCGTCCGCATCCAGTTCTTTGTGCAACACCAGAAAGCGGCTCACCTGCGAACCGGCCAACATCGTGTCGGCACTCAAATCGGCATTCACTTGCTCGACGCACTCCTTGATGAGCTGGTACACCTCGGGCTTTTGCGCCAGATCGGTGTAACCGGCATAAGGCAGATTGCGGCGCTCGGCCCAGTTCCCCACCGCATCAAAATCGATGTTGACCATGACGCAGACCTTTTCACGGCCGTCGCCATAGGCCACGACTTCCTTGATATGCTGGAAGAACTTGAGCTTGTTCTCAACGTACTTGGGCGCAAACATGGCACCGTCATTGACGCCGCCCTTGATGCGGCCCACGTCTTTCACGCGGTCGATGATTTTGAGGTGGCCGTGCGCATCCAGAAAGCCGGCGTCACTGGTGTGGTACCAGCCATCGGCGGTGAGTACCTCAGCGGTGGCCGCCGGGTTTTTGTAGTATTCCTTGAACAGGCCCGGTGACTTGACCAGAATTTCGCCGTTGTCGGCCAGCTTGATTTCAACGCCGGCGCAGGGCACCCCTACCGTGTCGGCACGCGCTTCGTTATCGGGCTGCAGGCACACAAACACGGCGGTTTCGGTCGAGCCGTACAGTTGCTTGAGGTTGATGCCAATCGAGCGGTAAAACGTGAACAGGTCCGGGCCGATCGCCTCCCCTGCGGTGTAGGCCACGCGCACGCGACTCATGCCCAGAATATTGCGCAAAGGGCCGTACACCAGCATATTGCCCAAGGTGTACAGCAGCCCGTCGATGAAGGAAACCGGTTCCCCATCCATTTTGGCCGGACCCACGCGTTTGGCCACGCTCATGAAGTAATGGAACATGCGGCGTTTGATGACACCGGCATCTTCCATGCGGATCATCACACTGGTGAGCAGCCCTTCAAACACGCGGGGTGGGGCGAAATAATAGGTCGGACCGACTTCTTTCAGGTCGATCGTGACAGTGGCCGCCGACTCGGGGCAGTTCACCACATAGCCGCAGGCCAACCACTGCGCGTAGCTGAAAATATTCTGACCAATCCAGGCCGGCGGTAAATAAGCCAGCACCTCTTCCTGATGGGTCAATTTGTCAAAATCAGCGCCGGCTTTGGCACGGTTGAGCAAGGAGTTATGGGTGTGCACCACGCCCTTGGGGTTGCCGGTGGTCCCGGAGGTGAAGAACATGGCGCCCACATCCTCGGGCTTGACCTTGTTCACTTCGGCTTTGAAAAAATCGGTATGCAACGCGGCGAAGGACTTGCCCGACGCCACCAACTCATCTACCGAAGTCAGTCCCGACTCACTGTAATTGCGCAAGCCGCGCGGGTCATCAAAGTAGATGTTGGAGAGCTGCGGGCACTTGTCGCGAATTTCCAGCAACTTGTCGACTTGCTCCTGGTCCTCGGCAAAGGCAAAACACACGCCGGCGTCGTTGATCGGGTACACGCACTCCAGTGCGGCTGCGTCCTGGTACAGCGGAATCGGAACAGCCCCCAGAGACTGCACAGCCAGCATGGTGGCATACAGGCGCGGGCGGTTGGCGCCCATCACAATCATGTGCTGGCCCTGGCGCAAACCGGCTTGATGTAGACCGCAACTCAAGTGCTCCACCAGCACCGCCAGGTCAGCCCACGACAGGGCTTGCCAGATGCCGTACTCTTTCTCACGCATGGCAGCATCGGTTGGACGCTGAGCAGCATGATTTAAAAGAAGTCGAGGGAAAGTGGTCTGCATCCCGGTACCTTGTCTTCAAACAAATGAATGAATTTGCGGGGCAGTTTTTTAGCGCTGCCCCAACTGATTAAGAGCAACCTGGGCCCATGCCTGAAGGTTGCTGGAGTGAGGTGAATGATAGACATTGATTTGACGCCAAGTTGTCGTTTGGACGACAATTACGGTTTTTCTCGGTAGGTGTTTTCCCTGCACAATCAAGGGCTTACAGCGCAGCACAGCCATGACAGACAGCTCCCCCTTCCTTCGCCGACGCCCCCTGACCGAGCCGGAGCTTGACGCGATTCCGTGGGTGCATTTGCTGTCGCCGCCTGAGCGCGTGCGGGCGGTGGACGACCTGAAAATCACCGATGCCAACCCCGGCGATTACATCTGCCGCACGGGCCGCCCCGTCACCTACTGGTTTGGCGTGGTGGACGGCCTGCTCAAGATGAGCAGCGACAACGCCGAAGGCAACACCATGACCTTCGCCGGTGTTCCGCCCGGCGGCTGGTTTGGCGAAGGCACCGCCCTGAAGCGGGAAACCTACCGCTACAACATTCAGGCCTTGCGCAAAAGCATGGTGGCCGGACTGCATGTGGACACCTTTCACTGGCTGCTGGACCATTCAATCGGCTTCAACCGCTTTGTGATGAACCAGCTCAACGAGCGCCTGGGCCAGTTCATTGCCGCACGTGAAATTGACCGCATGAACAACCCCGATTTGCGGGTAGCGCGCAGCCTGGCGTCCTTGTTCAACCCGGTGCTCTACCCCGGCGTCGGCGCGGTGCTGCGCATCACCCAGCAAGAGTTGGCTTATCTGGTCGGTCTGTCGCGCCAACGCGTCAACGAGGCCCTGACGGCCCTAGCCGAACAGGGCTCCATCCGCATCGAATACGGCGGTGTGCGCGTCCTTGATCTGGCAGCGCTGCGATCTTCGGTTTTCAAAAACAGATAGGCTTCTCACCCTGAGATCCTTGACCCACGTCCTGGCGTGGCTGTGAGTGAGCCACATTTTGCATAAAATAGGCCTCTAGCCCCCGCCAACTGTGCGCAAACAGCTACAAAAGATATAGCAAATGACCGACTCCAACACCCCCCCTACATTTCGTCGCGCCGCACCACCTCCTGGCCGGGCGCCCGCGACGACCGCTGGCACAACAACCGGTGGCACGTTGCGACTGAACAAGCGCATGGCTGAACTCGGCCTGGCCTCGCGCCGCGAAGCCGACGACTGGATCGGCCGCGGTTGGGTCAAGGTCAATGGCGAAGTGGCGACCATGGGCATGCAGGTCACGCCAGAGGTCCGCATCGAGATCAACAAGCAGGCCCAGGGCCAACAGGCCAATCAGGTCACGATCCTGGTCAACAAGCCCATGGGTATCGTGAGTGGCCAGGCTGAGGACGGCCATCTGCCGGCCATCACCCTGGTGCAGCCGCAAAACCGCTGGGTGGAAGACAACGCCCGCTTTTTCTTCCACCCCAAACAGTTGCAAAGTCTGGTGCCCGCCGGACGGCTCGATATCGACTCCATTGGCTTGCTGGTACTCACGCAAGATGGCCGCGTGGCGCGCCAACTGATTGGGGAGGATTCGGTGATGGAAAAAGAGTATCTGGTGCGGGTGAGCTACACCGGCTTTGCCGAACCCGACGGCCAGCCCGATCGCCTGATCCAGATGAACGATGGGGACCCGGTCAGCACCAACGTGCAAGCCGTGTTCTCGCCCGCCCTGCTGTCCAAGCTGCGCCACGGCCTGAGCCTGGACGGTCAAGCCCTGAAACCGGCCAAGGTCGAATGGCAAAACCCCGAGCAACTGCGCTTTGTGCTAACCGAAGGTAAAAAACGCCAGATTCGCCGCATGTGCGAACTGGTGGGGTTGAAAGTGGTGGGCCTCAAACGCGTGCGCATCGGCAATGTGATGCTGGGCAATTTGCCGCTAGGTCAGTGGCGCTACCTGGCGCCGCATGAGCGGTTCTAATCTTGCGGCCTTAAGATTAAGAAGGCGGCAGTTTTGGCAACTCGAAATCCAGCAAATCGCCCGTGCCGGCCGAAGGTTTGGTGCCACGTGCCGACTTCTGCACGGAACTTGCTGCGAGATCCTCTATGCCTAGATCTGACAAATCCAGATCAAGATCCAGCACAGGAAAAGACTCACCCATTTCGCTTGATTCTGCAGAAGGAGCATCAATTTCCGCCGGAGACGTCTGCACAACAGTCTGAGCGATGGCATGCAGCATCAGCAAGTCGCGGAATGCGGCCAAATCAAGCGACTGCCCGCGTGTATCCCATGGGTCCTGAAAAATACAAGTCTCAATCACTTCCAGGACTTTGGGATTCGGCCAAAGTGCCGTAATCCGGGACAACAATTCGGGGTAGAACTCCAAACTGTGACCTTCATTTTTGAAGAGCGCGAACTCCGGTACTCGTCCGCTAAACAACAGATTGAAATCCTTGCGGAGTAACTGGAAATCGACTTTCAGGCTGAGCGAGTGAAACAGGTTGAGCAAGTCCAGGTA
>JAZKHK010000058.1:0-2730 GCA_040385425.1 Pseudomonadota bacterium | reverse complement strand
CCCAGGGAACGCTTGAGTTTTTGGCCGCGAGCGCATCATCGACCGAGCACTCGGAGGGTTCGGATTTCATCAGCCAGTAGCTTGTCATATTTGAAGCTGGTTATGTGCACAGCGGGCACCGAGTGGATAGCAGCATATCTAATCGGTCGCGCCATCCTTTCCAATCAATAATCATGATAGATCAGGTTGATTGTTGATTTTCAGCTTTCAACTGATGCACGAAAAAGTCAATGCTGGGAGTGAAGCGACTTGAAAATTAACCCGCCTGAAAACTCCGGAAGGTGAATCTTGAGAAATTATTCTCGTCGCATACTTATCGCCCTGTTTTTTGGATGGGCTTCATCAGTGGCGTGGTCGCAGGACGCCTTGAGTCAAGCGGTCATGCTTGGGGAAAAAGCAAAGTTGGAAGCCCTAATTGCCGGTGGTATTGACGTTAAGGGCGACAAAGGTGGCTTGGTTATCTATGACGCGGCGGCGATGGGTAGGTACGAGTTGATCGAGGTCCTCATAGCAAACGGAGCTTCGGTCAATACAAAAGGCCCCCCTAATGGGGAAACACCCCTGCATAGAGCAGTTTCTTATAGGGGCAGCGCTCCATCTCGAGGGGATCAGAATCTGCCACCGATGGAAAGCCTACTCGCGCAGAATAAAAAACGATTTGCGACTCTTTTGATCGCACACGGCGCTGATGTCAATGCCAAGAGCAATGGGGGAATAACACCGTTGCACAATGCGGCTTCTGCCGAACTTGTCGAGTTGCTTCTGGAGCATGGGGCCAAAATCGAAGCCCAAATCAACGGGAATGGTGGCACTCCGCTTTATGGACAAAGAATCACGGAAGTGGTTAAAGCGCTCATTGCGCATGGTGCGAATATCCATGCGAAGAACGGCTCGGGCGAGACGGCATTGCACCACGCTGTAGACCAGAACAATAGAGAGCTCGCAAAATTGTTGATCGCGAGCGGGGCAAATGTCGATGCTTACTATCCCGACCAGGCCAGCTTGCTGGAACACGCGATAAAAAATAACAACTCTGAAATGGCTGCATTGTTACTGGCCGGGAACGCGAAATTTAATGCCCGGCCTTCGCTAGGAATTTCAGAGTTGCATTGGGCTGTCATTCACGGTGACAAGGGGTTGGTAACCCAACTTCTCCTTAAAGGAGCTCCAGTCAATGCCAGAAATCGGGATGATGAAACCCCGCTGGACTTTGCATTACAGAAAAATTACCACGACATTGCCAAACAGCTAATCGACAAAGGAGCAGAGGTAAATACGAAGAATAGAGCCGGTGTGCCAATGGTTCAAAGAGCACGCGACTTGGCGATGTTGCAGTTGCTGCTAAAAAACGGCGCTGATGTGACTGTAAAAAACAAGGATGGCAATGCCTTGTTGGGAACCGCGGTAGACAATCTCGCGCTGACAGTTTTTTTACTTTCAACCGGCGCAAATGTCGATATCAAAAACGAGCGTGGAAATACAGCTTTGCACTTGGCGGTGGGAAAAGGTCAGTACGACGTAGTGAAAGTGTTGCTGGCACACAAAGCCAACCCAAATGCCAAAAACGACGTGGGCCAGACGCCCTTATTTAATGCAGTCAGGCTACAGGCTTTGTTGAACGATCCTAATCTACGCACGCTTGTAATAAATGAAAACCGCCCAGGGATGAGAGCGATGGGAGTTTCCGGCACCACAGATCTCCTGACCAGACCGGATAAAGCCACTAATTCCGAACCTTTACCTGGCACCAAAATAATTAAATTATTGGTGGCAAATCGGGCCGATGCAAATGCGAAAGATAACCGTGGTGAGACTCCTTTGCATATCGCTCCCACTCAAGAAATTGCCGCTCTGTTTCTGGCTCTCGGCGTTCCGGTAGATGTACGGCGAAATGACGGTGCCACTGCTTTACACCTTGCTGCGGTGTATGGACGAGAGGAATTGGTCGATTTGCTCCTTGTAAAAGGTGCCAACGTGAATGCGCTCACCGCTGAAAATATTACACCTTTGCACTATGCCAAGGGAGTCAAGATCGTTTCCCGACTTCTACAAAGTGGTGCAAAACTCGACGCGGCAGATGCGGGAGGCAACACCCCTCTCTTTATGTCTGATGAGCCATTTGTTTCGGAGATGTTTCTTGCAAGGGGTGCCACGATGAATGTTCTGAATGGCAAGGGACAGACCCCCTTGTTAAGGATGATTCGAACTTATATCGCAAGTCTGCCTGCGCACGGTTTGATGGCAGGGCCTTTGGGTGACCCGTTGGTGGTTGCGCACGGTGGCAATCTGGATGTCATCAAGTTGTTGATCAGCCGCGGCGCAGATTTGAATCTGGGCGATGAAGAAATCGATCCACCTGCTCAAAATACGAGGTTTTTTGCTGAGCCAGCAAAAGATCGCAAAGATAAAAAGCTCAAAACCGCGTTGTATTACGTCAGGGCAGCAAAAGCCAACAGGGAATACTCAGAGCTTGTAAAAGAACTGACAAGTCTGGAGAGCTTGCTGATTGCAAACGGCGCAAAGTAGCACCTTTCTGATCTGCAATTCACTTGGATGTAAAGGCTGTTCCAGCCTGCATGGGAACAATTAGAGTGGCTTGTCAGGTTTTTTTACCCTCTATATCTGACAGCAACTGTTGCAGCGCATCTATCTCTGCGGGTTTGAGCAGGTGGTGGTCAAACCCGGCCTCGCTGGCGCGGCGGCGGTCGTCTTCCTGGCCCCAGCCGGTCA
>JAZKHK010000057.1:3301-8843 GCA_040385425.1 Pseudomonadota bacterium | reverse complement strand
CTTGTTCCCGTTGGGAACGGCTGTCTATCCGTCAGCCTTTCCTGCACCCACCGCCCACAAGGCGATAAACGTTAGCCCTGCCAGTACCCCTGGAGACCGACAAGACATGAACGCACCTCTGCCTGAACACATCGTCCGAGCGCTCGAAGCCGTGACGCTGGATGATAAATATTCCCTCAACCACGGCCCCGCTTTCATGAGCGGTGTGCAGGCCTTGGTCAAACTGCCCATGCTGCAGCGCCAGCGCGACCTGCAACTGGGTAAAAACACCGCCGGCTTCATCAGCGGCTACCGGGGTTCTCCCCTGGGTGGCTATGACCAGGCGCTGGTCAAGGCCGAGAAATATCTCAAGACTCAAAACATCGTTTTCCAGCCGGGCGTCAATGAAGAGCTGGCCGCCACCGCCTTGTGGGGCACGCAGCAACTGGGCTTTGCCCCGCCCGGCAGCAATAAGTTTGATGGTGTGTTCGGCATCTGGTACGGCAAGGGCCCGGGTGTGGACCGCTGCAGCGATGTGTTCAAGCACGCCAACATGGCCGGCACCACCGAGTGGGGCGGCGTGATTGCGGTGGCGGGAGATGACCATATTTCCAAAAGCTCGACCGCCGCGCACCAGAGCGACCATATTTTCAAGGCCTGCGGCTTGCCGGTGTTTTTTCCGGCCACGGTGCAGGAGATTCTGGACCTGGGCCTCCATGCGTTTGCCCTGAGCCGCTTCTCGGGGGTCTGGGCGGGCTTGAAGACGATTCAGGAAATCGTCGAATCCAGCGCCACCGTCATGATCGACCCGGACCGGGTGCAGATCAAGATACCGACTGATTTTGAGATGCCGCCCGGCGGTCTGCACATTCGCTGGCCGGATGCCGCGCTGGAGCAGGAAGCCCGTCTGTTCCATTACAAGTGGTACGCCGCGCTGGCCTACATCCGCGCCAACCGGCTGAACTACAACGTGATCGAAGGCCCGAACGACCGGCTCGGTCTGATCTCCAGCGGCAAAGCCTACAGCGACACGCGCCAGGCGCTGATCGACCTGGGGCTGGACGATGCGACCTGCCGGCAGGTCGGTATCCGGCTGCACAAGGTCGGCGTGGTGTGGCCGCTGGAAGCGCAACTGACCCGCGAATTCGCCACCGGGCTGCAGGAAATTCTGGTGATTGAAGAAAAGCGCCAGATCATCGAATACCAGCTCAAGGAAGAGCTTTACAACTGGCGTTCTGACGTGCGGCCCAACGTGCTGGGCAAGTACAACGAGGTGGAGGGCGATTTTTCGGGCGGCGAATGGTCCATGGCCAACCCGACCGCCAACACGCTGCTGCGGGCCAACGCCGATTTGTCGCCCGCCCTGATTGCCCGTGCCATTGCACAGCGCCTGAAAAAACTGGGCGTGAGCGCGGATATCGGTGCCCGCATCGATGCCCAGCTGGCGATTCTGGAGGCCAAAGAAAGTGCCATGCAGGTGATCGAGGTGAGTGCGGGCAAATACGCCGAGCGCCAGCCCTGGTTCTGCTCGGGCTGCCCGCACAACACCAGCACCCGGGTGCCGGACGGTTCGCGCGCCATGGCGGGCATTGGCTGCCATTTCATGACGATCTGGATGGACCGCGACACCGTCGGCTTCACCCAGATGGGCGGCGAAGGCGTGCCCTGGGTCGGGCAGCAGCCGTTCAGCCATGACCAGCATATGTTTGCCAATCTGGGTGACGGCACTTACTTTCACAGCGGGCTGCTGGCCGTTCGCCAGAGCATTGCCGCCGGCGTCAACATCACCTACAAGATTCTCTACAACGACGCTGTCGCCATGACCGGCGGCCAGCAAGTGGGGGAACGGCCTGAAGGGCATTCGGTGGTGCAGATTGCGCAATCCATGCGGGCTGAGGGCGCGATGAAAATAACCGTGGTGACGGATGAGCCGGAAAAGTACGAGCACATCAAGGGGCTGCCCGAGGGCATTGCCATTGAACACCGCGACGAGCTGGACCGCCTCCAGCGCGAGTTTCGTGAGATCAAGGGCACGACCATCATCATTTACGACCAGACCTGTGCCACCGAGAAGCGCCGCCGCCGCAAGCGCGGCAGCCTGGTGGACCCGGCCAAGCGCGTCGTCATCAACGAGCTGGTGTGTGAAGGCTGTGGCGACTGCAGTGTGCAAAGCAACTGCCTGAGCGTGGAGCCGCTGGAAACCGAGTTTGGCCGCAAGCGCCAGATCAACCAGAGCACCTGCAACAAGGACTATTCCTGCGTGAAGGGCTTTTGCCCGAGTTTCGTCACGGTCGAGGGTGGCCAGCTCAAAAAGAAGGCCAAAGACAAAGCACCGTCACCGTTTGAACTAGGTGTTTTACCTGCGCCAGTGCTGCCCCAACCCCAGGACGTGGATGGCAAGGTCTGGGGCATTGTGGTGGCGGGGGTCGGTGGCACGGGTGTCATCACCATTGGCCAGTTGCTGGGCGTGGCGGCGCATCTGGAAGGCAAGGGCATCGTGACGCAGGATGCCGGCGGTCTGGCGCAAAAAGGCGGCGCGACCTGGAGCCATGTGCTGATCGCGGCCAGCCAGGAGGCCATTCGCACCACCCGGGTCAGCATGGCGGCGGCGGACCTCATCATCGGCTGCGACCCGATCGTCGCCGCCAACAAGGAAACCGTGATGCGCATGCGCGAAGGGCGCACCCATGTAGCGCTCAACTCCCACGCGGCGCCGACCGCGGCTTTTGTCACCAATGCCAACTGGGCCAACCCCGCCGATGCCTGCGTCAGCGATGTGGTCAAAGCCGTCGGGCTGGCCGGTGTGGGCGTCTTCAATGCGGATGCGGCCGCGACCGAGTTGATGGGCGACAGCATTTACACCAACCCGATGATGCTGGGTTTTGCGTGGCAAAAAGGCTGGATTCCGCTGGAAAAAGCGTCGTTGATGCGGGCCATAGAACTCAACGCCGTGGCGGTGGACAACAACAAAGCCGCGTTTGAGTGGGGTTGCCGCGCGGCGCATGACCCGGCCGCATTTGAAAAACGGCTGAATCCGGGGCAGGTGGTGGCTTTCACCAAGCGCACGGCGCTGAATGACGCGATTGCCAAGCGGGTGGAATTTTTGACCGGTTATCAGAATGCCGCTTACGCTGAAAGTTACCAGGCTTTCGTGCAGAAGGTGCGGGCCGTGGACGAGTCCGTGGGTGAGAAGAATCTGGCGCTGACTGAGGCCGTGGCCCGTTACCTGTTCAAGCTCATGGCGTACAAGGATGAGTATGAAGTGGCGCGCCTGCACACCGACACCGCGTTCCACAGCAAGATCAACGCCATGTTCGAAGGCGACTTCAAGCTCCACTACCACCTGGCGGCGCCCCTGTTGGCTAAAAAGAACGACAAGGGCGAGTTGCAGAAGCAGCAGTTTGGCCCCGCGCTGTTGACGGTTTTCAAAGTGCTGGCCCGGCTCAAGGGGCTGCGCGGCACCGCGCTGGATATTTTTGGCTACACCGAAGAGCGCCGGCAGGAGCGCGCCCTGATCGATGAGTACCGGGCCAGTATTGACGAGTTATTGGACGTTCTGAGCAGCACCGCACCAGCAGAGCGTGATCCGGCGCGCTACCAGATGGCGCTGGATGTCGCGCGAATCCCTGAACAAATCAGGGGTTTTGGCCATGTGAAAGCACGTCATCTCACGGCGGCGCGCCAGAATTGGCAAGCCCAATTGGCCCAGTTCCGCAGTCCGCAGGCCCCCCAAAAAAGGGCTTGAGACGCATGAATGGGGCCATTCAGGCCCCGCATACAATGACGGGTTGTCCATTTTTCGTACTGCCAGGTGCGAAACGTGTCGACTTGTCTTGTTTGTCTGATCAACTTTATTCTGGAGTTTTCTGTGTTCATTTCTTCTGCCTTTGCTCAAACCGCCCCCGCAGCTGCCGCTGGTGGCGATATGTCGTCTTCACTCATGAGCATGTTGCCGCTGGTGTTGATGTTTGTGGTGCTCTACTTTGTGATGATCCGGCCCCAGATGAAAAAGCAAAAAGAGCACAAGGCCATGATTGACGCGCTGTCCAAAGGCGATGAAGTGGTTACCGGTGGCGGCATTCTGGGCAAAGTGACCAAGCTGGGTGACAACCAGGTGAGCCTGGAAGTGGCAGCAGGCGTGGAGATCCAGGTCCAGCGCCATGCCGTGGTCCAGGTTTTGCCCAAAGGCAGCATCAAGTAATCAGACTTCTCAGTAACAAGAAGCCCGATCATGAATCGTTACCCGATATGGAAGTACGCGATCATCGTGATCGCGCTGGTGGTGGGGGCCTTGTACACCCTGCCTAATTTTTTTGGTGAAGCGCCTGCGGTGCAGGTGTCCTCGGCCAAAGTTACATTCAAGGTGGATCGCAGTACGCAGGCGCGTGTTGAAGAGGCCTTGCAGACGGCAGGCATTGCCGCGGATCTGGTGACGCTGGACGGTACGTCGATCAAAGCGCGCTTTGGCAACACCGAAACGCAGCTCAAAGCCAAGGATGCCATTCAAAAAGCGCTGAATCCCGATTCCGCGAATCCCAGCTATGTGGTGGCGCTCAATTTGTTGTCGCGCTCGCCAAATTGGCTCACATCCTTGCACGCCTTCCCCATGTACCTGGGGCTGGATTTGCGCGGTGGTGTGCACTTCATGCTGCAGGTCGACATGCAGGCGGCGCTGACCAAAAAGGCCGAATCCCTGGCTGGCGATATCCGCACCAGTTTGCGTGAGAAAAATGTGCGTCACAGCGGCATCAGTCGCAACGCCCAGACGATCGAAGTGCGCTTTCGCGATGCCCAGACGCTGGCTGCTGCCAAAGCGCTCATTCAGGACCAGTTTGCCGATCTGCAAACAGTGGATGGCTTGGACGGCACCGATTACAAACTGACCGCCTCCATCAAGCCTGAGGCGGCCCGCCGCGTGCAGGATCAGTCGCTCAAGCAAAACATCACCACCCTGCACAATCGGATCAATGAGCTGGGCGTGGCCGAGCCGGTGATTCAACAGCAGGGGCTGGATCGCATCGTGGTGCAGTTGCCGGGCGTGCAAGACACCGCCAAGGCCAAAGACATTCTGGGTCGCACCGCCACGCTGGAAGTGCGCATGGTCGATGAAACCAGCGAAGCTCGTGGGGCCGAGAGTGGCACGGCGGCTGTGCCGTTTGGTTCCGAGCGTTTTCTGGAGCGCAGTGGTCAGCCCGTCATCGTGAAGAAGCAAGTCATTCTGACCGGCGAAAACCTGACCGATGCCCAGCCCGGCTTTGACAGCCAGACGCAGGAAGCTGTGGTCAACCTGACGCTGGACGCCAAGGGCGCCCGCATTTTCCGGGACGTGACGCGCGAGAGCATTGGCAAGCGCATGGCCATTGTGCTGTTTGAAAAAGGCAAGGGCGAAGTGGTTACGGCGCCCGTGATCCGCTCTGAAATCAGCGGCGGCCGGGTGCAGATTTCGGGTCGCATGACCTCGATGGAAGCCAATGACACCTCCTTGCTGCTGCGCGCCGGCTCGCTGGCCGCGCCGATGGAAATCATCGAAGAAACCACGATTGGCCCGAGCCTGGGTGCGGAA
>JAZKHK010000057.1:0-3291 GCA_040385425.1 Pseudomonadota bacterium | reverse complement strand
GGCTTTAACAGCGTGACCTATGGCTTTGCCGTCGTCGCGGTCTTCATGTGCTTGTACTACATGCTGTTTGGGATGTTCTCCAGCATCGCGCTGGCGGTCAATTTGCTGCTGCTGGTGGCGGTGTTGTCGATGCTGCAAGCCACTCTGACCCTGCCGGGCATGGCCGCCATGGCGCTGGTACTGGGCATGGCGATTGACTCCAATGTGCTGATCAACGAGCGGGTGCGAGAAGAGTTGCGCAACGGCGCGTCAGCGCAAGCCGCCATCCACGCCGGTTACGACCGGGCGTGGGCCACCATTCTGGACTCCAACGTCACCACCCTGATTGCGGGTCTGGCCTTGCTGGCTTTTGGCTCCGGTCCGGTGCGCGGCTTTGCCGTGGTGCATTGCCTGGGTATCTTGACCAGCATGTTCTCCGGTGTGTTCTTCTCGCGTGGACTGGTCAATATGTGGTACGGCCGCCAAAACAAGCTCAAAAGCGTGTCCATTGGCACGGTTTGGCGTCCTGAGGAAAAGTAATCATGGAATTCTTCAAAATCAAACGCGACATCCCGTTCATGCGGCATGCGCTGGTATTCAACCTGGTTTCGCTTGTGACCTTTCTGGCGGCCGTCTTTTTCCTGTTCAGCCGTGGCTTGCACCTGTCGGTGGAATTCACGGGCGGTACCCTGATGGAAGTCAGCTACTCGCAACCCGCTGATTTGGATGCAGTTCGCGGCACGGTGGCGTCGCTCGGCCTGGCCGATGTGCAGGTGCAAAACTTTGGCACCGCGCGCGATGTGTTGATCCGTCTGCCGGTGCAAAAAGGCGTGAGTTCTTCCCAGCAAAGTGACCGCGTAATCGCCACGCTCAAGGCCGCGGATGCGTCTGCGACCCTGCGCCGCAGCGAGTTCGTCGGCCCGCAAGTCGGGGATGAGCTGGCCACGGATGGCCTCAAGGCGCTGGCCTGCGTGATCGCCGGCATCATGATTTACCTGGCGATCCGGTTTGAGTGGAAGTTTGCGGTGGCCGCCATCATTGCCAATTTGCACGACGTCATCATCATTCTGGGCTTTTTTGCCTTTTTCCAGTGGGAATTTTCGCTTCCTGTGCTGGCCGCCGTGTTGGCGGTGCTGGGGTATTCGGTGAATGAATCGGTTGTGATTTTTGACCGGATTCGCGAGAATTTCCGGCGCTACCGCAAGATGACCACGCCGCAGGTGATCGACAACGCCATTACCTCCACCATCAGCCGAACCATCATCACGCACGGTTGCACCCAGCTGATGGTGCTGTCCATGCTGCTGTTTGGCGGCGCCACGCTGCATTACTTTGCGCTCGCGCTCACCATTGGTATTTTGTTTGGTATCTATTCTTCGGTGTTTGTAGCAGCCGCGATTGCCATGTGGCTGGGCATTCAACGTGAAGACCTGATCAAGGGCGGGGCCAAGAAAGATGAAGACCCGAATGATCCCAATGCAGGCGCCACAGTCTGACTAAAATCTGAAAAATGTCTACCCGAGCCTCTTTTGCACAACGAGTCCAGCTTGCTCTAGAAACGCGAAAGCGTTTTATTCGGGATGCAGAGCTGGTCATGGGGGCGCTCGATGCTGCCGTGCAGGGACGGTTCACCACCCTGGTCAGCGAGGTGGCGACTGCGGCTGACATGCGAAGCCGGCGTGACGCCTGGACGATTTATCAGCGTTGTCGTGCTACTTGGGTGAGCGATACCCTGAAGAGCTGGCAGGCAGCCTTGGTGCCTCCTGTGGCCACGCCCAGAAAGAAAGAGGAGTTCAGCTTTGAGCTGGTCGGCACCGATGAAGCCGAGAACCGAATAGTCGCCTCCCGGATGGTGATGGGTTTGACGGAAAAAATCAGCTCCGAATTGAACGATCTGCTTTTGCGCATCAAATTTCTGGAAGGCCCGCAAGAGCGCGAAGACACGGACATTCTTCGCCCCGACGTGCTGGTTCTCCTGATGGTGGAGCAATGGTCCAAAACAGACATGCCCAGCGAATCCTGGGCTCTGGTGAGCGAGCCGGTGCTCAAGCTGTTGGCCGAGCGTCTGCCGCAGGCCTACGCCAGAGCCAATGAATTCTTGATCAAGCAAGGCGTGCTGCCCACCATTGAGTTGGCTGACCGCGTCAAGCTCACGCCTTCAGCTGGCCGAGGGGCGGCTGCTTCGGGCGCATCTGCAGCGCATCTGTCTTCTGCAGAAAAACAGGAGAAGCAGGCGAGTCAAGAGTCGGGGCGGAGCAGTTTTGATGCCCACACCGGCAGTCCAGGGGGCTATGGCCATCGACAAGGTCGGTCAAGTTCGGGCTATAGCAGTGCGTCTGATGAAACCCGCATGATGACCTCCGCTTCGCCGCTGACCCGGGCGCGCAGTCGGGCGCAGGGGGTGTTGGGGCAACTCAAGCGCTTGCTGATCGGCTCGGGCGGACCGGAGTTTGATGCCACGCATTTTCAGCCCCCGTCACCGGCGCTGGCTGCTGCCATCGCCATGCGACCCAGTGCAGGCTCAGGTGGCGGACTCTATTCAGGCAGTGGCACGGTCATGGAGGACTACAGCCCGGCCGGTGTGGCCCAGGTGGCTGTGGCCCTGCGGCAGAGAAGCACAGAGCTTAAAAACAAAGCTGAAACCCAAAGCGAAAAAGCCACGATTGAGATTGTGGCGCTGATGTTCCAGGCCATCTTGCAGGAAGACCGGATTCCGCCTGGCATTCGGGTGTGGTTTGCGCGCCTGCAAATGCCGGTGCTGCGCGTGGCGCTGGCCGAGCCCGATTTCTTCGGCACCCTCAATCATCCGGCGCGCCAGTTGATTGATCGCATGGGCTCCTGTGTCATGGGGTTTGATGCCAGCGGCATCCAGGGCAGCGCGCTGGAAACCGAGATCAAACGTGTGGTGCAGGTGATCGAGCAGTACCCCGAAACGGGCAAGCGCGTCTATCAACTGGTGCATGACGAGTTCCAAAAATTTCTGGCGCAGTTTTTGACCGGTAAGGCTTCCACTCAAAAAGTGCTCAGTGTGGCCCAGCAAGTGGAAGAAAAAGAAACGCTGACGATCCAGTACACGATCGAGATGCGCAAAATGCTCAAAGACATGCCCGTGCGGGAGGAGCTTCGCGAGTTTCTTTTCAAGGTCTGGGCCGAGGTGTTGGCCGTGGCCGCGGTGCGCAAAGGTCCGCGGCACCTGGAAACCCTGGAACTTAAAAAAGCGGCAACCGATCTGGTCTGGGCCGCTAGCGCCAAGCCCAACCGCAGTGACCGCGCCCGCGCGTGGTTCAGATTTGAAGATGGATTGGATTTTGA
>JAZKHK010000056.1:17378-21359 GCA_040385425.1 Pseudomonadota bacterium | reverse complement strand
CCTGCTGCGGGCCGCAGACGAACAAGCCGCCGAGGACGACCGCCTAGCGGCGGCGCATGGTGTGGATGTAATCGGTGCCTTCGGTGTGCTGCTCCAGCAATTCGTTGCCGGTTTGCTTGGCAAAAGCCTGGAAATCGCGCAAGGAACCTGCATCGGTTGAAAACACCCGCAAGGTCTGGCCACTGAGCATGTCAGTCAGCGCTTTTTTGGCTTTCAGAATGGGCAGCGGGCAATTCAGGCCACGGGCGTCTAGCTCTTTGTCGATTTGCATCAAATATCCTTGAAATTAGTGCGATTTTAGAGATCAGGCCGGGAACACGCCGGTGGACAGATAACGGTCGCCCCGGTCGCACACCACAAACACGATGGTGGCATTGGTTTCGCGCCGCGCAATCTCTTGCGCGACCGCACAGGCCCCCGCCGCTGAAATGCCGGCAAAGATGCCTTCTTCACGCGCCAGGCGGCGGCACATGTCTTCGGCGGTTTCCTGGCTCACGTACATCAGCTCATCCACATTGGCCGGGTTGTAGATTTTGGGCAAATACTCCTGCGGCCACTTGCGAATGCCGGGAATGCGCGAGCCCTCGTTCGGCTGCACGCCGATGATCTGGATCGCCGGGTTTTTTTCTTTCAGGAACTGCGACACGCCGGTGATGGTGCCGGTGGTGCCCATGGCGCTGACGAAATGCGTAATTTCCCCGCGGGTATCAGCCCAGATTTCAGGGCCGGTGGTCTCGTAATGAATGCGCGGGTTGTCGGCATTGGCAAACTGGTCCAGCACATGGCCTTTGCCGTCACGCGCCATTTGCAAGGCTAAATCGCGAGCGTATTCCATGCCTACGCTCTTGGGCGTGAGGATCAATTCGGCGCCAAACGCCTTCATGGTCTGGGCGCGCTCAATCGACAGGTCTTCGGGCATGATCAAAATCATGCGGTAGCCCTTGATGGCCGCCGCCATGGCCAGCGCAATGCCCGTGTTGCCCGAGGTGGCCTCGATCAGCGTGTCGCCGGGCTTGATCTCGCCCCGCTCCTGCGCGCGCTGGATCATGGACAGCGCCGGGCGGTCTTTCACCGAACCGGCCGGGTTGTTGCCCTCCAATTTGCCCAGAATCACGTTGCCACGGGTGGAATTTTCTTCAGCACCGATGCGTTGAAGCATCACCAAAGGTGTTTTTCCGATTGAATCTTCAATTGTTGGGTATTTCATAGCCCACACTGTGCCATAATTTCGTTCTTAGCTTTTTCAGCCCGGGTGGTGAAATTGGTAGACGCAGGGGACTCAAAATCCCCCTCCGAAAGGAGTGCCGGTTCGATTCCGGCCCCGGGCACCACAGATAAGGCCGCACAGTTCCAAGAACGTGCGGCCTTTTTCTTTGCCCCTCTGAAAACCTACTTTGCGTCGTGCGATAGCTTCCGGTGAAGTGTGGCACGTTCTGGAAAATTGTGGGGGCACTTTTTGGGGGCACTTTTTCGGAAAATGGGGAACATTCAAATATGCCCCATGCCCCAGCTATCCCCTTGCGACATGGCCATGCTGGCAGCATAAAAATCAGTAGCACATCGCATCAATGGCAACCCGCAACCGACAACTATGACCAACTGCGTGGGGTTGTGGATTGAGGAATGGGGTTCATGCGTCGCTCTGATACCTACTCCTCCTACCTTCATCCTCGCTTTAATTTGGATTCACTCCTACTATCCAATCGCCTATGGAGTCCAATATTTTGTAAATAAAATATTGGACCCGATTCCAGTAGCAATGCTGATAATTAACGATCCAAGAAAGGAAAACCATTTAATACGATAACTTTTATCGCATTCCGTCTTATATTGCTCAGCCTTTTTAGTAAGCAGCAAATAGCTGGGCCGGTGCGTATCCGCAGATGACCCAGCCCAAATTGAAAGTATTACTGCAAATACAAATGAAAAAATAACAAATACAAAAACTGAAAAGAAATACTTTCCCCAAAATCCTTGGGCAGTCATTTCAAGTAGTCTGTTAATTTTCATGTCAATAGCGTTAGGCGATTTCATTAGCCCAGCCAATAATTTGAGCTGCTCATTGGCTATGTTTTCAGCAGCAAAGAAGCAAATTGCTACAGTACTGCAAAAGAAGATAAATGCCATAGCTGCTGCAATCTTCCCGCTGTGCTGGCGAGCAAACTTTCTCATTGGCGCTTCTGGCAGCATTAAATGTTTTGCATGTCCTGTCAGTAGACCTTCAATATCAGCGCCCCAAGTTCTTGCTGTATGTCGAATCCTGAAACTAATTAGTCCACCATTAATTTTTTTCTCAATCAAAGTGCCATTGCTCATCTGATGGAAGTGCATTCCACCATTGAGAACTGATATGAACGACAGATCTATCTCTTGCTTTTCAGGATGCTGTCGATCACGAAATTGCACAATAAATGACCAAGACAAGTGAGCTTGAACTGGAACTATTGGTCGCACCTCTGTGTATGCAACAAGATCTTCAAGGCTATTTAGCAATACCGAACTTCCATCGTCGTAAACCAAACGCACAGAAAACTGAATTAAATGCGATTCATTTTGCTGCTGTACGCGCTGATTAACAAGATGGTATGAATCGACAATATCGTTTTTCTGAATTTCAAACGACCCTTGCAAGGAATTCGATATCGTTTGCGGCTTGCCCAGCAGGCTGCCTATAAATTTTCCAAAATCCTCTTGTGAGCACGGTAGCGCAATGGCGAATTGCTCCTGTTTTGACATGGGTTTAGGCTGGCAATTATTCATATTTTTAAGTTTTTTAATAAAGGGGGATAGGGGAATTTAGGCGGGCCTTAACTGGCAAGAACACGATGGCACCGAACTGACCAAAGGCAAAGCATTGCCTTAGCTGATAACTTAGCAGCTCGATTAACTTTCGCGCTCATACCTGAAATTCGACTAGCAGATGAACTTGCTAAGTTAATGCGGATTATCAATACGATCAAAGTTATTTTCAGTTTTAGCGATGTCAACGTCTATCCCCCATTTGGGGGATAAGACAACAGTAGTTAGACAAAGCTTTGTCCAGACGTCTGGATGTTCTTTGTGGGCCAGCTGAGGCTCGATCACGTCAGGAGTCCACCCGCATTTATTGGCCACCATGAGAACAGCGCCCCGGGCACCAAGATATTTAAAGCCTTCCTCTCACGAGGAAGGCTTTTTTATTGCTACAACAAACCCTGCATCACGGTGGGGTAACGCAAATTCAGCCGCAGCTCACGCTTCATGCGCGTGTTGTCCATGCGGCGCGATTCACTCATAAAACTCAAGAGCATCAAAGACAACTGCAATTTGGCGGTGCTTCTGGGCACGCGGGGCGGACGCGGCAAGCCGTACAAATCAGCGGCCAGATCAAAATAATCGCCCATCTTGAGGCAGGTGTCGTCATTCACGTTGTAAATGCGCTGCGGCTGGCCGCGCCACAGGGCCGCCATACAAGCGCGGGCCAGGTCGTCGGCATGAATGTGGTTGGTGTACACATCATCCTGAGCTTCCAGCACCGGCGTGCCCTTGAGCAGGCGGGCCTGCGGCGTGCCGCCCTCGCGGTTGGGAGCGTAGATACCGGGAATGCGCAAAACGCTGCTGCGCACGCCCGAGGCCCTGCCATAGAAACGGATCACACTTTCAGCATCAATTCGCCTTCTGGCCCTTGGTGTATCTGCGTGAGTAGCTCTTGTTTCTATAGCAACATCCCCTTGGCAGTCACCATAGACACCGCTGGTGGAGCCATAAACCAGAGAGTGCGGCAAGCTGCGCCGGCGCAGGGCGCGGGTCAAGGCCAAGGTGCGTGGGTCGTGCCAGCCTTCGCCCGGCGGCGGGGCCAGGTGCACCACGCGGGTGGCCAATCCGGCCAGCCGGCGCAGTGAGTGGGGAGCATCTAGATTGCCCAGCAAAGGGGTAATGCCCTGGGCGCGCAGTTCTTCCGTGCGATCGGCGGTCGAAGTGAGGGCCAGCAGGCGCACACGC
>JAZKHK010000056.1:1001-17368 GCA_040385425.1 Pseudomonadota bacterium | reverse complement strand
GCTTGCGCCACACGCAGGCCCACATCGCCGCAACCCACGATCAAAACGCGTTCGCGGCGAAAACGAGACGGCAAGGCACCCGGGCGGGCCGCATACAGAAGGGGATGGGGGTTTTGGTTTGAAGGCAAAATCGAAGGTTACAAAAAAATACTACCCCTAAGGATACCGAAAACATGACGAGCAGCGAAACCGGGACAGCAGGCTTTCAGATCACCGTAAAACCGAGCGAACGCTTCTTCTCCAGCACCCCCGACGAAACGATTCTGGCCGCCGCCATTCGCCAGGGCGTCGGCCTGCCCTACGGCTGCAAGGACGGCGCCTGCGGCTCCTGCAAATGCAAAAAGCTCGAAGGCAGCGTCACGCACGGCCCACACCAGAGCAAAGCCTTAAGCCCTGAAGAAGCCGCCGATGGCTTTGTGCTCACCTGCTGCGCCGTTGCGCACAGCGACGTGGTGCTGGAGTCGCGCCAGGTGACGCCCGAGGGCGCGTTCCCCATCCGCAAAATGCCGACCCGCGTGAGCGTGATGGAAAAGTTGTCAGCCGATGTGATCCTGCTGAAACTGCAACTGCCCGCCAGCGAAAACTTCGCTTACCACGCCGGCCAGTATGTTGAATTCCTGCTGCAGAATGGCGCCCGTCGCAGCTACTCCATGGCCAATGCGCCCCACACGCTGGCGGCTGCGGGCGGGCTGGAGTTGCACATTCGCCATATGCCGGGCGGCAAATTCACCGACACGGTGTTTTCGACCCTGAAAGAAAAAGAAATCCTGCGCATCGAAGGACCTTACGGCAGCTTCTTCCTGCGCGAGGACAGCGACAAGCCAATCGTGCTGCTGGCCTCGGGCACCGGCTTTGCGCCGCTCAAGGCGCTGCTTGAGCACATGCAGTTCAAAGGCATCACGCGCCCCACCACGCTGTACTGGGGTGGTCGTCGCCCAGCCGACCTGTACATGGATGCCTGGGTGAAGGCCAAGCTGGCGGAAATGCCGAACCTGCGCTACGTGCCCGTTGTCTCGGACGCCCTGCCCGAAGACGCCTGGACCGGCCGCACCGGCTTTGTTCACCTGGCGGTGCTGCAGGACTTGCCCGATCTCTCCAAGCATCAGGTGTACGCCTGCGGCGCCCCCATCGTGGTGGAGTCGGCCAAAGCGGCCTACACCGCCCAGGCCGGTTTGCCACAGGACGAGTTCTACGCGGACTCTTTCACGTCTGAGGCTGACAAGGCACTGCCAACCATCAGCGCCTGAGCGTCAGTTCTGCCCATGCAAAAAGGCCGCAAACCCCGATCGGGGTTTGCGGCCTTTTTTATGAGCCGTCCGGTTTAACGGGCTGGCGCGGCGTGTTGCCGGTCGTGTTTTTGCCGGTAAATGGCTTTGCTGTCCCGGCTCGCTTCGGCCTGGAGTTGCTTGCGCTCTTGCGCCGTCACTTTGCCATCCGCCTTGGCGGCCTGCTTATCGGCTTCGAGCTTGGCTTCGCGGTTTTCCAGACGCCGGGTTTCCCTGGCGTTCAGCCGACCGGAAGCCACACCCTGCTCAATGCGCTTTTGCTGATTGACCTGACGCTGGTCCAGGCCGGGCGTGGCAGCCGGGTCTTTGGGGGCGGGGGTTTGGGCGAAAGCAGCGCCGCTGGCAGCCAGCACCAGCACGGTCATCAAAGTCTGAATCTTCATGGTGAAACCTTTGGTTGATTGAGGCATGGAGAAATCCCCATGGTTTATGCAACGCCTGTCTGGGCCAACCGAATGACGCGCCTTTTGCAAAGTCTTGTAAAGCCAGTCCCCCCGCCATGGCGCTTATTTGCCCTGGAATACCGGCTTGCGTTTTTCCTTGAAGGCCTGTTTGCCTTCCGAATAATCGAGACTGTTATAGACCACCCGGCGCATGCCCTGGATGCGCTCGAAGCCTTGCGGCGACATGCTGTGCGCGCCGGCCAGAATGCGCAGTTGCTCTTTCATGACCGAGATCGACAAAGGCGCATTCTGGGCGATCGTCTGCGCCATGGCATAGGTGAATGCTTCAATTTCACCGGCTGCATAAATATGGTTGATGATGCCCATGCGCTCCAGCCGGCTGGCCGGAATCGGCTGAGCGCTGAACAGCATTTCCTTGGCGATGTGGATGTGGGCGGCGTTCAGGAATGTCAGCAGACCCGACACGTTGTACGGCACGTTGAGCTTGGCCGGCGTGGCGGCAAAAGTGGCCTCGGGCGTGGCGATGACGAGGTCGCAGGCCAGCACCGTTTCGCAAGCGCCACCCCAGACGCTGCCTTCCACCATGGCAATAACGGGCGCCGGAAAGTTCTCGATTTCGCGGATCAGGTGCCGCAAGGGGTCGCGCCAGCCCAGCGGGTCTTTGCCGCCCTCGGGCAGTTCCGACACGTCATGTCCGGCCGACCAGACCTTGGCGCCCGGCGTGGACCGCAGCACGGCACAACGCACTTCCTGGCGTGTGAATTCGGCCAGGGCCTCAATCACCTGGTCCACCAGCGCTTCCGAGAGCACGTTGCGCTTGGCGTTGTTATTGAGGGTGATGGTGCCAACGGCAGCGTCGATTTGGATGGTAATCATAGGAAGATGGGAGCTGAAGATGGGGCGAGTTTAATGGAAGCGCATGTCAGAATTGCTACAAATTAAATAGCTACTCACGCATATTGCACGGGGGCTAGAGCCCTAAAACGCTTAAAACTAGCCCTCAAATTGCGGATGGAGCTGGCGAATGCGGCTCATGGCCATGCCGGCGGCGGCGGTGCGGGTTTCCACGCCGAGTTTGGCAAACACATGTTCCAGGTGTTTTTTAACCGTCATCGGGCTGCTGCCCAGGATGTCGCCGATGTCTCGGTTGGTCTTGCCCTTGACCACCCAGTACAGCACCTCGGCCTGTTTTCGGGTGAGCTTGAAGCTCAGCGTCATGACGTCGATCACGCTCTCGTCCGACGTCTCCTGCATGATGATGAGCCAGTCGCCGCCGCCCTCACTGTCGCCGGTTTGCTGGTGCAGGCGAAAGGTCAGGCGTTTGGCCCCCAGCTCGATGCTCAGGCGCGGCGGCTCGATTTGCACCGCCGCATCCGCCACATGGCGGCGCAACCACTTCAGGACCGACTCCGGCGTTTGCGGGGCTTGGGTGCCGTAGTAGTGCAGCAAAAGGTCGCGCGCCAGCGGTGTTTGCCACATCAGCTTGCCGTCGCTCACGCGCACCGTGATGCTGGCGTAGCCGAAGGCGTCGAGCGCGGATCTAGCCTGGCGCTTTTCGCGCGCGCCTTGCAAATGCACCTGCATGCGGGCCAGCACTTCTTTCGGTTTGATTGGTTTGGTGACATAGTCCACGCCGCCCGCCTCCAGCGCCGCCACCAGGTATTCGGTCTCGGTCAAGCCGGTCATGAAGATGATGGGAATGTGGGCAGTCTGCGGCGATGCTTTCAGTTGCCGGGCGACTTCAAAGCCGTCCATGCCGGGCATCATGGCGTCCAGCAGCACGATGTCGGGCAGGGCTTGCGCAGCGCGCGCCAGGGCGGCCTCGCCATGGGTGGCGACCAGCACGGTGTAGCCGGACTCGTCCAGCGCATCGTGCAGCACCGACAGGTTGTCGGGCACGTCGTCCACGATCAGCACGACGTCGCTGTTGGCGCGGTCCAGCGTCTGGTCGAAAGAGGGTTGAAAGGTGTTATTTTTCATGGACTGGCCCGTTCAATTGCTGGTTCATGGCCTCAAACTGGAACTGCCGGGCCAGACTGCGCATTTCTGCCACAAAAAGCGCACAGGGTGCTTGTTCGGCCTCAATCTCATCGAGTTTGTTCATGATGCCGCGGTAGTAGCCCAGGCCCACCACCTCGCGCAAGGCGTCAAGCTGCTGGCGCGCCGGGTACACCAGCGCCAGCGACGCAGGGGCCAGAACCACGCGCAATGCGGGCGGCAGCAGCGCTGCAGGCGGAGTCTCCAGCCAGGTGAGCGACAGGCGGCGCTCCAGCCAGTCCAGCAGCTCGGAGTGGCGCACCGGCTTGAGGATGAAGTCTTCACCCCGGATGCCTTCCTCGTTGTCCAGCCCCTTGTCAAAGGCATTGGCCGACACGATGGCGATGTGCGGCTTGGCGTGCGAGCGGTCCAAGCCCAGGCGACGCAGGCGGCGAATGGTCTCCCAGCCATCAATGCCGGGCATGGCCAGGTCCATGAAGATCACATCGGGCTGGTAGCCGGTGGTCAGCAGGTCCAGGCAATCATGGCCGCTGGCGGCGATGCGCAGCTCAAAACCGAGCGGCTGCAGCAAGTTGACCAGCAATTCGCGGTCCGCCTCTTCGTTGTCCACCACCAGCACACGCCGGCGCGGTCCGGCGTAACCGTGGCGCGGTTTGGACGCTAAACGCGGCATGTCGGCCGAGGAGCCGGACAGGGACAAGGCGCCCACGGCACCGACCGTGACGCGCACTTCCGGCAAAAACAGTTTCACCTTGAAAACGGAACCGACGCCCAGGGTGCTGCTCACGGTCAGCTCACCGCCCATCAGATCGGTCAGCATTTTGGCGATGGTCAGACCCAGCCCGGCGCCAGGAGCCGTGGCCCCGGCCGTGTTGGCGCGGGTGAAGGGCTCAAAAATGCGTTCGTATTCCTGCCTGGACAAGCCCGGCCCGGTATCCTGAATATCCACCAGCGCCATCTCCCGCGCGTAGCGAATGCGAAACGTGACCTGCCCGGCCGTCGTGAATTTGATGGCGTTGCCCAGCAGGTTGATCAGGATCTGGCGCACCCGTTTTTCATCGGCCCGCACCACGGCGGGCAAAACGCCTTGCTCTTCGTACTGAAACGTCAGCCCTTTGGCCTGCGCTTCGAGTTCAAACAGGCTGGCAATGTCCTGCATCAGGGAGGCAAAGTACATGGGTTTGGGATTGAGCGTGAGCTTGCCGCTTTCGATGTGCGCAATGTCCAGCGTGCCTTCGATCAGTGACAGCAGGTGCTCGCCGCCGCGCTTGATGACGCTGACCGCATGCTGGCGGTGGGGCGGGATCGACGCGTCTTCGCCCATGAGCTGGGCATAACCGAGGATGCTGTTGAGCGGCGTGCGCAGTTCGTGGCTGATGGCGCTGATGTAACGGCTTTTGGCCTGGTTCGCCTGGTCGGCGGCCTGGCGCGCCTGCTCGGCCACCTGTTTCGCCTTTTGCAGCGCTTCGTCGGTTTGTCGGTGCGATTCAATCTCGCGCATCAGCAGATGGGTCTGGCGATTCGACTCTTCCTGCGCCACCAGGCGGCTTTTGTGCGCCAGCACCACCCACCAGACCACCAGCCCGGCCAACAGGATCAGCGCCATGTAGGCCTTGAGAAAACCCGAGCGCAGCGCCGCTTGGGGTGCCTCCAGCACCTCAAGGTCGTTGACGGCCAGCGCCAGCGCCCGCAGCTCTTGGTGGTACAGCAGGCCGAACACACTGGCGAGCAGCGGCACGATCACGCCCATGAGTAATAAAAAGTTGCCGAGCCCGGTGTCCAGATACGGCCAGCTGCGCCGCGGCAGCAGGCGGCGCAGCGTGGCCGACCATTGGGCCGACAGGGACGCGTGCGGCTTGCACATGTCGCCGCAGCGCGCATCCAGCGTGCAGCACAGCGAGCAGATGGCCCCCTGGTAGGCCGGGCAATGCGCCATGTCCGGCCCTTCGTACTCGCGCTCGCAGATCACGCAACGCTGCAATTGGTAGCGCCGGTAACTGCCTTGCGCAGGCAAAACAGCGCCCTCGGGAGACAGCGACCCGCGCAGCGGTGAAACAGGGGAAACAGCCTCTCTGGCAATGTAGTACTTGCCTTTCGTGGCCCAGGCGATCAGCGGCGCGGTGACAAATGCCGTGCCCAGTGCGATGACCGCCGAAAACGCCTGCGCCAGGGGACCAAACAAGCCCAGATGCGCCGTGACCGACAGCACGGAGGCCAGCCCCATGGCGCCGACGCCGACCGGGTTGATGTCGTACAAATGGGCGCGCTTGAACTCGATGCCCGGCGGACTCAGCCCCAGCGGCTTGTTGATGACCAGATCGGCCACCACCGCCATCATCCAGGCGATGGCGATGTTGGAGTACAGCCCCAGTACATCGCCCAGCGCCTGGAATACATTCATCTCCATCAGCATGAAGGCGATCAGGCTATTGAACACCACCCACACCACACGGCCCGGGTGGCTGTGCGTCAGGCGCGAGAAGAAGTTGGACCAGGCCAGCGAGCCGGCGTAGGCATTGGTGACGTTGATCTTGAGCTGCGAGATCACCACGAACAGCGCCGTGGCCGCCACCGCCCAGCCGTAGTTCGGGAACACATACTCATAGGCCGCCAGGTACATCTGGTTCGGGTCCACGGCCCGGTCGGCCGGCACCGAATGGCTGAGGGCCAGCCAGGCCAGCAGCGCGCCGCCCAGCATCTTGATCACACCCAGCACCACCCAGCCCGGCCCGCCCACCAGCACGCTCCACCACCAGCGGCGCCGGTTGGCGGCGGTCTGTACGGGCATGAAGCGCAGGTAGTCGGCCTGCTCGCCCATTTGCGTCATGAGGGCAATGCCGACCGTCAGCGCCGCACCAAACAAAGGCAGACTGAACCCGGCGCTGACGCCCTTTTCCCCGATGTAGTGCACCACACCGGCAAACGCACCGGGGTCGCGCATGAACACATAGCCAAACGGCACGATCAGCATCGCCAGCCACAGCGGCTGGGTCCAGACCTGCAAGCGGCTGATGGTCGAGACGCCGTGCGTGACCAGCGGAATCACCACCAGCGCACAAATCAGGTAGCCCCAGGAGGGCGGGATGTTGAGCGCCAGCTCCAGCGCGTAGGCCATCACCGCGGCTTCCAGCGCAAAGAAGATGAAGGTGAACGAGGCGTAGATCAGCGAGGTGAGCGTGGAGCCGATGTAGCCAAAACCGGCACCGCGCGTCAGCAAGTCCATGTCCACGCCGTAGCGGGCGGCGTAGATGCTGATCGGCAGGCCGGCCAGAAAGATGATGAGCCCGGTGGCCAGAATGGCCCAAAACGCGTTGGTGAAACCGTATTGCACCAGCAGCGTGGCGCCGACCGCCTCCAGGATCAGGAACGAGGCCGCGCCAAAAGCGGTGTTGGCGACGCGCCACTCCGACCACTTGCGAAAACGCTGCGGGGCAAAACGCAGGGCGTAGTCCTCCATGGTTTCACTGGCGACCCAGGCGTTGTAATCCCGCCGCACCAAAGTGATGCGTTGCAGCGCTTCGGACTCGTGCGCTGGGCTGGGTTCAGGATGGAGTTCGGAAGTCACACCGAGGTGGTGCAGTTTTCATGCCACGGCAAAAGCAGTTTGAGCAGTGGAGCTGGGGTGAGCGCCATAGTGAGGTAAAGGAGGAGGCCACCCCAGCTCTGCTGCGGGCGCACGTGGCAATTTTTCGGGGCACGGATATTGCTGATAACGCCCTATGGAACTCACTCCCCGCGAAAAAGACAAGCTCTTGATTTTTACCGCCGGTTTGCTGGCCGAGCGCCGCAAGGCGCGCGGACTCAAACTCAACTACCCGGAAGCCCTGGCCCTGATCAGCGCCGCTGTCATGGAAGGCGCCCGCGACGGCAAAACCGTGGCGCAGCTCATGAGCCTGGGCCGCACCATCCTGACGCGCGACGACGTGATGGACGGCATCGCCGAGATGATTCCCGACATCCAGGTCGAAGCCACCTTCCCCGACGGCACCAAGCTGGTCACGGTGCATCAGCCGATCGTCTGAGTCGATCTCAGCCACAAGCCACTCACCAGCCCCACCCAAACCAGCATCCAGGCCCCACAAGGAGATTGCCGCCATGAATTCCAGGTTTATGAATACTCTTATTTTGATAGCTGCCTGCGCACTATCCACGGGGGCTAGAGCCCATATTGGCACTGAAATCGGCCTCCATTTCGAGATTGGCTTGCTGGACGGCTTGTTGCACCCTTTGACCGGCCTGGACCATCTGGCCGCGATGCTGGCGGTGGGCCTGTGGAGCGCCCTCACCGCCCGTCGCCTGTGGACGGCACCGCTGGCTTTTGCCGCCATGCTGTTGGCTGGCGCCCTGCTTGGACTGAGCGGTGTTGAGCTGCCGGCGGTGGAGCCCATGATTGCGGCCTCGCTGCTGGTGCTGGGGTTGCTGGTGGCCTCGCGCACCCGTCTGCCTGCTGGGCTGGCGGCGGCGCTGGTCGGCGGGTTTGCTGTTTTTCATGGCGTGGCGCATGGCACGGAGTTGGCTGGTGCGAGCTGGGCCCCGCTGGCGGGCCTGTTGATCACCACGGTGATGCTGCATGGCGCGGGCTTGGGTTTGGGCCTGGTATTGCGCAATCGCAACCCCTGGAGCACCCGGCTGGCCGGGGCGGCGGTCACCCTGCTCGGTGGTGGCTTGCTTTTGCAACTGGTTTAAAGGACTTTTCCCATGACACCCGGCGAAATCCTCACCGACGGCCCCGACCACACGCTCAACCCGGGCCGGCGCACCCTCACGCTGGTGGTGCACAACACGGCCGACCGCCCAATCCAGGTCGGCTCGCATTACCACTTTGCCGAAACCAATGGCGCGCTGGCGTTTGACCGCATGACGGCGCTTGGCAAACGGCTGAACATTGCGTCCGGCGCCGCGGTGCGCTTTGAGCCAGGGCAGCAGCGCACGGTGGAACTGGTGGACTATGTCGGTGAGCGGGTGGTGTATGGTTTTCGCGGACTCACACAAGGAAAGCTCTGATGGCCACGATTGGACGACGCGCTTACGCCGAAATTTTCGGCCCCACCGTGGGCGACCGCGTGCGGCTGGCCGACACCGATTTGCTGATTGAAGTCGAGCAGGATTTCACGCTGGGCGCCGGCGGCTACGGCGAAGAGGTCAAGTTTGGCGGCGGCAAGACGATCCGCGACGGCATGGCCCAATCGCAGCGCACGCGCGACGGCACGGGCAGCGGCCCGCAAGCCGGCGGCGCGGTGGACTGCGTGATGACCAATGCTCTGATCCTGGACCACTGGGGTATTGTCAAGGCCGACATCGGCCTCAAGGGCGGACGCATCGTCGCCATCGGCAAAGCCGGCAACCCGGACGTGCAGCCGGGCGTGGACATCGTCATCGGCCCGGGCACCGAGATCATCAGTTGCGAAGGCAACATCGTCACCGCCGGCGGCATCGATTCGCACATCCATTTCATCTGCCCGCAGCAGATCGAAGAAGCACTGGCCAGTGGCGTCACCACCATGATGGGCGGCGGCACGGGACCGGCCACCGGCACCTTTGCCACCACCTGCACGCCGGGGCCGTGGAACATCGAACGCATGCTGCAAGCGGCGGACGCCTTCCCGATGAATTTTGGTTTTCTGGGCAAAGGCAACGCCAGCCTGCCGGATGCGCTGCACGAACAAGTCAACGCCGGGGTCATCGGCCTCAAACTGCATGAAGACTGGGGCACCACGCCGGCGGCCATCAGCAATTGCCTGGACGTGGCCGAAGCGGCTGACGTGCAGGTGGCGATTCACTCCGACACGCTCAACGAATCGGGCTTTGTCGAGAACACCATCGCCGCAACCAAGGGCCGCACGCTATGTGCGTTTCACACCGAAGGCGCGGGCGGCGGCCATGCGCCCGACATCCTGCGCGTGGTCGGCGAGGCCAACTTCCTGCCCTCCTCCACCAATCCCACGATGCCTTACACGGTCAACACGCTGGACGAGCATGTAGACATGCTCATGGTGTGCCATCACCTGGATGCCTCGATTGCCGAAGACCTGGCCTTTGCCGAGAGCCGCATCCGCAAGGAAACCATTGCCGCCGAAGACGTGCTGCACGACCTGGGCGCCATCAGCATGATGAGCAGCGACAGCCAGGCCATGGGCCGGGTTGGCGAAGTGATCCTGCGCACCTGGCAGACGGCGCACAAGATGAAAGCGCAGCGCGGCTGGCTGGCACCCGCCGCCACGTCAACGGAGCCGGTGGAAGCGCTGAGCCGAAACGACAACTTCCGCGCCAAGCGCTATGTCGCCAAGTACACCATCAACCCGGCCATCGCCCACGGCATCAGCCACGAAGTGGGCAGCATCGAGGTCGGCAAATGGGCTGACCTGGTGGTGTGGAAACCGGCTTTCTTCGGCGTCAAGCCGGCGCTGATCCTGAAAGGTGGCTTCATCGCCATGGCCGCCATGGGCGACCCCAACGCGTCCATTCCGACACCACAGCCGGTGCATTACCGTCCGATGTTTGGGGCGTTCGGCGGCGCACTGGCGCGCGGATCGCTGACCTTTGTGTCGCAGGCCGGACTCAACGCCGGCATCCAGCAACGCTTTGGGCTGGCCAAGACGCTGAGTGCGGTGAAAAACATCCGCGGCGTGCGCAAACAGCACATGGTGCACAACAGCTACCTGCCCAAAATGGAGATCGACGCCCAGACCTACAGCGTGCGTGCCGATGGCCAGTTGCTGACGTGCGAACCGGCGGTAAGCTTGCCAATGTCGCAACGCTATTTCTTATTCTGATGCTCCAAATCTCCAAACTCATGCCGCAAGGCGCCGGACTGGCCGCCGTGCTGATCAAACGGGCCGCCACGGTCGAACTCGACTGGGACGTGCGCCAGAAAAGCCGCTTTGACGCCACGGATTCCCAAGGTCGGCAACTCGGCATCTTTCTGCCGCGCGGCACCGTGGTGCGCGGCGGTGACGTGCTGGTGGCGGAAGACGGCTCGCTGGTCAAGGTCATGGCCGCGCCGCAATCGGTGCTGAAGATCACGCATTGCCCCGACCACGGTACGCTGTTTGACCTGATCCGCGCGGCCTACCATCTGGGCAACCGCCATGTGCCGATCGAACTCAAACCCGATCACCTGAAGATCGAACCCGACCACGTGCTGGCCGACATGCTGCGCGCCATGCACCTGATCGTGCATGCGGTGGACGAGGCCTTCGAGCCGGAGAGCGGCGCCTACGCCAGCGGTGGACACGCTCACGCGGGGCACAGCCATGGGCATGAGCAGCACGATCACGGCCACCCGCATGCCGAGGCCAAGCCTTCTGGCGCCACCAGGCTCGCATCCATCCCGATTGCAGCGGCAACCCAACCCCATGTGCACGGCCCGGGCTGCAAGCACGACCACTGAGCGCCCCACCCATGCGCGACTCCAGCCTGATGCAACTGATGTGGCTGGCCTCACCGGCCCTGCCCATCGGCGGGTTTTCATACTCAGAATGCCTTGAAGCCGCCGTGGACAGTGCGCGAGTAGCTACAGAATCAGAAGCAACCGAGTGGCTGGTGGACCAGCTCCACCTGAGCCTGACGCGCGGGGACTTGGCCGTGGTAGCGCAGGCGATTGCGGCCTGGCAGCATGACGACCACCTCCGCATCGCTGAACTCAACACCTGGGTATTGCAAACCCGCGAGAGCAGCGAACTGCGCGCCCAAGCCGAGCAAATGGGCCGCTCCCTGCTGGAATGGCTGCGCAACCACACCACCGCCAAGCCTGCGCAAATCAATATCTTGGCCGCATTGCAACCCACCTACCCCTTGGCCTTCGCGCTGGCGGCATCTGCAACCCAAGCCAGCGTACGCGACTGCCTGCTGACCTATGCCTTCGGCTGGGCCGAGAACATGGTGCAGGCCGCCATCAAGTCCGTACCGCTGGGCCAGAGCGCCGGCCAACGCATTTTGTCGGCGCTCACGGCAGCTATTCCCGCGGCCGTGGACCATGCGCTGGCCTTGCCCGACAGCGAGCGCCAGGCCTTCTCGCCCATGCTGGCGATCCTCAGCAGTCAGCATGAGGTGCAATATTCAAGACTTTTCAGGTCCTAGCCAGCGCAGCATCTAGCTATACAGCTACTAATTTAATAGCAAACAACCACCATGACCCACCCGCTTCACCACATCGCCAACCGAACCAAAAAACTCCCCCCCCTGCGCGTCGGCATCGGCGGCCCGGTGGGCTCGGGCAAAACCACGCTGCTGGAAATGCTGTGCAAAGGCATGCGCGACCAGTACGACCTGGTCGCCATCACCAACGACATTTACACCAAGGAAGACCAGCGCCTGCTGACCGTCAGCGGCGCGCTGCCGGCCGAGCGCATCATGGGCGTGGAAACGGGAGGCTGCCCGCACACCGCCATTCGTGAAGACTGCTCCATCAATCTGGAAGCCATTGACCGCATGCTGGTGGAGCATCCCAACGCCGACATCGTCTTCATCGAGAGCGGCGGCGACAACCTGGCCGCCACTTTCAGCCCCGAACTCAGCGACCTGACGATTTATGTGATTGACGTTGCCGCCGGTGAAAAAATCCCGCGCAAAGGCGGCCCCGGCATCACCAAAAGCGACCTGTTCGTCATCAATAAAACGGACCTGGCGCCCTACGTGGGCGCTAACCTCGATGTGATGGAAGCGGACACCATCCGCATGCGCACCACGCCTAAGGGTCTCAAACCTTTTGTCATGACCAATTTGAAAACCCTGGCAGGACTGGCCGACGTGATTGCCTTCATCGAGTCCAAAGGCATGCTGCAAACCAGTTAGGTGTTATGCATGGCGCCTCGCACCGCCCTGTGTCAGCAGATGCCCTCAATCGGCGTAGTGCTATTATTTTGAAATAAATAAAACACCGGGAGTGGTCAAATTTCTTATTTCGCATCTAGCGTTGTGCAGCTGCCTACGGAGCGTGTCTGATGGCACAGCCTGCAGGCGATTTATCTGCCTCGCAAGCCTTGGTCATTGACAGCAATCCGACATCACGTTCCATTCTGGTATCCCAGTTACGTGAGTTTGGCATGGGCAGCGTCGTGCAATGCGCCCGGCTGACGGATGCACGCCGTCAACTTGAATACCGGACATTCGACGTCGTTTTGTGCGAGCATCACTTCGCCAACGAGACCACATCCGGTCAGGATCTACTGGACGATCTGCGGCGCAACCAGCTCCTGCCGTTCTCGACCGTCTTCATCATGGTGACCGCCGAAGCCACCTACGCCAAGGTCGCGGAAGCCGCCGAGTCGGCCCTGGATGGCTATTTGCTCAAACCCCACAAAGCCACCCACTTGGGTGAGCGGTTGCGACAGGCCCGCATCCGGAAGGTTTCGTTGCGGGAAATATTTGCCGCGATCGAAGAAGATAATTTCGATGCCGCCGCGCATCTATGCTTGCACCGATTCGAAACCCGGGGTCTGTTCTGGCTCTACGCCGCCCGTGTTGGGGCCGAACTGCTGCTGCGTATCGGTAAATGCACCCAAGCCCAGATGCTGTACGAAGCGGTGGTCGCCGCCAAAACCCTGCCGTGGGCCAAACTGGGGGTCGCCCGCGCTTTGCTGGATGAAGGTCAGACCGCCAAAGCCGCCAGCACACTCGAGACCTTGCTCAGCGAAGACCCCAGTTACGCCGACGCCTACGATGTCATGGGACGCGCCCAGTTCGAGCTTGGCAAGTTTGACAAAGCACTGGCCACCTACCAAATGGCCAGCGAACTCACGCCCTCTTCCATCACCCGCATGCAAAACCTGGGGATGATGACCTACTACGGCGGCGACCGCAAAGAGGCCGAAAAAATATTGGACCGCACGACCCGGCTCGGACTGGACTCCAAAATGTTCGACTGCCAGACCCTGGTGCTGCTGGCCTTCACCCGACTGGACAGCGGTGACAGCAAAGGTTTGCAGCGTTGCCGTGACGATTTCGCGCGCCTGATCGAAAGAAATCCAGGCAGTCAACGCCATCAACGGCTCTCTGACCTGGTGGATGCCTTGTCCCTCATTCAGCAACACCAGCATGCCCGGGCGCTGGATGCCGTGCGCAGCATGATCCTGACCGTGAAATCGCCAGATTTTGATTTTGAGGCGGCGGCCAATCTGCTGGCCGTGATGGCACAGTTAGCCAACAAAGCGCTTCAACTTGATGAAGTTGAGTCCGTGGTGGAAACGCTGGGGATGCGCTTTTGTAACAGCCGCCCTTTATGCGAGCTTCTTGCCGCTACAGCGACCGTCCATGAACCCTATGCGGCCCACATTCGGGATGCGCACGCCAAGATTCTGAAAATCACCGAAAACGCCATGTTGCTCAGCCTGAATGGCGACCCCGAAGCCGCCGTCAAAAACCTGATTTTTTACGGCAATTCGACCCTCAACGGCAAGCTGATTGAAACCGCGCATCTGGTGCTGCATCGGTATTCAGAAAAAATGCCGGATGCGCACAGTCTCATTCAAACGGTTCAAGACCTGCGTTCCCGCTATGCCACCAGTAGCACCAAACCGACACTTGGTGGACAAAAACGTCAAGCAGGCGGGCTCACACTGCGAACTGGCAGTTCGCCCGCCAAGGTCAACTAAAATACATTAACTGAATAGGGGTATTTGTGGCTTCAATCCGATTCCTTGCAGCGGTTCTCGCTGGATTTTGTGTTTCCACCATGGTCATGCCCGCCGTCGCGCAGCCCGCCAAAGCGCGGAGTTCAGCCGATGTCGATCTTCCGACCCGCCTTAAAGAGGTGGAGCGCGACGCCAAATTAAGCGAGGACATCCTTAAAATTGGCCGTAAAGCTGCAGCGGTCTGTGCCAATTGCCATGGCGAGACTGGCAACAGTCCCAAATCCGACACCCCGAATCTGGCCGGTCAGAATCCGGCTTACCTGGTCGAACAACTGCGCAAGTTCGCAGAGGGGCAACGTCGCAACGAATTCATGGAAGGCATGATCAAAGCCATGAAAAGCGACGAAAAAATCGGCATTGTGCTTTTTTATTCCAGCCAGAAAGTCACGCACAAACCAGCATCAAACCCTGCTCTGGCAGCCAAAGGCAAGGAATACTTCAACAAGATTTGTTTCCGCTGTCATGGCGAGGATGGTCGGGGTAATGAGCAATTTGCCCGCCTTGCAGGACAGCAAGCAGATTACATGCGCTTGGCGTTGCAGCGTTACCGCGCCGGAACCGGCATACGGATGGACCCGCTCATGGCGGCCAGCACCAAGCTGATGTCGGATGCCGACATTGCCGCCGTTGTCGCCTACGCCGGCTCCATGCAATAAGCCGGTCACGACGGAACCGTATACAGCGTCAATCCGACGACGCAGGCTCTTGGTGGCCGGGGCCTGCGCGACGCACTTCTCGAAGCATGAAGAGATAGAGTCCCTCCACCTTCTCGCGAGCCCACGGTGTCTTGCGCAAAAATTTCAGACTCGATGAGATACTGGGGTCACTGATAAAACAGCGTATCGGAATACGTTCACCCAAATCAACCCAGCCATAATGCGCGACCAGTGCCGTAACAATGGCCTCCAGGGTCAGCCCATGCAGGGGATTTCGGGTTTGAGGGGCCGGTTGTTTGGGGGGTGAATGGGGAGCTTGCATGATGCGATTTTGCCAGCATCGAAGACACATAAATCCACCATGAAAAGATTGCAGTTCTCAAGCCGAAGACATGCCGCAAGCCAGTTAGAATATGCGACTTGGAAGCTTGGCAGAGTGGTCGATTGCACCGGTCTTGAAAACCGGCAAACCGAAAGGTTTCCAGGGTTCGAATCCCTGAGCTTCCGCCAAATTAAAGAAACTAAAAAACGGCCTTCGTGGCCGTTTTTTTATGGGTGCATGCAATAGCACGGCCAATGCCAAACCTTGCTGATCGCTGCCCTAAGGCCAACGGCAGCAAACTATGCCGTTATAGCGTCCCAACGCTGCATGCCTGCTATGGCAGGTCACTGGCGTACATCCATTCCTGCAATGTTGATTCAAACGTCCGCAACTTCTTGACAAACATATTCAAGATCGCCGTGTGTCGTCAATTGCGGGCGAGTGCAGCTTATAGCGTTTATCAACTCATTCCTGATTGAATCCACGGCTGCTTTAATTATTTCAAGTATCAAATGAAAAAACCCCGCTGCGTTGCCGCAGCGGGGTTTTTGGTTTTAATCTTTAACTGACTTGCGTCAGCATTAGATTAGAACGTGTGGCGAATGCCAACAGAAGTTTGAGCGCGCTTGGCTTCGCCGGTCACGCCAGCTTGAGTCAAAGTATCGCTACCGTAAACAGCATAAGCTGTTGTACGCTTGGACAATGAGTAGTTAGCACCCAGTTGGAAGCCGGTCAGGACTGCATCGATGCCACCAGTTTGAACCACATCTGCACGACCCAAGTTACCGTAAACGGAAGTTGCGCCGAACGGTACGGAAACGCTCAGGTTGTAACCCTTGGAAGTCAGGTCATTGCCACCAGCAACGAACTTGTCTGTGAGGGAAGAGTAAGCGAGAGAAGCCTTGGCAACGCCGAAGTCATACAAAGCGCCTACAGCCCAAACGCTGGTGTCATCAGAAGCACCAGGTGTACCGAACAATGGGATAGCAGCTGCACCAGCGCCAGTCACGGATGTGTAGTTAACCAACTGAACTGCAGGAGCAGTCACCTTGTCATAAATCAAGCCAGCA
>JAZKHK010000056.1:0-991 GCA_040385425.1 Pseudomonadota bacterium | reverse complement strand
GACCGGCTGCGTAAACCACGGAACCACCAAAAGATTTACCAGCGGCAGTATTAGCAACACCAGTTCCGAAAGCAGCTTCATTACCAGCAGCAACTTGAACGGTAGCGGTCACACCACCGAAAGAAGGCGACACGTATTGGATTGCGTTGTCACGACGCAGACCGCCCAAGAAGTGAGCGTTCACAACCATGCCAGGAGCGTCAATCACGCCAGCTTGGTCCAACACGCCAACGACGGAGTAGTAAGGTGTGTACTGACGACCAATGGTCAAAGCACCGAAACCACCGCTCAAGCCGACAAAACTTTGACGGTTAGCCATGGTTGTACCAGCAGAGCCTTCGTCAGGCTGAACGCTGTATTCCAACACGAAGTTAGCTTTCAGACCGCCGCCCAGATCTTCAGTACCTTTGAAGCCGATGCGTGAACCATTCAAAACGCCAGATTTAACGGAATTCTTGCTAGCATCAATGTTTGCACCGTTCAAAGTGACTTTGTCATTTTGGTTGGTCACGCTCAAATCGATCAAACCGTACATAGTCACGGTGGATTGTGCGGAAGCGGCGCCAACAACAGCCAGGGCAGCCAGAGCTACGAGGGATTTTTTCATTTACAAATACTCCAAGGGTTAAACAAAAGGCGCCGGGTGAGCAGTCTCTTAATCCGGGCCAACATCCTATTTCAGGAAGTTAGGTGTATTGAAACAGAGGCCACCGGGCTTGGCAAAGAAAACGGCAGAATTAATGGGTAATTCACTCATTTCCGTTGCAGGCATGCAACACCTAGGTTGTGGGGATTGGTAGCCGCTCTTCAGCGGCAATATTTACGCTGTGACATAAAATTTTCACGTCATCAACCCCTTTGCAGAATTGAGAACACCATGATTGATGCCGTTTTGACCACTGCCGACACCGCCCTGCGCACACTGTTTGCCACTAAGACCATTCTCTTCGTCGGCTACTGCGCGGAGAACACCCTGGGCTGGAAGATCCGG
>JAZKHK010000055.1:16835-18514 GCA_040385425.1 Pseudomonadota bacterium | reverse complement strand
CACGGCACAACTGCATTTTGGCGGCGGCACCCCGACTTTTCTGACCGCCGACGAACTGCGCGAGCTGATGACACTGTTGCGCAGCCACTTCAACTTTTTGCCCGACGCCGAACTCAGCATCGAGATCGACCCGCGCACCGTCAACGACACCACCATGGCGATGCTGGGCGAACTCGGCTTCAACCGCACCCGCTTCGGCGTGCAGGACTTCGACCCGGCGGTGCAGAAAGCCGTGAACCGGATTCAGCCCTACGAGATGGTGGAAAAGGCCGTGACTGCCAGCCGCAAATCGGGCTTTGAGTCGATTAACGCCGATTTGATCTACGGCTTGCCCAAGCAGTCGCAAGCCAGCTTCAATCGCACGCTTGATCGGGTGATTGAGTTGGCGCCCGAGCGCATTGCGCTCTACAACTACGCCCATTTGCCGAGCCGCTTCAAGGCGCAGCGCCTGATTGTGGAAGCCGATTTGCCCAGCGCCGAAGAGCGCCTGCAGATTTTCCTGATGTCGGTGCGCCGCCTGCTGGATGCCGGGTACATCTACATCGGACTGGACCACTTCTCCAAACCCAATGACGAGCTGAACAAGGCGCGGCTGGACCGCAGCCTGCACCGCAACTTCCAGGGCTACACCACGCGCGCCGATTGCGACCTGATCGGCTTCGGCGTCTCCGCCATCGGCAAGGTAGGCCACTCCTACAGCCAGTCGGTGCGCACCGTGAACGCCTATTACGAGCACCTGGACGCCAACCGCTTGCCGATCGAAAAAGGCTTCTCGCTCAGTGCCGACGACGTGCTGCGCCGCCAGGTGATCATGGAGCTGATGTGCAGCGGGCCGGTCAACTTTGCCGCCATCAACCAGGCGCACGGCATCGACTTCGTCAGCTACTTTGCCAATGAACTGACGCAGCTCAAGCACTATGAAGAAGCTGAACTGATCGTGGTCGATGCCCACAGCATCTCCGTCACGCCCAAGGGCCGCATGTTTGTGCGCGCGGTCGGCATGGTGTTCGACAAGTACCTGACGCAGCAAACCAGCGCCAAATATTCCAAGTTGATTTGAAAAGTGGCGCGCCAAACCTTCAAAACAGGATTTGGTGCCATTTTTTAAGGAAAATCAGCCTCTAGCCCGCGTGTTATATACGTGAGTAGCTATTGAATTTGTAGCAATTGAATAATCCGCGTCGAGCCAGGCGGGCGAGAAAAAGCGCTGGCGGTAGCTCACCGACTTAAGGCAGTTGATTTTTTTAAATGAACTTTTATTGTATAAATAACATTCATTTTTAATGCATCTTTAAGAGAGCCAAGCATGAACGCTGCCACCGAAAAACTGCCCCTTCCCCAGGACGCGCCGGCTTTTGCAGGTCCGGATGAGCTGATTGATCACCTACTGAGCCGCTACCATGAAGTTCACCGCCAGCAGCTCCCCGAACTGATCCGGCTGGCGCGCAAGGTCGAATCCGTGCACCAGGGCGACCCTGCAGTGCCGGTCGGGCTGGCCGACCTGCTGGAAGTTCAGCAGCAAGAGCTGCTCTCGCACATGCAAAAAGAAGAACAAATCCTGTTCCCCATGCTGCGGGCGGGCGGCAACCCCTTCATCAGCCAGCCCATCGCCATGATGCGCCATGAACACGTCGAGCATGGTCTGCAGCTTGAGAAGTTGGTGTCATTGACCAACGGCA
>JAZKHK010000055.1:13706-16825 GCA_040385425.1 Pseudomonadota bacterium | reverse complement strand
TGAAACCGGAAGATTACGCGGTCCACGCGCGCTTTTCGCCCGGCATGCAGGCGCCCGCTGGTGCCTGCAGAACCTGGCTTGCGCTGTATGCCGGGGTCGCGCAATTCAAGGACGACTTGGTCCAGCACATCCACCTTGAGAACAACTGTCTTTTCCCGATGTTTGAAGGCAAGGGCGGTGGCGCCTAGCCGCCCGCAAGACGCGCGGGGAGTCAGTGCCTACGTGTCACCTTGATCCCTCTGCATTTGGTAGCTTGAAATGAAGAAAATATTTCCTGTGCATCCCGCCAACCCCGAGCGCATCTGCTGGGGATGCGACAAGTATTGCTCGGCTACTTCAATGAATTGCGGCAATGGCTCGGACCGCACGCCGCACCCGTTTGAGCTTTTTGGTGAGGATTGGCGCGACTGGGGCCAGGACTACAGCCAAGAACCGGCTGAAGAAAAGAAGGGTCAAGAAGCACTTCCCTGAGTGCTGAATTCTGTTCCGTGCGCCTCACGCGCCGGTGACGCCGCTAAATGGGTTGGAGCCTGTTTTTATGCGGATTTATAGGCCAAATCAGCCTCTAGCCCCCGTATCTCCTGCTTGAGCAGCTATAAAAACAGTAGCTATTGTCGGGCGTAGGGGCGTGCGATCAGTTTGCCGTGGGGCAGGGTGGCCAGCCGCGTGAACATGCGCCGGCAGTAGCCGCTGATCTGGATGCATTTGTTGATCTCATCCACCGGCAGCGGGCCCGACACCACCACGATGTCGTTGGCACTGTCGAGCGAACCAGCCGCGCGCAGCCGCCGGCGTGCCGTGGTGGCCCAGGACTGGATGCGCCAGGGCGAGCCATGCTCATGCAACACACCCGTGCTGGCATCAAACGCAATTGCGACGTTGTCGGTCTTGAGCCGCAGGCGGCGCTCCCCCGTGACCGGGCTGGCCGGGGTGCTCATGTCGTACAAATGGTAGTTGCCTTCTTTGAGTTGGTATTGCAATGCCATGAGGAATCTCCTTGTTGGGCTCCATTGTGGGCCAGGGCAGCGCCACAAAACCGGAAATAAGCACGTGGAAGGCCTCCTGTTTCTTATGAAAACTCAAGCTGCCAAGGTCCGGGAAATGCGAAATTAGGCCAGATTCTTCCACAGGCCCATGAAAATTAAAACGATAACTTATTTGACGGCACTTTCAGGGCTCATGGTGACCTTGGCCGCCTGCACCAGCACCGGTATCGGCGGCGGCCACCTGTCGGGTGCCGGGGCGACCGAAGAGCCCGTGGTGTTCAACTGGACCAGCACCGACGGCGGCATCTCCGGCACCATGAGCGCAACGCTGCCCGCCGGGATGGTGTTTCAGGGCCGCTTCTTTCAAATCACCCAGCAAACGCGGGCCGATGTGCTGGACCCCTTGTGGACGCACTGGCGTCCCGGCTGGAACGACTGGCCCTACTGGGGCAGTCCCTTTTCACCCCCGTACCCGACCACGCAATTCATCACGCATTACTCCGGCAAGGTGGTGGCGACCCTGGCGTCGCCAGACCAGCAGCACATGCGCTGTCGCTTTCATCTGGTCAAGCCGGCGCAAGGCATGTCCGGCGGCGGCGAGGGCGAATGCCAGCTCGCGACCGGCCGGGTGGTGCGGGCGGTTTTCCCCAGCCACTAGCGAGCAGGCAAGCATGCGCACTCTCTCCAACATGGGGCTGGGCCTGATCGGCCAGCTCAAACCGAAACCCGCCATGGGCGACGCTCCCAGCATGACTTACCTCCCCTCGGCCAACACCACGGGTGGCATCCCCTTGATGCAGGCGCTGGCGCAACGCCGTTCCTTGCGCGAGTTCGATCCCGCGCCTTTACCGCTGCAAATGCTGTCCGATCTGCTGTGGGCGGCCGCCGGCATCAACCGCGCCGCCCTGGCCGGGCATACGGCGCCCAGCGCGATGAATGCGCACGAGGTGAGCGTGTATGCCGCCTTGCCCACGGGCTTGTACCTCTATGGCGCCCTGACGCAATCGCTGAGCCTGGTCAGCGCCACCGACGTACGCCGCGTCACCGGGTACCAGGACTTGGTCGATACCGCCCCGTTGGAGCTGGTGTTTGTGGCCGACTCCTCCCGCCTGTCCCTGCTGCCGGCGGCGCAACGGACATCCTGTGCGTGGGCGGCTGCCGGTGCCATGGCGCAGAACGTGTCCCTGTATTGCGCCTCGGCCGGGCTGTCCACCGTGGTTCGCGCCTGGTTCGACCACGAGGCGCTGACCCAATCCATGGGGCTCACCAGGAACCAGCAGGTGCTGCTGTCGCAGACGGTGGGGCGGCCCCGGGTGGCGTCCAAGCCATGACGCTGAAGGCCGGGCAAAAGTGCCCTGATCACGTTTGGCCGGGCGGCTTTTTTTCTCCCAGCCCGACGCGGTACTGTTCCAGCTTGGCCGCATAGTCTTCGGCATCGCCGTAGGCCAGGAAACGGGCGTAGCGTGAATGCTGGCCCAGCATCTTGCGGGCGTGCTTGATCGGGCAGAAATACTCCTCCGTCCGCCCCACGATTTCGCTCACATAGGCCATCAGGCCGTTGCCGTAAGCGCAGTAGGTGCAGTGGAATTTCTCGATGAAGTTCAGGTACTGGAGCTGCTGGCGGTCAAATACGATGTAGTCGCCCCGGCGCACCTTGGTGATGCCGTAGATCGGGAAACAGGTGGCCTGGTAGAAGCTCACGCACAGGTCCAGGAACGCCATCGGCACAATCATGCTGTAGATGATCGGCCCGGTGATCAGGTTTTGCGGCCGGTAAGTCACCAGCCAGCGGAAAAACCCCTGCTTCAAACGTCGGTGGGCCTGGCTGATGGAGGCCTCGAATTCGACCCGCTTGCCCTGGATCTTGTACAAGGCGCTGCTTTCCTGCTCCTGGACGACGCTGCGCAAATCGTCCTCCAGAGCGGTGATCTGGTCGAGTAGCTGGCGTATTTTTTCGTTCATGATGACTCCCTGGGCGCATCATGCCTGAGCCCTGCCTCAGCCCTGTATCTCAGGTTCTTTCGACGGCCTCCCGATCTTTTGCGCCTGCCAGTCCAGAGGCCAGATCGGCCAGCTCACCGGCCAGCAGTTCCAGCACGTCTTCCATCGTCACGATGCCCACCAGCCGGTTCA
>JAZKHK010000055.1:0-13696 GCA_040385425.1 Pseudomonadota bacterium | reverse complement strand
CCGGTTCATCTCATCCGCAATCACCAGGCGGCGCAGCCGGTGTTTTTTCATCAGTTGCACGGCCTCCACGGCGTCCATGTCGGGGCGGGCCCGCACCAGGTCCACCGACATGATGTCGCCGGCGGTAAACACGGCCGGGTCCAGCCCTTCAGCCATCAGTTCCAGCACCAGGTCGCGGTCCGTCACGATGCCCAGCGGCAGCGATTTTTCAGCCGCATCCACCACCACCAGTGCGCCGATGTGGTGTTTGCGCATGAGTTGCGCCACGATCACGGCGGGCGTTTCCGGCTCCACCACGGCGACCACGGAAGTTGCAAAGTCTTTGAGCTTCACGGCAGTGCCCTCTCTATGCATAACGAAACAACATTGAACTCAGAGCTTCAGAATAGTCGGGGCTGAAGGTCTCAGGTTGAGAATTGTCATTCTTGCAAATGCTATGTTTTATATAGCTGTCCATGCAGGTAGGACGGGGGCTGGAGGCTGATTGTTTATTAAATTTGTCAATTTCAGTGCCGATGCCCCCTCGCGTGCAAGGCAGAATGTAATTTCCAGGCAACGCGACCGCTGTAGCATCACGGGAAAACTGTTGGAACAGCTTAGTCCTTGTTTCCTCAAAAAGAACCCTCATGGTTTCCGAAGTTCACGCCCGACATTCTCTTAAAGCGCAAATCACCGCTGCCACGCTGACCCTTTTTCTGGTGAGCATGTGGTCGTTGGCGTTTTATGCCAGCGAGATGTTGCGCATGGATATGGAGCGCGTGCTGGGTGAGCAGCAGTTGTCGACGGTCACCCTGCTGGCCGACGAGGTGAACAGCGATCTCAAGGACCGGCTCCATGCGCTGGAACGGGTGGCCGGTTCCTTAACCCCGGCCCTGCAGGCGGGTCCCGCCGCCCTGCAGGCTTCTCTTGCGAATAGTCCCCTGTTGCACGACCAGTTCAATGAGGGGGTTTTTGTGTTTGACCTGGACGGGACGGTGATCGCCGATTTCCCCTTGTCGGCCGGGCGACTCGGCACCAGCTACAAAGAGCGCGACGTTGCCGTGGCCGCGCTCAGGGACGGTAAAACGACCCTGGGGCAGCCGGTTCCGGGCAATATGTCCAAAGAGTCGTTGATGGCCATGGCGACGCCTATTCGGGATGAAAAAGGCAATGTCATTGGTGCGCTGGCCGGCATGATCAACCTGGCCAAACCCAATTTTCTGGATGCCATTACCCAGGGCCGCTACGGCAAGACCGGGGGCTACCTGATTGTGACGCCCTCGTTCAAGCTGATGGTCACTGCCACCAACACCAATCGCGTTTTGGAATTTCTGCCTGCGTCCCAAGACAACAGCCCTTGGGCTGACCAATTTGTGCAAGGTTACGAGGGCTCGTCCGTGATGGACAACGCGGCAGGCGTGGAAGTCCTGGCTTCGGTCAAGCGCATTCCGGTTGCGGGCTGGATGATGGCGGCGGAGCTGCCCACCACGGAAGCCTTTGCCCCGATTCGGCTGATGCAGCAACGCATGTTGCTCGCCACCGTCTTTTTGATGTTGCTGGCGGGCATGCTGATCTGGTGGCTGCTAAGACGCCAGCTCGCACCGATACTGGCCGTCACGGAGCAGCTCGATCACATGAACGGCCACACCCGGCCCAAGCTGTATCTGGACAACAACGCGCAGGACGAAATCAACCATCTCATTGGCGGCTTCAATCGCATGCTGGCCACGCTGGACCAGCACCGGGAAAAACTGAAACTGAGCGAGGCCTTCAGCCGCACCATCATGGACTCCATCGATGCCGAAATCGCGGTGCTCGACAGCGATGGTTTTGTCGTGGCGGTGAATGCGCCCTGGCGGCGTTTCGGGTTGGAAAACGGCCCGGTGCCCGGCCAGCTCACCCCCCATACCCAGGTCGGGGCCAATTACCTGGCGGTCTGCCAGGCCAGCGCCGGCACCAGTCCGGATGACACCGCCTTGAACGCCAGTTGGGGCATTCAGTCCGTGCTGAAAGGGCGCTCTCCCGGTTTCACGCTGGAATACGCTTGCCATTCACCGACGCAACAGCGCTGGTTCAGCATGAACGTCACGCCGCTGGGCGCCGATGGCCAGGGGGTGGTGGTAGTGCACACCAACATCACCCAACGCAAGCAGGCGGAAGATGCGCTGATGTTGACCCGCATCAGCATCGAAGTCGCCTCCGATGCCCGTTTCTGGGTCGCGCGCAGCGGTCGCATCTTCGACGTCAATGCCTCGGCCTGCCGCATGCTCGGCTATACCCGGGATGAACTGCTCCAGTTGAGCGTGACCGACATCGATTCCTATGTCCACGACAACTTGCCGCGCTGGCAGCGCCATTTCGCCGGTGTCCGCCAGGCGGGGTCGAAGAAATTCGAATCCGAACACATCACCCGGGACGGCAAGCAGATTCCGGTGGAAATATTCGCCAACCATATCCGCTTTGGCAACGAAGATATTTACTGCGCTTTTGTCAGGGACATCACCCACCGTAAGGAAACTGAGGCGGCGCTGGTGGCTGCCAAGGCCGAAGCCGAAAAAGCCAACCTCGCCAAATCGCGTTTTCTGGCCGCTGCCAGCCATGATTTGCGGCAACCGCTGTCGGCCCTGTCGCTCTATGTCGGCGTCCTCAAACGCCGCGTGATACCGGAAAACAACGACCTGGTGCTCAGAATCCAGGACTGCGTCAACAGCCTGACGGAGCTGCTCACGCATCTGCTGGATGTGAGCAAGCTGGAGGCTGGCGTGGTCACACCCAAGCTGTCTGACTTTGCAGTGGATGACATGCTGACCTCGCTCCTGACCATCTATGAGGCCGAGGCCATGCTCAAAGGCTTGCGCCTGCGGGTGCGATGCAGCGGCGCGGTGGCCCGCACCGACCCCCAGCAATTCCAGCGAATCATTGGCAATCTCCTCGCCAATGCCATTCGGTACACCGACCGGGGTGGCGTGCTCATGGCGTGCCGCCGCCATGAGGGCAAGCTGTGGGTCGAGGTCTGGGATACGGGCAAGGGCATTCCGGCAGAAAAAACCGAGCTTATTTTTGAAGAGTTCACGCAACTGGGCAATGAACCCCAACGCCAGGGCAGCGGCCTGGGCCTGGCCATCGTGGCCAAGACGGCCGCTTTGCTGGGCCTGCAAATCCGCGTGCGCTCACGGCTGGGGCGGGGCTCTGTGTTTGCCATTGAACTGCCGATAGGACGCGGTGCGCGCGGAGCCACGGAGCAGCAGGCCGCCCTGTCCGCCACCCGCTCGCTCAGGATCGGGCTGGTGGATGACGACACCCAGATGCTGCAGGCGCTGGTGCTGGCCCTGCAGACCAGTGGGCACCGGGTGATCTGGGCTACGACGGCCAAAGAATTCATTGAACGCCTGGGCCAGGAGGCGCCCGACATTGTTATCTCCGACTACCGCCTGGGGGATACGGCCACCGGATACGATGTCATTGAAGCGGCGAGGGCGGTTTTTGGTGCTCAACTGCCCGCGATCATCATCACGGGCGACACCGACCCGGCGGTGATCCGAAGCATGGATGAGCGGGGCATCCCCATTCAGTTCAAACCCTTGCAGCTCGACAGCTTGCAGGCGCTCATCAGACAAGTGACAGAACGGAGGTCAACATGAAAAAAATACGTGTCATGCTGGCAGATGACCATACCCAGTTTCGCGAAGCGCTGCGCATGTGGCTGGAGCTGGCAACCGATATGGAGGTGGTGGCAGAGGCTTATGACAGCCACAGTGTGCTGGAGGGGGCCGGGGCGAGCCAGCCTGATGTCGTGTGTATGGATGTGAACCTGCAAGGTCTCAATGGCATTGAGACGACACGGCAATTGCTGGCCCTGTATCCCGATATCAAGGTGGTTGGTTTATCGGCCCATGTTGACCCGGGCCGGGTGGCCGAGATGCTCAGTGCCGGCGCCCGCGGCTATGTGGCCAAAGGAAGTCCGGGCGATGAGGTGCTGGCGGCCATCCGGATGGTGAGCCAGGACCGGCACTATCTCAGCCCGGAGCTCGAACTCAAGCATTAAAGAGACCTTTTCGGAGGACTTCATCATGTTTCGTGATCGCCATGAAGCCGCCCTTCGCCTGGCGGATCGGCTCAAAGCCTATCGTGATAAAAACCCGCTGATCCTGGCCATTCCGCGCGGCGCGGTGCCGATGGCCGGCCTCATCGCGGACCAACTGGGCGGTGAGCTTGATGTGGTGCTGGTGCGCAAACTGCGCGCGCCGAATCAGCCGGAACTGGCGGTGGGCTCGGTCGCTGAAAGCGGCTGGACCTACCAATCGGAGGATGCCGGGCTGTATGGCGCCAGCCGCGAGGCCATGGAGTCCGAGAAGCGGCTTCAACTGGAAACCATCCGCCAGCGTCGCGCCCGCTACACCCCGGTTCGCCCGCCCAGCAATCCCCAAGGGCGCATCGTGATCGTGGTGGATGATGGCCTGGCCACCGGTGCCACCATGATCGCCGCGCTGCACGCTTTGCGTGCCAGCCAGCCAGCCCGGCTGATTTGCGCCGTCCCCGTGGCGCCGCCGGATACGCTGTTGAAAGTGGCTGACCTGGCAGACGAGGTGGTGTGTCTTGAAGTCCCCGCAGACTTCCGGGCGGTGGGGCAGTTTTACCGGCACTTCCCGCAGGTGGAGGATGACGAGGTGATGCAAGTGCTGGGCGCCTCGCGCAAGCAGCCAACACCGGCAAAAAAATAGGGCAAGTTGCCTTGCCCTGTTTCGCGTTATCCGGCCCCAATCAGGCCGGTCTCGATCAGTAACTTGCCAGCGGCACAGCCACGGAGTTCTTGTAGTTGTAAACCGTCACGGGGGCTTGTTTCATATTGCCCTTGTCGTCATAGTCATAGGTGCCAGCCACGCCTTTGTAGCGTGTCTTGTGCATCTCGACGCCGACTTTGTCCGGATCGATCGAGTTGGCTTTCTGCATGGCCGTGCCGATGAACATGGTTTGGTCATAGAACGAAACCGCATAGACATCGGCGTCCTGGTTAAAGCGTTTTTTGTACTTGGCTTTGAACGCAGGGCCGTCGGTGGTCTTGTCCAGAATCGAGCCGCCTTGTGCGCAGAAGACCACGTCGTTGACCGCATCGCCTCCCAGCTTGCCCATCTCGGGGCTGCACAAGGTGTCGCCACCCAGCAGCTTGGCCGACACTGCCAGTTGTTTCATCTGGCGCACCATCGGTGCAGCCTGGGGTGCGTAGCCGCCAAAGAAGATGACTTCGGGCTGCTTGGCTTTCATGTTGGTCAGGATGGCGGAGAAATCAGTCGCTTTGTCCGTGGTGAATTCTTGTCCGACGACCTTGAGGCCCTGGGCTTTGGCTTCCTTCACGAACTCATCGGCCACGCCTTGGCCGAAGGCGGTGCGGTCATCAATCACGCCCACGGACTTGACCTTGAGCACCTTGGCTGCATAAGCCGCCATGCTGGAGCCGATCTGGGAGTCGCCGGCCACGATGCGGTACACGTTCTTGTAGCCGTTTTGCGTGACCTTGGGGTTGGTGCCCACGGTGGACATCATGGTGCCGCCATCGTTGTAAACCCGTGACGCAGGAATGGCGACGCCGGAGCAATAAGGCCCCATGACAAACTTGACGCCGGCATCGACCAGCTTCTGGGCGACGTTCACGCCCGCTTTGGGGTCGCACTGGTCATCTTCCGATTGGAGCTCGAACTTCAGCGTCTTGCCGGCCACGGTGATTTTTTTGCTGTTGAGTTCTTCCAGCGCCAGGCGGACGCCGTTTTCATTGTCTTTGCCCGCAAACGCGTTGGAGCCGGACAAGGGGCCAGTCAGGCCGATCTTGACCAGTTGGTCGTCTGCGTAAGCACCACCGGCCAAGGCCAGCAAAAGCGCGCCACTGAGGGGAAGAAGGGCATGTTTGAAATGCATTTGGTACTTTCATTCAAAAAATATAAGCCAAGATTATGCAAGCGAGAGCCAGGCTCTGCATGTCATGGTATTCCCTTGTATCGGTCATTGAGGAGAATGCGGTAGGCCAAAACAAGGCGGAACGGGTTGGACGGGACCGTGGCAGTCAGGCGCCACGGAGGTGTTGCTTGAACCAGCCGGCGGCCTGACGGGCGACCTCTTCCAAGGCGCCTTCTTCTTCAAACTGATGCGTCGCACCGGCAATGAGGCTCAACTGTTTGCTGCAGGGGAGCCGCGCAAAAGCCTCGCGGTTGAGGTCGAGCACGTCTTCATCCCGACTGCCCACCAGCAACAAGGTCGGAGCCTGGACTTTCGCCAGTTCATGGCTGCCCGCCAGATCGGGGCGGCCGCCGCTTGATACGACCGCCTGGATGTCGTTGTCCAGGGCGGCCGCGGCCTGCAAGGCCGCCGCGGCGCCCGTGCTGGCGCCAAAGTAGCCCAGCGGCAGGTGCCGGGTGGCAGGGGTGTGCAATTTGACCCAGAAGGTGGCAATCAGGAGGCGGTGGGTGATCAAGGTGATGTCAAAGCGGGTTTGGTAGTCCAGCTCTTCCGCCAAGGTGAGCAAGTCCAGCGTGAGGGTGCCGATGCCGTGCTCGTGCAGCACCCGGGCCACGTGGTTGTGACGCGGGTTGTGGCGGCTGCTGTCAATGCCGGCGGCAAACAGCACCAGGCCCTGGGCGTCGGCCGAGAGCTGCAGCAAGCCTTCGATATGGACATCATCCGCCGGGATGCTGATGACTTCGTGGTTCATGGTGGACCTTTCAAATCGCGGGAATGGCAATCGGGATGCGCCGGGCGCCAAAGTTGCCGGCGCGTGCGGCAAAGCGTCCGGCCAGGGTGGCGCCACAACTCAGGCAGTCGCCATCTTCGCCCAGCCGGTAGTGCTTGATCTGGTACCAGTCGCGCTCAATCAGCGGCGCGTGGCAGCCCGCGCAATAGGTGGTGTCCCCTTCGGCGTGATGAATATTGCCGGTGTACACGTGATGCAGGCCTTCCCCCAGTCCGATGTGGCGGGCGCGAATCAGCGTGGCCGCCGGCGTGGCCGGCACGTCCGGCATCTTGTGGTCGGGATGAAAAGCCGAAAAATGCAGCGGCACATCGGGTCCGAGTTCGCGCATGAGCCAGCGGCACATCGCAGTGATTTCTTCATCGGAATCGTTGTGGCCCGGGATCAGCAGCGTGGTGATCTCCAGCCACACGCCGGTGCCGTGTCTGAGGTAAACCAGGGTGTCGAGCACGGGCTGCAGATGAGAGCCCGTGACCTTGAAATAAAACTCGTCTGTAAAGGCCTTCAGGTCCACATTGGCGGCGTCCATGCGGGCGTAAAAATCACGCCGCGGCTGCGCGTGCATGTAGCCCGCTGTCACGGCGACGGCCCGTATGCCGCGGGCATGGCAGGCATCGGCCACGTCCATGGCGTACTCGGCAAAAATCACCGGATCGTTGTAAGTAAAGGCCACGCTTTGGCAGCCCTGGCGAAGAGCTTCGGCCGCGATGGCGTCCGGTGAGGCCTGGGCCATCAGCCGGTCCATGTCGCGCGACTTGCTGATGTCCCAGTTCTGGCAAAACTTGCAGGCCAGATTGCAGCCGGCGGTGCCAAACGACAGCACGCTGCTGCCGGGGTAAAAGTGATGGAGCGGTTTTTTCTCGATCGGGTCGATGCAAAAACCGGACGAGCGTCCGTACGTGGTCAGCACCATCTGGTCGTCCTGGCGCGCCCGCACAAAACAGGCGCCGCGCTGGCCCTCGTGCAAGCGGCAGTCGCGCGGGCACAGGTCGCACTGGATGCGGCCATCGTCAAGTGCATGCCACCAACGGCCGGGGTGGCTGGTTTCTGGTCTCATGACACCTCCGCTTCTTTCCATTTGCGCACGGTATAGCGATGCAGGCGCAGGCCCTGCGCCCAAAAATTGGGGGCGAGACCCGCTTTGCGTTTGAGTTGCGCGATGAAGGCTGCCGCCGTGGGCAATTGCTCCCATACCTGCGGTAGAAATGTACTGCGGTAACGCTCGAATTCAAGTGCCACCCCGTCCAGGCCAGGGCGCAACTGCGCCAGCGCCTCGGCCTCGGTGTCAAAGTGCAGCGCCTCCATCGGCGACAGCAAGGACACTTCGATGTGGGTATGGTCCAGTTCAGCCAATGTCAGCGCTGTAAAACGCGTGTCGTGCATGGCAGCGGCGACGGCGTTGGCCTTGAGATCAGCGAGCAGGGGCCGGTACGCTTGCAGGGTGCCAATGCAGCCGCGCAGTTCTGCCTGCTGGGTCAAGCTGACAAAACAGGCGCCCGCTTCCTGGAGCCAGGCGGCCTCTTCGGTCACCCGAAGGGGTTGGCCCAAGGCCGAAGAGATCGCGGCACGGGCAATTGGCAGCAGGAGGATTCCGGGATTCACCGGCTCCGTGACGGAGGTGAACTCAGGATTCATCAAGGAGAACCCGGGGTGAAGGCGAACGAGGCGTAGCCGACCACGCGGTCCCGGTCGCCGGTGGTGTCGCCTGAGTTGCACAGTCCCAGCAGTTGGGGGCGCAACTGGTGTTGCCGGGCGATCAGCAGCAGGGCGTTGATGGGGGTGCCGCCGCAGGCCTGGCGGTGCGTGAGGGTGGCCTCCAGGGCCAGAATGCTTTGTACGGTCTTCTGGTCGGCGGCTTGCGCGGCATCTGTGGACAGAAAGTGCGAGAGGTCGGAGCTGATCACAATCAGGGTTTCCGGCCCGCCCCAGAGGGTTTCCAGCACCTGGGCGACTTCAGCGGGCGTGGCGTCGCCCACCGCCAGCGGCACCAGCTTGAAATCATCCAGCACCGCTTGCAGGAACGGCAGTTGCACCTCCAGCGAGTGCTCCAGGGCGTGGGCGGACGCGCTCACCACCACCTGGCGCAACGGGGTAATGGCGGCGATGGCCGCCTGATCGATCTCGACCTGGCCCAAGGGGGTGGCGAAAAAGTCGACATCCGGCAAGGCCACACCCTGGACCGGCACCCGGTGGACGGGGCCGAGCAGGACCACGCGCCGGATGAGGCTGCGCACTGGCAAGAGGCGCGCATAGGCTTGTGCGGCGGTGGACCCGGAGTAGATGTAACCGGCATGGGGAACGATGAGCACCTTGGGGGCGGCAGCGCCGGCCTCGGCGCCCGGCGATCTGGCCGCCGCCAGCAGGCTCTGCACGTCGCTGGACAAAGCCGGCCCTTGCCTGGGATAAAAGGCGCCTGCGACAGCGGGTTGACGGACCAAGGGCATGAAAAGGCCTCCATTGCGGCCAAGAATAGTGCCTTGAAATCAGGGTGACTTATTATTTATCAAGCCCTGTCTTGCTTCGGGCAACACATACACCCGCTCAATCAAGGCACCCCTTTAGTGGCCATCTTTAAAGCATATGGCAATGGATTGGAACGTGCTGCTCAAATCTAAAAAGGCCTCGACTACATCCGGGTCAAAATGCCGACCCCGTCCTTCAACGATGACCTGTACCGCCTGCTCATGAGTCATCTCTGCTTTGTAGACGCGACGGCTGATGAGCGCATCGTAAACGTCTGCTAGTGCCATCAATCTTGCCGGGATTGGAATGGCATCTCTGAGCAAGCCTTGGGGGTAACCCGTGCCATCCCATTTTTCATGGTGCGAATAGACGATTTGTTTGGCTATTTCCAGGAACTCACTGTGATCGTCGGCCGCATTCTGGGCGTTCACCAATGCGTCGTGCCCCAGGCTGGGATGCATTTTCATGATCTCGAACTCTTCTGGCTCATAACGCCCTGGCTTGAGCAGAATGTGGTCGGGTATGCCCACCTTGCCGATATCGTGAAGTGGTGCGCATTTGAACAAAATGTCCACCATGCCGGCAGTCAGAAAATCAGAAAACCGGGGATGTGACTGGAGACGGTGGCCTAGCGCACGCATGTAATGCTGAGTGCGTTTCAAATGGTTACCGGTTTCGACGTCTCGCGTTTCGGCGAGCGAAGCCAAGGCCAACAGAGCAACGTCCTGCAAAGCCAGCATTTGTTTCTTGCGCTTCTCTACTTCGCCCTCCAGATAATTATTGTTGACGCGCATGGTTTTGGCATTGGCAGCTTCCACAACGTGGGCCTTGACCCTGGAGAGCAGACTCGACGGCGTGATCGGGCGGGTGATGTAGTCCACCGCTCCCAGTTCCATTCCCCGTCGCTCACTTTCAAGATCAGTCCGGCTGGTCAGAAAAACAATGGGAACAGGATTCGTGAGCGGGTTCGCTTTCAGGCGGTGGCAGATTTCGTAGCCATCCATGTCGGGCATGGTGATGTCGAGCAGAATCAAATCGGGCAATTCGTCGCTGACGACCTGGAGTGCCTGTTCACCATGACTGACAGCCTTGACGGTGTACGCTTTTTGCATCAGGCTGGTCAGCAGCATCAAGTTGGTGGGCGAGTCGTCCACAATGAGAATGGTCGGCTTGATGGGTAAAAACAGTTCCATGCTGCAAGTCCTCAGCAGGGTAGACACAGGCTGACGCGCGTGCCCACTCCCACTGCGCTGCTGATGGCCAGTTCACCGCGATGCAAGGTGATGATTTCTTTAACGATGCTCATCCCCAATCCCGTTCCAGGAATCTTGCCCGAGGCATCGGCGCGATAAAAGCGCTCACACATCCGGCTCTGTTGCTCCGGCGTCATGCCGATGCCTTGGTCGGTGATATGCATCCATACGCGTGGCACAGGGCCGGTTCCGTCCATCGTGTCAATTTGGAAAATGACAGGCCCTCCGGCCGGTGAATATTTATAGGCGTTAGACAGGACATTCAAAATGACCTGGCGCAGCTTGGACCCGTCAGCCATGACATAGAGTGCTTGCTCGGGCAAGACCAGTTCGGGTAATGAACGCCCGGTCGGCACCTTGAATGATTTGACCAGGTCTGCCGCCAGCGTTTGCAGACAAATGCGGGTGTTGCGGAAGTCTTTGCCTTTGCGCGCCTCGATGCGGGCCAGATCGAGCAATTCGTCGAGGATGCTGGCTATCCGTTGTGATTGGTCATAAATGATGCCTAGAAATTCACGCTGCGTGGCGATATCGAGTTCCTGGTTCAGCAGTACCTCGGAAAACCCGAAAATGCTCGCCATCGGGGTGCGCAATTCGTGTGCTGCCGTGGAGAGAAACTCGCTTTTCATTTGATCTACTTCTGTCTCATGCGTGACGTCACGGAAGTAAAGAATTTGAGAAACGGTGCTTGATTCACTGCAACGCAGTCCAATTTGCAAAGTTCGTTTCCCATTGTTTGAAATTTCAATGAGCTGGCGTGCATCCGGCTTGCCGCTTGTCACTTGGGCTCGTAAAGCGGAGATGCCTGAAAAAGAGGCTCCAGGTTCACAACGTTGGGCGAGCCAGGCTGAAAAATCATGCTCGTCGAGCCCGATAAGTCGCACGTCTCCGCGGGCCGTCATGTGGCTGAAAGCAGGGTTGACGTACTTGACGCGACGTTCGCGGTCAAACGAGACAAAACCGTCCGGGCTCATGGTGAAAATAGCGTTGAGTTGCTCGGTGCGATCCTGAACCTGAAGCTGGGCAAACTGGCGTGCAGCCATGATGCTGCGGATGCGCAAAAGATGCCGGGTAAGGGCCGTGGCCAGTGTCAGAATCAACATAGTCACCAGCGCGGCCTGCAGACCCAAGGCATCCCGGGCTCGGCGATGGTTCGCCAGCAAGTCCTCCATGTCGCGACCGGCGGTCACAACAAGCGGATATTGAGGAACCTTTCGGAAGTAGTACATCCGCTCCACGTCATCCACCACCGAGCGGCCGATAAAAGAGCCAAACAGTTCTTGCCGTGCAAGGCGTTCAAACATGATGGAGGTCGAGGCATTGGCGCCGAACACCTCCTGGTCACCAATTGTTCGGGCGCGTGCGATACCGTCCAGGCCGTACAGCGCGGCGAGGCCTTGAGAGCCAAGGTTGAGTTCGTTGTAAAAGCGGGTGAAATAGCCTGGGTCAATCGACACCACGACAACGCCTGCAAATTCTCCGTTAGGGCGGGTAATACGCCGACTTAGCTGCATCGACCATTTGCCACTGGCGCGCCCCAGCACGGGTTTGGAGACAAACAGGTCACCGGTATCGGCGGCCACATGGACCTTGAAATGTTCGCGGTCTGACAGGTTGAGCCGGCCTGTGATGGGCAAGTTGGCCAAGACATAGATACCGTTGGCATCAATGATGCCGACTTGGTTGAAGATTTCGGTGTCAATCACCCCTTTTTCGGTCAAAGCCTTCAGATCAAGCTTGGTGCCAATTTCAAGATAACGTGACTGGACAAACCGGATGACCTGGTCGGCACTGCGCAGAGTACGGTTGGCATGTTCTTGACTGACCCGCGTCAGGTTGGCCAGATCCCGTTCGATAGACGTCAGCTCACGGACGCGGCTTGCGCTAACCAGGGCAAACATTTGCCACCAGGCCAGCAAAATCAGAACACTGGCGGTCAGCCAGATGACAAGAAGTGTGCGGCGCTGGTTATATGAAATTGGCAGGTTCATGACAGCTTGCTTCGTGTCCAGGCAAGCACCTGGAGTGGACTGAACGGTTTGATGAAATACGCATCAGCGCCACGTTGACAAGCATCATCACTGTCGGCCGCCTGGCCTCGTGCCGTGACCATGGCGACCAAAATATCTTGGGTCAGAGGGTTGCCTTTGATGCTGTCAAGGACCTGCAACCCATTCATTTTTCCCGGCATCATGACATCGAGGAAAACGAGTTGAGGGTGATGATGCCGAACGGCTTCCAGCGCACTGTCGCCATCTTCGGCTTCAAGAATATTGAATTCCTTGCCCAAAGTGATGCTAAACAAACGGCGAATGTCGACATGGTCGTCAACTACCAAGATGGTCTTCATGGAAAAATTCAGACAGGTGGACGCTGAAAGCGACCGTGAGTGACGATGTCCGTGGCGATAGCCAGCAGTCGGGCAAAAGGGACTGGTTTGGGCAAAATTTCAATGCCTGGCGGAATGCCGCCGCGCAATTCGATCTCGGCAGCATCCAGCCCACTGACGACCACAATGGTGGTGTTGGCCATTTCGGGGGTTTGGCACAAGACGCGCAACATATTGAACCCGTCCATGCCCGGCATGTGAAGGTCGGTCACCAATAAATCAGGGCATTTGCGTCCGATCAACATCAGCGCAGCGACAGCGTTATCGATGAGGGTGATTTCGGGCGCCATGGGCCAGCGCGCCATGTTGACTTGGTAAAGACGCAATAAATTGGCGTCATCTTCCACGACCAATACGCTCAGGCGGCGCGGGTCTGCGCTGGGTGTCGCCAGAGGGGGTATTTTTTGCTCGGAGGCTGGTTTCTTTTGCAGCAGACGCTCCACCGAATCGCGCAATACGCGGCGGTGGCCGCCAGCGGTTTTCCAGGCTTGCAGCAAGCCGCTTTCAACCCAGAGTTGAACGGTGCCCACTGACACGCCCAGCAGGGTGGCCGCTTCGCGTGTGGTGCAAAATGATTTTTCGACGTTGACTTCTGGCATGGCGGGTTTAGTTCGGTTTTGATCTCATACGGGGCCGATTTAAAAAGTTTCCCAGTCAGCTGTGCTTTCGGACTTTGTGGTCAAAGCAAGATTTTTTAACGACGTCGCGGTGCTTGTGGCTGGCGTAGATGTCGGCAATGTGGAGGGAGTTTTCTGCACTGGGCGCAGTGCTGGACGGCTAGGACGGCGCTGCTCTTCCTGGCCTGCCAGCTTGAACACGGCCACCGTGTGCACCAACTCTTGCGCTTGTAATTTTAGGCTGCTCGCGGCCGCCGCC
>JAZKHK010000054.1:12674-25837 GCA_040385425.1 Pseudomonadota bacterium | reverse complement strand
GTATTGGCCTCCGAAGCCAAGGGTCGTGGGTTCGATCCCCGCCAGCCGCACCAGAAGCTCATAAGTCCTTGATTTTTAATGTCCCTGTACCCATAAGCGTGCCGTTTCGGCACGGATATGTTTCACCACGGATTTGAACAAATTTAACTGGCTATCCGAGCCAGCTATCGCTGACCAACTACCGTCATGTCATTTGTTGTGGTCTTCGCAAATCGCTTAGGTTTTTAGAATGCCCGCCCGCGACCAACAGCTTTATGGTTGCCTAATTTCCTTCTTATCAAAAAAACCACTCGTTGCCATCGGCAACGTGCTCTGAGCGGTTACGGCAGGAAAGAAGACCGATTGTTCGCAGCCAGCAACGAGAGGCATATCGCAACCGTTTAGTAATCTATCAAAGAACAATTGAACACACCGCTAAAGCTGGAATCGCTGTATAAGGTGTATCTATATTTCCCAAGGGTATTAAAGGGATTGACATTAATTCCTTTTTGGAGGATTCAATATGCCCTTGCTTCTGTTCAAGGCCAAGTGCGATAGTCTTCCCAGGCCCTCTTTTTTCAGACCACGGGTTAGGCGGCGGATGCCCTTGCTCTGCATAGCGGGGGTTGCATTGAGCCTTGGCGCAGGCCATGCCCATTCAGCCGAGCCCGTGACCGAACTGGCGAATCTGTCGTTTGAAGAACTGGGCAATATCCGCATTACCTCGGTATCGAAAAAAGACGAGCGACTGGGCGACGCAGCCGCGTCGGTGTTCGTCATTACCCAGGACGACCTTCGGCGTTCGGGTGCCAGCAGCCTGCCCGAAGCCTTGCGCCTCGCACCCAACCTGCATGTGGCACAGGTCAGCACCAACGGCTACGCGATCAGTGCTCGCGGCTTCAACAACAGCGCGGCCAACAAGCTGCTGGTGCTGATCGATGGCCGCTCCGTCTACACGCCCTTGTTCTCCGGTGTGTTTTGGGACGTGCAGAACGTGATGTTGGAGGATGTGGAACGGATCGAAGTCATCAGCGGCCCGGGGGGGACGCTGTGGGGCACCAATGCAGTCAATGGCGTGATCAACGTCATCACCCGTTCCGCTAGGGACACGCAAGGCAGCCTGGCCACCGTCGGCGCTGGAAACCGGGGCACCAACACGGCGCTGCGCCATGGCGGGCCATGGGGTGACGACGGCAGTTACCGCGTATACGGCAAATTGTCGAATCGCACGCACACCGCCACATCCAGCATGAGCCCAGTCGATGACGCTTCGCACATGGCCCAGATGGGATTCCGCATCGACTGGGCTCATGCTGGCGACCAATTGATGGTGCAAGGCAATGCCTATGACGGTAGCGAGCAGCAGCCAGCACCCGGCTCCATCGTCACCGGTGTAAATTTTGCGCTCGGCGCCATTGCGCTGTCTGGCCTGAACTTGCTGACACGCTGGGAACGAACGCTTGACCGGGGCGCCAGCGTGAGCGTGCAGGCTTATTACGACAGAACCCAGCGGACCGTTGTGCCGACGTTCAGCGAATCGCTTGACATCGTGGATGTGCAACTGCAACACACCTTGCCCAAGATGGGCCGACACGCCCTCGTGTGGGGCATCGGATACCGGTATGGGATGGATCAGGTCATCAACAGCCCCTTCATCGCCTTCCTGCCAGCCAACCGCGATCAAACCTGGTCCAACCTGTTTGCGCAAGATGAAATGACCCTGCGCGATGATCTGCGGCTGACCATTGGGGCGCGCATCGAGCGCAATGACTACACCGGCAATGAATTTCTGCCCAGTGCGCGGCTGGCCTGGAAAGTGGCACCTGACCACCTGCTGTGGAGCGCGGCTTCACGGACCGTGCGTGCACCCTCGCGTCTGGACCGAGACACCTTCGGGCCCGGCAGCGCCCCGTTTTTATTGGTCGGAGGACCCGAGGTACGCTCCGAAATCGCCACGGTCTATGAACTCGGTTACCGGGGCCAGCCGACTTCCCGCTTGTCCTACTCGGCAACGCTATTTCATGCGGACTACGATCATCTGCGCACGCAAGAGATCACGCTCGATCCTCTTTCCGTGTTTGGCGGCAACATCACTTTCGCCAACCGGATGGAGGGCAGCACCAACGGCCTCGAAATGTGGGGCACCTACCAAGCTACACCCAGCTGGCGATTAAGCGGCGGGTTCACCACGTTAGGGGAGAGTTTGACGCTCAAACCCGACAGCAACGACCAGGCCGCCGCTCTCAATGTCGGCAAGGACCCGGCTCACCTATGGCAACTGCGCTCATCGCTCGACTTGTCCGGGCAGAGTGAACTGGACGTGACCGTGCGCCACGTCGCCGAGTTGTCGAATCCGGCGGTGCCGGCCTATACCGCCGTGGACCTCCGCTATGGCTGGCGCCCCCACCCTGGCTTGGAACTGTCGGTCACCGCGCAAAACCTGGGCAGCCCGGGACATGGCGAGTTCACCGATGTCCGCACGCGCAGCACGCTGGAGCCCAGCGTATGGTTCAAGCTGGTGACCCGCTTTTGACCGATGCTGCGGCTCAGCAAAAGGTGCATCTGTCTTGAAAACTGCTCGACTCCATCCAACAGCCCTGTCGGGCGCTGGGCGAGCACTCTGGCTGATGCTGGCGTGTACGCTGGCAACCATGCTGGCCATGCCGCGGGAAGCGGGTGCGCAAACGGCGCAGCAGGCCGTGGAAATCAGCCGTCAGGTCAAAGCCGCCTATCTATTTAAATTTACCAGTTATGTCGAATGGCCTAGCGGCACATTTGCCGATGCCAATAGCCCGCTCATCATTGGCGTAATTGGCGAAGATGCGCTGGCCGATGAACTGGGACAGGTAGTCGCCAGCCGGACCGTCAACGGCCGAGCGCTCACTGTACGCAAAGTCCGCCGCGGCGATGAATCGTTAAACGGCATCCATATGCTGTTCGTCGGACGCCAGGAAAAAAACAGACTGACCGAAATGCTGGCGGGCTTGAAGGGGCGGCCGATTCTGACTGTGACAGATGTCGATGAGGCCTTGGCGCAAGGCAGCATGATCAATTTTGTCGTGACTGGCGACCGGCTGCGCTTTGAAGTCGCGCTCTCCACCGCAGAGGTCAGCCGCATCAAGATCAGCGCGCTGATGCTGGCGGCCGCGTACAAAGTGGTGAAAGAACCGTCGTGAAACGCCGTTCCAAATCGATTCGGCAAAAGCTGCTGGGGATCGTGCTGATCACCACCTTCACGGCGCTGTTAATTGTCTTGCTGGGAACCGTGGCCACACACATGTGGGTGTTTCACCGGAACCTGATTGCGGACATGAGCACGCAGTCCGAACTGCTGGGTCGCATGACCGCGCCTGCGCTGGTTTTTGATGACCCGCGCTTGGCCACGGAGAACCTGAGTTTGCTTCAGTTTCGCACCCAGATACGGGCCGCTGCCATCTACAACGAGCGCGGCAACCTCTTCGCGAGCTATGCCGTGCCAGGCGAGCGCAGTCCGTTCCCGGCGCTACCCGAAGCTGATAACGTGCGCATCGACGGCGAGAACCTGCTGCTGTACAAGCGCATCGTCAAGGATGGTGCCATTTTGGGTACCGTCTATCTGCGCGTCAATTACGACCTTCAGGGCACCATTCTTGATGATGTCAAGGTTGCGGCGGCCGTTGCCGTGCTGGCTATGGTGATTGCATTTTTCATGATTTCCCGCCTGGAACGGGTCGTCACGCGTCCGATCCTTGCCATCGCCAGCGTCGCCCGCGAGGTGGTTGAACAACGCGACTATTCGCGCCGTGCCGAGAAATTAAGCGATGACGAGGTCGGCTTGCTGGTCGAGTCGTTCAACGGCATGCTGAACGAGATCGAGCGGCGCACAGCCGCCCTGGAGGCGTCGAGCCGGGAGATTGTCCAAGCGGCAGAAGAACGCAAGCGGACCCAGCAAGAGGTGATGCGCCTGAACACTGATCTGGAGAGGCGGGTGGGTGAACGTACTGCAGAGCTGGAGCGATCGAACCGGGAACTGGCGCTGGCCACCGCCGCAGCGGAAGAGGCCAACCGGGCGAAGTCCACCTTCCTGTCGAGCATGAGTCATGAATTGCGCACCCCGCTCAACGCCATCCTGGGCTTTTCCAAGATCATGGTCACCGACAGCATGCCGACGACGCAGGAGCAGAAAAAAGAATACGCCAATCACATCCTGAAAGCGGGCCGGCACCTGTTGACCTTGATCAATGAAATCCTCGATCTGGCCAAGATCGAATCAGGCGCCTTGATGCTATCGCTGGAACCTGTGCTCCTGGCTGAAGTCATGCTGGAATGCCAGACGATGATCGAACCGCTGGCGCAGCAACGCAGTATTCAGATGATATTTCCAAAGGATGTAGGGTTGACCGTGCAGTCCGATCGGACGCGCTTGAAGCAGATTCTGCTCAACCTTCTCTCCAACGCGGTCAAATACAACCGGGCCGCTGGCGCCATTGCCGTTGATTGGGAGCTTGCCACGACTGAGCGGGTTCGCATTTCAGTGCGGGACACCGGCATAGGACTCCATCCCGCTCAAGTGCAAACCTTGTTTCAGCCGTTCAATCGCCTCGGCCAGGAAGCCGGAACCGAGGAGGGTACCGGAATCGGCCTAGTGGTGACCAAGCACTTGGTTGAGTTGATGGGCGGAACCATCGGCGTCAACAGCACGGCCGGCATTGGCAGCGTGTTCTGGATTGAACTGCGCGCTGCAGACCCGATTCCTCCCATGCTGACAAAAAACAGTGAGCCAGTCCCAGCAGACGCGCCTGTCCTGCCGAAGGATCCGTCTATGCTGACCTTGCTTTACGTGGAAGACAACCCGGCGAATTTGCAGTTGGTCGAAGAAATCATTCGCTTTCGCACCAATATGCGCATGCTGTCGGCCCCCGATGCCCACCTTGGCATTGAGTTGGCGACCGTTCATCAGCCGGATGTAATTCTGATGGACATCAATCTGTCCGGCATGGATGGCATTGATGCCATGAAGATCCTGCGCGCAGCGCCTGCAACCGCACATATACCGGTGATTGCCGTGACGGCCAATGCGATGCCCAGGGATGTCAGTACGGGGATGCACAGCGGTTTCTTCCGCTACATCACCAAACCGATCAATATCGACGAACTGAATGAAGCGATTGATAGCGCGATAAGTCTGACGCGGATTCCGGACAACGATATCGGTTGAATTCGTTTCATTTTGGCGTCTCGTTGCTCAGGAGTTTTAACAGAAAAGACGGAAATACAGATCACCCTACATTCATCATTGCTTTCAAAAAACTGCCGGATGGTGAATAGGTTTCATGCTGAAATCCGTGCTGTTGAGATTTCATAATGCTCAAAATGTCTGTTTCTGAGCCATGTTTAAAGCTCAGTAGCAAATTTGCAGACAAGAGGATAAATTGAGCACCTGCTTGCTTCTGGTAGCTGGTGTCAGGACAAGTTCGCTTTCAAATCAAACCCTCCTGAAACAAAAAACAATCGTTGGCGAAATCGGCACGCCTCTATTGCCCGTGGCCATACAACCAAGTTAAAACCCACAGGAAATAGACAGATGGCAAAAATACTGGTGATTGATGATCATGTCGAGAACCGCGCACTGCTGGTGGCATTGATCAGCTTTTGGGGGCACCAGGCAATCGAAGCGGTTGATGGTGCTGAAGCCTTGGCGCTGGCACGCACAGAACACCCCGATCTAGTTATATCGGACATATTGATGCCGATCATGGACGGCTATGAATTCGTGCGCCGACTGCGCGCGGACCCCGCGATTGCCGATACCGAGGTTATCTTCTACAGCGCCCATTACCATGAACGGGATGCGCGCAATCTGGCGAAGGACTGCGGTGTGTCGCGCGTGCTCATGAAACCCTGTGAGCACGAAGACATGTTGCTCGCCATCAACCGGGCGCTGCTGCATGCGCCGGAGCCGATAGGCGAGTCCGAGCCCGTTTCGACACCTGATGTGCAGGCGTTTGACCGCGAGCATGTGCGCCTGATGACCAACAAACTGTCGGAAAAAGTCATCGACCTCGAAGCCGCCAACCGACGCCTGGATGCCCTGATCGACTTTAATCTGCAACTCGCTTCCGAGCGTGAACCACGCCTGCTTCTTGAGAAGGTTTGCCGTGGTGCACGCGAACTGATTGGTGCCAAGTACGCACTTGTCTGTATCGCAGACAAGATCAATAGCGCGATTAAAAGTGAGTTTGTCTTTTTCACCAGCGGCATTGATCCCGGGCTGGTGAACCAGCTGCAAGTTCCAGACATCGACCGGGGTGCACTCGGGGTGACACGGGCCCAACGTATCCCTCAGCGCATGACGATTGGGGATGGCGACGCCACGGCGGCAGGATTACCGCCGGGCTACCCGCCCATGTTTGCGTGCCTGATGGCCCCGGTGGCTTCCTTGTCTCATGCCTATGGCTGGATCTGCCTAGCTGACAAACTGGGAGGGCCGCAATTCAGTGATGAGGATGAACGGATCTTATCTATCCTCGCCGCACAGGTCGGGCGCATTTACGAAAATGGAAGTTTGCTGGCCGAATTGCGGACCAGTGAGGCGGGGCTGCATCACGCGCAGCTTCTGGCCAAGCTCACCCATGTCATCACGGGACCCGAGGGGAGATTTCAGAGTTGGCCCGCCTCCATGTCGCAGATGATCGGACTGGCGCCCGAGCACATGGTCAAAAGCACACAGGAATGGCTGACCATGGTGCATCCCGACGATCACGCCTTGTTCCTCGGCAAGCTCATGGAAGTCAACACCAAGGGCGAGCCCACCGATTTTGAGTATCGAATGCAACGTCATGATGGTGCCTGGCTGCAAATACGGCAGGTCATGGAGCCCATCATCCTGGCGGAATCCAGCCCTGGCCACTGTCTATTCAATACGATTCAGGATATTACCGAGCAGAAGCAGGAGCGTGACGAACGGCGCGAAAGTGATCGCCGCTTCAAGGACATGCTGAGCAATATGGAGATGGTGTCGCTGATGCTGGACTGCGAAGCCCGGATCACTTACTGCAACGATTACCTGTTGCGGCTAACCGGCTGGCAGCGTGAAGACGTGCTGGGCCGAAACTGGTTTGAGCTGTTTATTCCGCCTGAGTTTGAGGGTGCGAAAGAATCCTTCCAGGAACTGCTTGCCAACCAGCCCACGGCGTGGCATGTGGATGGAAAAATCATGACCCATTCTGGCGCGCGACTGCTCATCCGCTGGAACAACACGCTGCTGCGCTCAATCTCAGGCGAAGTGAGCGGTACGGCCAGCATTGGCGAGGACATTACCGAAAGCAAGGAGGCCGAAAAGAAAATCCTTCGGCTCAACCGTGTTCTTGCTGTGCTCAGTGGCATCAATACGCTCATCGTGCGGGTCCACAACCGCGATGAGCTGTTCGAGGAGGCTTGCCGGATTGCGCTCGACATCGGTAAATTCAAAATGGCATGGATCGGGTTGGTTGACCGGGATGGAATGAAGATCGTGCCGATGACTACGGTCGGTACAACCCCAGAGTTTCTGAATATTGCCAAAGATAGTCTGTCACTCAACGACGATACCTTGTTGGCAAGCAATTTTCCGGTGCGCGCGGTCAGGGAAAAAAGGGCAGTGGTCTCCAATAACCTGCGACATGAGCCCAAGACAATCTATGTCCAGGATCGAATAAAACGAGGCATTTCCTCGGTGGCTTTCTTGCCCGTGATGGTTTTGCAAGAACCCGTCGCCTTGCTTGCCTTGTACTCCAGTGAGACGGGATTTTTTGATGAAGAAGAAATGCATCTTCTGACCGAACTGGCCGGCGATATTGGGTTCGCGCTCGACCACATTGATAAAGAAGAAAAGCTTAATTACCTCGCGTATTACGATGAGTTAACGGGACTGCACAACCGGTCGATGTTTTTGGAGAAAGTCAGCCAGAGCCTGCGCATGCGCAACGGTGAAAACATGGGATTGGCACTGGCACTTTTGGATATCGACCGCTTTCAGATGGTCAATGAGACGCTCAGCCGAAAAACAGGAGATGAATTGCTGAAGCTGGTTGCCCAGCGTCTACAACACAGCGAGGTCGGGCTCGATATGGTGGCGTGCGTCGGCGTCAACTGTTTCGGGGTGGTGCTGCTCAATCAGCGCGATGCGCAAAGCGTTGCACACACCCTGGAGCAGTTGTTGCGCGACTGCTTTGATATGCCATTTCACTTGAACGACTCCGAACTGCGAATGGCTGGCAAGGTCGGCGTCTCCCTGTATCCCCTTGATGGTGGCGACGCAGAAATGCTCTACCGCAATGCTGAAACCGCACTCAAACGCGCCCGTGGATCGATTGATCCATTGCTGTTCTATGCCCCGGAGATGAACACCCGGGTGGCTGCGGCCCTCAACTTGGAGAGCCGTTTGCGTGCGGCGGTCGAATCGGGGCAATTTGTGTTGCATTACCAGCCCAAGGTCAATCTGCTCACCGGAAAACTCACCAGTGTGGAAGCCCTTATTCGCTGGAACGACCCGCAAACAGGACTGGTGCCACCGGCTCAATTCATCTCCATTCTGGAGGAGACGGGATTGATCTACGAAGTCGGGCGTTGGGTGTTGCACCAGGCACTTGACGATAACCAGCGCTGGCGCGCAGCCGGACTGGCCCCTACCCGCATCGCGGTCAATGTATCGCCGCTTCAGATGCGCCACCGCAATTTCATCGACGAGGTCAAGCAGGCCATTGGTGATGACCCGCAAGTGGCGGCCGGGCTGGAGTTGGAGCTGACTGAAAGCCTGATCATGGAGGATGTCAATCACAGTATTGCCCGTCTGCATGAGATCCGAGCCATGGGTGTCACCATTGCCATTGACGATTTCGGCACAGGCTTCTCTTCATTGAGCTACCTGGCCAAGCTGCCGGTGGACTCGCTGAAGATTGACCGCTCCTTCGTGGTGGAAATGACCGGCGGACCGCAGGGTTTGGCGCTGGTGTCCACAATCATCAGCCTGGCGCATTCGCTCAAACTCAAAGTGGTCGCCGAAGGTGTCGAAACCGAGGAGCAGGCAAGCCTGCTGCGTTTACTGAACTGCGATGAAATGCAGGGCTATTTATTCAGTAAACCATTGCCGAGCAGCCTGCTGGAAACAAATTATTTGTCGTTAACCACACCAAATGCCCTCTTGTAGACCCTGAACTCGACCTACAGAGCTAGCTGACGGAACATATCTCGTACATGTGCCGAGAAATACGTGCTTTGGGTCGGTCTCAATGGCTATCTGCCAAATGCGCATAGTTTCGATACCCGCATGACATCTATGCGATGTGCTATTAAATATGCAGCATAAATTTATCGCATCGTTGGTTTAGCGTCATCCCCTTTACGGTTTTTATATACGCCGTTGCGCAATCTCACCCCCGTTTTTACACCCCTGTAGCCACACTGCACTCATTCATTTGATTCAGGAGTTGTTCATGGATTTTGTATTTATCTCCGCTGCCGTCGGGCTGTGGGGTGTGATGGTGTTGCTGGTGTTAGGCTTTAAAAAGCTCGAAAAACCAGCTGGAGGCCGCTCATGATCAGCCTTGAAGTTCTTTACGGTTTTGGCGGCATGTGTGTCTTCATGTTGCTGGCCTATCTGGTCTATGCGTTGCTCTACGCGGAGGAATTCTGATGACTACATCATCCTGGGGGCTGCTGGCCCTTTTTCTGGGGCTGTTGCTGGTGGCGTCGTGGCCGCTTGGCATCTGGTTGGCGCGACTGAGTTCTGGTAATTTGCCTCGCTGGATGCAACGCATTGAGGCGCCGCTGTACCGCCTGGCAGGCACCACGGCGAAGGAGTCCATGAACTGGTCGCACTATGCGCTGGCCTTGCTGGCCTTCAATGCGCTGGGCGTGTTGGCGGTCTACGCACTGCAGCGTTTGCAAGTTTCTCTGCCGCTCAATCCGGCGGGCATGGCGGCGGTATCGCCGGACTCGGCGTTCAACACCGCGGTCAGCTTTGTCACCAACACCAACTGGCAGGGTTATGGCGGCGAGTCCACCATGAGCTACTTGACGCAGATGCTGGCGCTCGCGGTGCAGAATTTCTTATCCGCTGCGACGGGCATCGCTGTGGTCTTCGCACTGATTCGCGGCTTTGCTGCGCGATCGACTGGCGTGATAGGCAACTTCTGGGTGGACGTGACACGCATCACAGCTTGGCTGCTGCTTCCCCTGTCGCTCGTGATTGCCGTATTGCTGGTGGGCCAGGGCGTGATCCAGAACTTTGACGCCTACAAGGACGTGACGACGCTTGAAGTCACCAGCTACCAGCAATCCAAAAACGGCGTTGATGGCCAAGCCTTGAAAGACGCCCAAGGCAGTCCGGTCATGGAAGAAATGAAGACCGATAAGCAGACACTCGCCATGGGGCCGGTCGCGTCGCAGGAAGCAATCAAGATGCTTGGCACCAATGGCGGCGGCTTCTTTAACGCCAACTCGGCCCACCCCTATGAGAACCCGACCGCGCTGAGCAATTTGCTGCAGATGCTGGCCATCTTCCTGATCCCCGCCGCCTTGTGCTTTGCCTTTGGCCGCGAGGTCGGCGACCTGCGTCAAGGCTGGGCGGTGCTGGCCGCCATGAGCGTGATGTTTGTGATTGCCGTGGTGGTCATCACCTCCGCCGAGCAGGCAGGCAATCCGCTGCTGCCGCCCTTGGGCGTGGACCAAACGACGAGTGCCCTGCAGTCCGGCGGCAACATGGAAGGCAAGGAAGTGCGCTATGGCATCAATGCCTCCAGCCTGTTTGCCGTGATCACCACCGCCGCATCATGCGGTGCGGTCAACGCCATGCACGACTCCTTGACGCCGCTGGGGGGCATGGTGCCGCTGGTGATGATGCAACTGGGTGAGGTGGTGTTTGGCGGTGTTGGCACCGGCCTGTACGGCATGTTGGTCTTCGCCATTCTGGCGGTGTTCATTGCCGGTCTGATGATTGGGCGTACGCCGGAGTACCTGGGCAAGAAGATTGAGGCCCATGAGATGAAGCTCACTTCGATCGCCATTTTGGTGACGCCGATTGTGGTGCTGGCCGGCACAGCCATTGCGGTGTTGGCCACCGACGGCAAGGCCGGCATTGCCAACCCCGGCGCACACGGGTTTTCCGAAATCCTCTATGCCTTGACATCAGCGGGTAACAACAACGGCAGCGCCTTTGCCGGTCTGTCGGCCAACACGCCGTTCTACAACTGGCTGCTGGGCCTGGCGATGTGGTTTGGCCGCTTTGGCGTGATTGTGCCGGTGCTGGCCATTGCCGGTGCCCTGGCTGCCAAGAAACGCCTGCCCGTAACGGCAGGAACGATGCCCACGCACGGCCCGCTGTTTGTGACGCTGTTGATTGGTACGGTGTTGCTGGTGGGCCTGCTCAATTACGTGCCGGCGCTGGCGCTGGGCCCGGTGGTCGAACACCTGATGCTGTGGCCTGCTCATTGAACCGCCGATTAATTGAATAACTGACATGAAAACGAAAACTTCTCTCACGCTCTTCGATCCGGTGCTGCTCAAGCCCGCCATCAAGGCCTCTTTTATAAAACTGGACCCGCGCGTGCAATGGCGTAACCCGGTGATGTTTGTCGTTTATATCGGCAGCATTCTGACGACCTTGCTGGGCCTGCAGGCACTGCAGGGGCAAGGTGAAGCGTCCGTCGGCTTCATCTTCGCTGTGGCCCTGTGGCTGTGGTTTACCGTGCTGTTTGCCAACTTCGCCGAAGCCCTGGCGGAAGGCCGCAGCAAGGCCCAGGCGGCATCGCTGCGCACCTTGAAAAAAAGCACCTGGGCGAAAAAATTCACATCCCACGGCGAGAAGCTCTTTCACGGCACGAACTGGTTGCCCGAGCAGGCCGAAAACCTGCGCAAGGGCCATGTGGTGCTGGTGGAAGCCGGCGACATGATTCCGCTGGACGGCGAAGTCATCGAAGGGGTCGCCTCGGTCAACGAGAGTGCCATCACCGGCGAATCAGCGCCCGTGGTACGCGAGTCAGGCGGCGACTTCTCGGCGGTCACCGGCGGCACCACGGTGCTGTCGGACTGGCTGGTGGTGCGTATCACAGTCAATCCGGGCGAGTCCTTCCTGGACCGCATGATCAGCATGGTGGAAGGTGCCAAACGCCAGAAAACACCGAATGAAATCGCACTCACCATTCTGCTGGTGGCGCTGACCATTGTGTTTCTGGTGGTCACCGTGACGCTGTTGCCCTACTCGGTGTTCAGTGTCGAAGCCAGCAAGGCCGGTACGGCGGTGAGCCTCACGGCGCTGATCGCCTTGCTGGTGTGCCTGATTCCCACCACCATCGGCGGCCTGTTGTCAGCCGTGGGGGTGGCGGGCATGAGCCGCATGATGCAGGCCAATGTGATTGCCACCTCGGGGCGTGCCGTGGAAGCGGCCGGGGATGTGGATGTGCTGCTGCTGGACAAAACCGGCACCATCACCCATGGCAACCGGCAAGCGTCGGCATTGCTGCCGGCACCCGGCGTCACACAGCGTCAGCTCGGTATCTGTGCCATGCAAGCCTCGCTGGCCGATGAGACACCCGAGGGCCGCAGCATCGTTGCACGCGCGGAAAAGCTGGGCTTTTTGCAACCTGTCGTCGGATCAACTTCCGAGGTTGCGTTCTCTGCCCAGACGCGCATGAGCGGCATCAATGTCGCGCAAGCTGACGGCAGCACACGCCAGTTGCGCAAAGGAGCCGTCGATGCCGTGCGCAAACACATTGAGGCCCATGGCGGCAGTTTTCCCGCCGAAGTCATTCGGTCCTCCGAAGAAATATCACGGCGCGGCAGTACACCGCTGGCCGTGAGCGATGGCAACACCGTGCTGGGCGTGGTGGAACTCAAGGACATCGTCAAGGCGGGCATCAAGGAGCGCTTTATTGAGTTGCGCCGCATGGGCATCAAGACCATCATGATCACCGGCGACAACAAGCTGACGGCGGCGGCGATTGCCGCCGAAGCGGGTGTCGATGATTTTCTGGCCGAAGCCACGCCGGAAGACAAGCTCAAGCTGATTCGCCAATACCAGGCCGAGGGCCGCTTGGTGGCCATGACCGGTGACGGCACCAACGACGCGCCGGCGCTGGCCCAGTCCGACGTGGCGGTGGCCATGAACAGTGGTACCCAGGCCGCCAAGGAAGCCGCCAACATGGTCGATCTGGACTCAAACCCGACCA
>JAZKHK010000054.1:2417-12664 GCA_040385425.1 Pseudomonadota bacterium | reverse complement strand
GATGACGCGCGGTTCGCTCACAACCTTCTCGATTGCCAACGACGTGGCCAAGTATTTCGCCATCATTCCGGCGATTTTTGTAACTACCTACCCGCAGTTGTCGGCGCTGAATGTGATGCAGCTGGGCAGCCCGTCTTCGGCGATTTTGTCGGCGGTGATTTTCAACGCACTGATCATCATGTTCCTGATTCCACTGGCACTCAAAGGTGTCAAGTACCGGGCCGTGGGCGCTGCCGTGCTGCTGCGCCGCAATCTGCTGATTTACGGCGTGGGCGGCTTGATCGTGCCTTTTATCGGCATCAAGGCGCTTGACCTGTTGCTGGTCGCCATGAACTTGGCCTGATGCCCGGCAACCCAATTCAAGGAATCATCATGAAAAAAATTCTTCGTCCCGCCTTGGTGCTGTTTTCCGCGCTCACGCTGGTGACCGGCGTGATTTACCCCCTGGTAACGACCGGCGTGGCGCAGTCCCTGTTTGCATCGCAAGCCGGCGGCAGCCTGATCCTGCAAAACGGCCAGCCGGTCGGCTCCGCCCTGATTGGGCAGAACTTCAGCGAACCCAGGCATTTCTGGGGTCGTCCTTCGGCCACCGGCCCGATGCCTTACAACGGCTCGGCCTCCAGCGGCTCCAACCAGGGCCCTCTCAATCCGGCGTTGACAGACGCGGTGAAAGGCCGCATCGAGGCTTTACGCGCCGCCGACCCGGGCAACACGGCACCGGTGCCGGTGGATCTGGTGACGGCTTCCGCCAGCGGGCTGGACCCGCACATTAGCCCCGCGGCCGCCCGCTACCAGGTGGTCCGGGTGGCCAAAGCACGCGATCTGCCCGTTGACAAGGTTCAACGCCTCGTTGAACAGCAGACGGAAATGCCGCTCTTCCCGTTTCTGGGTGAATCACAAGTGAATGTTCTCAAGCTCAATCTGGCTTTGGAGGCTCTTCGTTAAGAGAAATGACTATGGCTTACGCCGCTTATTCAGAGTTCCTGGGCGCCTCGCTACCTGCGCCGACTGCACCCCGTCGCCCGCGGAGGTTCGTTGTGATGTCCATCACGGTCCCCAGCATGGAGGCGTACCACATGCGCCGCGTGCTTGCTAACTGCACCGGAGCGGGCATCCTGCGCTGCATTCCACAGCCGCAAGACAGTCTGGTGCAAATGCAGGTTCGCTTATCCGCCGATCGGGTGGGCGAGGTGATGCATCAAGTGATGGCGTGCATGCCCAGCGGTCAGATCGGGTGCATTTCCTCCTGGGCCGAGCATCTGGCCAAGCATGGAGCACCCCATGGCCTCTGACGTGCTGTTGGCCCTGTCTGCCTTGGCAGTGATCGTGCTGCCGCTGGTTGTGGCCTGGTTCCTTGTCTCGCGCAAAAACAAGTCGAAATAGCGTCGGCACGGCCGCAGTCAATAGCCGTCCAACAAACCCATTTCAAGGAAAAAATACATGATCATGATCAAACAAGTAGCCGCCTTGGCTGCGGCCGCGCTGTGCGCCATCGCCTCGGCACAAACCACGGCGCCTGCCGCAGGTGAGGCGATCGCTCCGGCTGCGCCCCCCAGCGTTACAGGCAACTTCAGTCTGGTGTCGGACTACCGCTTTCGCGGTATCTCGCAAAGCTGGGGCCAGCCCGCCGTGCAAGGCGGCATCGACTACACGCACGCCAGCGGTTTTTATCTGGGCAACTGGAACTCCAGCGTTTCATCCAACAGTTACAACAACGGGTCCAGTCTGGAAGTCGATTTGTATGGCGGTTACCGTTTCGAGCCCGCCAAAGGCTGGACGGTGGATATCGGCGTTTTGAACTACCAGTACCCCGGAGCCCGCTTGAACAGCGCGCCCGCCACGCCAACGGGTGAAAAGTATGACAACACCGAGCTCTACGTCGGAATCACACAGGGGCCGTTCAATGCCAAACTCTCCTATGCCGTCACCGACTACTTCGGTTTGAACAGTAGCACCTCGGGCTATGCCTACTGGAGCGCCTTGCCAGCACGTGGCGACTCCAAAGGCACCAGCTACCTTGATCTGAACTACACCGCCGATCTGGGGCCGGCGCTCACACTGGGCCTGCATGTCGGCTACACCTCAGTGCGCAACTACAGCGAACTTTCCTACGCAGACTACAAGATTTCCTTAGCCAAGGAATTGGGCGGCCTTAACCTCGGGCTTGCCGTGGTCGCCACCACCGCCAGCTCGACCTTCTACCAAGCCGGCAACTCGGCCGCCCTGGACCCGCAGAAGATCGGCAAAACAGCGGCTGTGCTCTCGATCAGTAAAACCTTCTGAGCTTGCGCCGGGGTGCTACCCTTTGCTTCACACACCGCCTGACACGAAAGGTTTGCACTTTTGGCTAATACGCACTCATCCCGCCCGGACCCCGATCGGCTGCTGGCGCAAATCCACAGCGATGAAGAACGCGCACGCATCGGCAAGCTGCGCATTTACTTTGGCGCCGGGGCGGGCGTGGGCAAGACCTACGCCATGCTCAGTGCCGCACAGCGCGAACAGCAAGCCGGGCGGGACGTGCTGGTCGGCGTGATCGAAACCCATGGCCGCAGTGAAACCGCCGGATTGCTGGCCGGTCTCAAGCAATTGCCATTGCGCGAGGTGCCCTACCGGGGCCGCACCCTGTCTGAGTTTGACCTTGATGGCGCACTCGCCGCCCGCCCGGCGGTGCTGCTGGTCGATGAACTGGCGCACAGCAATGCCGAGGGCTCACGCCACCCCAAGCGCTGGCAGGACGTGCAGGAACTGCTCGATGCCGGCATTGACGTGTGGAGCGCTCTCAATGTCCAGCATCTGGAAAGCCTCAACGGCACGGTTGGCGCCATCACCGGCATCCGTGTGCATGAAACCGTGCCCGACACGGTGCTGGACCGGGCTGATGAAATCATCCTGGTGGACGTCACGCCCGACGAATTGCTGGCACGCCTCAAGGCCGGCAAGGTGTACCTGCCGCAGCAGGCCGAACGTGCGGCGCAGAACTTTTTCCGTAAGGGAAACCTGATCGCCCTGCGCGAGATTGCCTTGCGCCGCACCGCCGAACACGTCGAAGATGACGTGCGCAGCTACCGGATCGAGCAGTCTCAATCCGGTACCGGAAAACTTATTTCCAGTGCGACGGCCTGGAACACGTCCGGCGCCATCCTCGCGTGCGTAGGGCCCCATGAAGGCGCCGAGCACGCCGTGCGCAGCGCAGCCCGACTGGCTGGCCAACTCAATGTGCGCTGGCATGCGGTTTATGTGGAAACACCGGAACATCAACGACTGCCGACGGCCGTGCGCGACCGCACATTGGCCGTTCTCAAACTGGCCGAAGAACTGGGTGGAAGTACCACGGTACTCACCGGTAGCAATGTGGCGGCTGAACTGCTGCGCCAGGCCCATACCCTGAACTGCGCCATGCTGGTCACCGGCCGACCCCGTACCCGGCGCTGGCAGGCATTGTGGCGATTCAGGCGCCCCACCATCACACGTCAACTTGCTACCCTGGCTCCGACACTGGACATCGTCGAGGTCAGCATGGCCAGCAGCACCCGGCAGTTGCCACAGGCCGTGCCGCGTGATGATCGCGAAGACGAAGAGGCGTCCCCATGGCTCGATACCTGGCCCGCTTATGCCTGGACCGGCGCCGCCTGCCTGCTGACCACCTTGCTGGCCTTGCCGATGTTTCCCTTGTTTGATCTGGCCAACATCGTGATGCTGTTCTTGCTGTATGTGGTGTTGGTCGCCGTGAAGCTGGGGCGTGGCCCGGCCATGCTGGCCGCCCTGCTGGGGGTGGCGTCATTCGACTTTTTCTTTGTGCAGCCACGCTTTTCATTTGCGGTCAGCGATGTGCAATACCTGGTCACATTTGCCGTGATGCTGGGCGTCGGTCTGATGATCGGACAACTGACCGCGAACCTGCGCTTTTCGGCCCGCATTTCAGCCAGCCGCGAACGGCGCGCCCAGGCCCTGTTCGAGTTGACGCGCGACCTGTCGGCAGCCCTGCAGTTCGTCCAGGTGGTGGAACTTGGCGAAGCGGCCGTCCAGCGCACTTTTGGGGGACAGGCGCGCGTACTGCTGACCGATGCCAAGGACCAGCTGGCAATGGGTGACGACCTGCCCGACTCCATCGACCCCAGCATTGCCGACTGGGCGTTTCACCACGGCCAGCGTGCCGGCATGGCCACTGCCACGCTGCCTTCCAGCATTTGGCATTACGTGCCGCTGCAGGCTCCGATGCGGATTCGGGGCGTGCTGGCGGTGCAACCGGCGCACCCGCGCTGGCTGCTGATTCCCGAGACTGTGCAGCAGTTGGAGACGCTGGCGCGCCAGATCGCAATTGCCATTGAGCGGGTGCACTATGTGGAAGTGGCGCAGGCCGCCGTGGTGCAAATGGAATCCGAGAGCCTGCGCAACGCCTTGCTGGCGGCCATCTCGCACGATGTGCGCACCCCTTTGACCGCCTTGGTAGGGCTGACGGAATCGCTCGAACGCTCAAATCCTCCGCTGGCGGATGCCCAGGCAAGCACGGCCCACGCCATCAGCCAGGAAGCTCGTCAACTCAATGCGCTGGTGACCAACCTGCTGGACATGGCCCGCTTGCAAAGCGGCCAGGTCAATCTGCGAAGCGACTGGGAATCGGTCGAAGAACTGGTGGGCAGCGCCATCCGCGCGGCCCAGCATGCGCTAGGCGATACGGTGGTACAGACCGATGTGCCCGCCGACCTGCCGCTGGTGGAGTTCGATGCGGCACTGATGGAACGGGTGCTGGTCAATCTTTTGGAAAATGCCGTCAAATATGGCGTCTCGGCCGCACCTCACCCGCAACCCATTCGGGTCAGCGCCCGCGTCACCCCGACCGCGCTGGTCATCAGCGTGCGCGACCACGGGCCGGGCCTGCCAGCGGACAGCATCGGCCACGAACAGGTACTGTTTGACAAGTTCACGCGCGGCAAGAGCGAGTCGGCCACACCCGGTGTCGGCCTGGGATTGGCCATCTGCAAGGCGGTGGTGGAAGCGCACCGCGGTAGCATCACGGCCAGCCAGGCGGCAGGCGGTGGTGCAGAATTCACCCTCACCTTGCCGCGCAAACCGCCGCCGGAAGTCCCTGACACTGTTGATATCTGAACGCTTACGCCGCTTCATCCAAAGCCACCATGCCCGCTCCCATTGCCGTCCTCATTGAAGACGAACCCCAGATTCGCCGCTTTGTGCGCGCCGCACTCGAAGCCGAAGGCTGGCAGGTGCATGAAGCCGACACCATCAAAAAAGGACTGACTGAAACCGGGACGCGCAAACCCGACTTGCTGGTGCTGGATTTGGGCCTGCCCGATGGCGATGGTCTGGAGTTGATCCGCGATGTGCGTGGCTGGTCTGGCGTGCCGATTGTTGTGCTGTCGGCGCGCTCGGATGAATCCGACAAGATTGCAGCGCTTGATGCCGGCGCCGATGACTACCTCACCAAACCATTTGGCGTGGGCGAACTGTTGGCCCGCGTGCGCGCCAACCTGCGCCGCCCGCGTGCCGTGGCGGGCGAAGGCGCAACCGATACCAGCGGTGAGGTCGACCCGATTTTTCGCTTTGGCGACGTGGAGGTGGACCGGCAGGCGCGTCTGGTGCGTCGGGCTGGTGTTGAAGTGCACCTGACCCCCATCGAGTACCGTTTGTTGACGGTATTGATCGCCAACGCCGGCCGGGTGCTGACGCACCGCCAGTTGCTGCGCGAGGTGTGGGGACCGTCGCATGCCGAGCAAAGCCATTACCTGCGTATTTACATGGGCCACCTGCGGCAGAAGCTGGAAACCGACTCGACCCAACCCCGACATTTTTTAACCGAAACGGCGGTGGGTTACCGACTGGTCACAATTTCCTGAAACAGAGAAATTGCAAGGCTAGCAGTCTATGACCCAGTGGCCGGACGGCTGCTCAGATCGGGGCTTAGCGTTGCATTGCTGCGGGTGTCAATCCCGTGGCGTGACTTACTTCAAGCAGGCATGGGCGGCTCAGCCCAAAACAACGGGTTGTTAATCGAGTCGGTGCTATAGCGCCATGAGCTCACGTGGCGCCAGCATGCGATGTCAAAGAATAGGAATTGCTATGTATTTAATAGCTTCTTGCGCATGATCTATGGGGGCTACAGGCCGATTTGATGCATAAATTGTTCTAAATCCGTCAAAAAATAAGCAAATTGGCACGCAGGAGCTTGTTTTTTGAGTAAAACAGGCCGCTAGCCCCCGCAGAATAAGCATGAGTAGCTATTAAATTAATAGCGATTGGCGATCTTGCCTCAATGGGCCAAATCACCAGCGGCCTCCAGGACAAGGTGTACTGCAGCGTGCGCAGCGGTGAGAAATTACCCAGACGCGTCGGTCTTTTTTCCTGCAGTTATCGTCTCCGACCCATAGGCGGGTCATGAAGATCGAAACGGCTTGTTGACAGTCCCGGCGTTTTCTTCATTGGCAGGCCATTTACTTCTGCTTCACTTCGCCGACATGGGCACTTCATTTGACTGCAACAAACTGGCAGCCGTTACAAGGAGGTGTCAATGTCAATCAAGTATTTTCGCAACTGGATCACGCCGCTCGTCGCAGGCGGCTTCATGCTGCTGTCGGTGACGGGGGTTCTGATGTTCTTTCATCTTGATTCCGGTTTGAACAAGGCTGCCCACGAGTGGCTCAGTTGGCTTTTTGTGGCGGGCGTCGGGCTTCATATCGTTCTGCACAGCGCCAGTTTCAAACGCCATCTGCACACCCTTGCCGGTCGCATCGCCCTGGTCGGATTTGTAGTTCTTCTGATCCTTAGCTTCGCGCCATTGGGCGGCTCCTCCAAGCCGCCATTTATCGCCCCCATTCAGGCGATGGCGAATGCCCCCTTGCCTGTGCTCGCGCAAGTCGCCGGCGTGGATTTGGCGGAACTCGACGCACGACTCGCCAAGCGGGGAATCAAGGTGCAAAGACCCGAGCAGTCCATCAGAGAGTTGGTGGGGCCGGATCTGGGCGAGCAGATGCGCGCGCTGTCCGTGGTGGCTCAACAGTAAGCTGGAGTCCGCATGCTCATTGGCATCGCGGGGTTTTTTGGCTCAAGCGAACCCGGCTTAACTTTCTTTCAGGTCCAGGGCCAGTTGGTAAAGCGCGTTACGGGGTTCGCCGGTGATTTCGGAGGCCAGTTTCACCGCCGTTTTGAGCGGCAGCTCGGCCAGCAGCAGTTTCAAGACCCGGGTGTCCGGTCCGGTTTGCGTGGCTGTCGGCGCCGGGTGCAGCACCAGGACGAATTCGCCGCGCAGGCGGTTGGCGTCCTGGGTCAACCAGGCGGGAAAGCTGTCGGCGCTGACCGTGGCGATTTCTTCGAACTGTTTGGTCAACTCCCGCCCGATGGTGAGGGACCGTTCGCCCAGCACGGCCAGCGCCGTGGCCAGGGCTTCAATGCGATGCGGCGCTTCCAGCATCACCACGGCCCGCGCTTGCACGCGCAAGGCTTCAACGGCGGTGGCGCGTTCGGTGGATTTGGAGGACAGGAAGCCGGCGAACACAAACCCGCTGTGCTGCGCGTCGTCATCCGTGATGCCGGCCACGCTCAACGCCGCCGTCACGCTGCTGGCACCCGGCAAAGGCACGGCAGTTAGGCGCGCCAGGCGCACGGCAGCCACCAAGCGGGCGCCGGGGTCGCTGATGGCCGGCGTGCCGGCGTCGCTGGCGTAGGCCACGCGTTGACCCTGGTGCAGGCGCTCGATCACGGTTTGTGCCGCCTCGGCTTCGTTGTGCTGGTGCACGGCGAGCAGTTGCGAAGAAGACTTGTCGATGCCGTAGGCCCGCAACAAGGCCTGGGTGTGGCGCGTGTCCTCGCAGGCAATCGTGTCGGCCAGTTGCAGCACATGCAGCGCCCGCAGCGTGATGTCGGCCAAGTTGCCGATGGGGGTCGCCACCACGTAGAGGGCGCCGGGCGGATAATTCTGACCACCCGCCGCCTCCAGCGCGGCACGCAAGGCAGATGAATAGGCATTAGTTGAAATCAATGGTGTTCTCTCAAATCAAGGCCAAGGTCAGCACGACCAAACAAGTGGGCGATGCGGCTGAAGATGCCGCGCTGCACTATTTACAGCAGTCCGGTTTGCGTCTTTTGGTGCGCAATTATCGGACGCCGGGGCGCGGCGGCGGAGAAATCGATTTGATCATGCGCGCGCCGGATGGCACCACCGTGTTTGTGGAGGTGCGCCAGCGCAAGAGTGCCAGCCACGGCGGGGCCGGGGCCAGCGTGAGTGCGCTCAAGCAGCGGCGCATCATTTTTGCCGCGCGTCATTACCTGATGCGTCTGCCTGAGCCGCCGCCCTGCCGGTTTGATGTGGTGCTGCTGGAGAATGGCAGCATGGAATGGCTGCAGGCGGCGTTTGATGCTTACTGAGCAGGAAGCCCCCCCGGACCGACGCATGCACGCGCGCTGGGGTGCGACACAACTGGATACCTCTGAGGCGGGTATCATCCCTCTCATGCTAGAGCAACGAATCCAACAACACTTTATCGACAGCGCCGACCTCAAATACCAGGCCGCGCAATCTTTAAGCAAACCCATCGCAGCGGCCGTGCAGGCCATGCTGACTTGTGTCACCAGCGGCGGCAAAGTACTGGCCTGCGGCAACGGCGGTTCCGCCGCTGACGCGCAGCACTTCTCTGCCGAGTTTGTCGGGCGCTATGAACGCGAACGGCCTGAACTGGCTGCCATCGCGCTCACCACCGACAGCTCCATCATCACGGCGATTGCCAACGACTACGACTTCAACGTCATTTTTTCTCGCCAGGTGCGCGCACTCGGGCAGCCCGGTGACGTGTTGCTGGCCATTTCCACCAGTGGCAATTCAGCCAATGTGCTGGCCGCCATCGAGGCGGCACATGAGCGCGAAATGGTGGTGGTGGGCCTGACCGGGCGCGGGGGCGGCAAGATGGCCCAGGTCCTGCGCGATACGGATGTGCACATCTGCGTGCCGCATGAGCGCACCGCTCGCATTCAGGAGGTACATATTCTGGCCCTGCATTGCATTTGCGACGCCGTCGATGCCCAGTTACTCGGAGACCAGGAAACCTGATATGAAATTTGCATCTCATAAATTAGTGACTGTTTTGGTGCTTGCCGCCAGCGTAGGCGCCACCCTGAGCGCCTGCGTGCCTCTGGTGCCGCTGATGGTGGGCGGCGGGTTTGTGGGGACCACCCTGGTGGCCACGGACCGCCGTACTTCAGGCGCGCAACTGGAAGATGAAGGCATCGAATTGCGCGCAGGCAGTCGCATCCGCGAAAACCTGGGTGAGCGCGTTCACGTCAACGTCACCAGCTACAACCGCCAGGTGTTGTTGACGGGTGAAGTGCCCAGCGCCCAGGACAAACAGTTGGTGGAGCAGATCGTGTCCCGGGTCGATAACGTGCATGCCATCGTCAACGAAATCAGTATTCTGGGTAACTCCACTTTCAGCCAGCGTTCTTCGGATTCACTGGTGACAGGTCGGGCCAAGGCCGGTTTGCTGGATGCCAAAGACTTGTTTGCCAATGCCTTCAAGGTGGTGACCGAGCGAGGCACCGTTTATTTGATGGGGCGGGTGACCCAGCGCGAGGCCAACCGGGCCACGGACATCGTCCGCAGCACCTCGGGCGTTCAGAAAGTGGTGCGTTTGCTGGAGATCATCAGCGAAGATGAACTGGCCAACATGCTGCCCCAGCCGGCGCCTGCCGACGGCAAGAAATAAACCAATCCACGCCGTAAGAGGCGTGGAGGGCGATTGATTACTTGAGTCGCTTGATCAGGCTCGACGTGTCCCAGCGCTGGCCGCCCATGTGCTGCACATCGGCATAAAACTGGTCCACCAGCGCGGTGACCGGCAGGCGCGCGCCGTTGCGCTTGGCCTCATCGAGCACCAGCCCCAGGTCTTTGCGCATCCAGTCCACGGCAAAGCCAAAGTCGAACTTGTCGGCCACCATGGTCTTGCCGCGGTTGTCGAGCTGCCAGCTCTGCGCCGCACCTTTGCCAATCACGTCCAGCACCTGGTTCATGTCCAGACCGGCACTTTGGCCAAAGGCAATGGCTTCGCTCAAGGCCTGCACCAGGCCGGCAATACAGATCTGATTCACCATCTTGGCCAGTTGCCCGGCACCGCTGTCGCCCACGCGCGTGACGGCCTTGGAGAAAGCCATGGCCACGGGCTGGGCCAGGTCGAACGCGGCGGGGTCGCCGCCGCACATCACGGTCAACTGGCCGTTTTGCGCACCGGCCTGGCCACCAGAAA
>JAZKHK010000054.1:0-2407 GCA_040385425.1 Pseudomonadota bacterium | reverse complement strand
CGCTGGCGGACGCCGTGGTGTGGTCCACAAACACCGCGCCCGGTTCCATGCCGGCAAACGCGCCGTCCGCGCCCAGGGTAACGCTGCGCAAGTCATCGTCATTGCCGACGCAGCAAAAGACGATCTCCGCCTGCTGCGCAGCCAGACGCGGGGTTTCTGCATGTTTTAGAGTTCCAGCCCCCGTAAACTCTTCGCACCATGCTATTGATTTGGTAGCAGTCCGGTTGTACACCGTGACCTGGTGTCCGGCCCGCGCCAAGTGACCGGCCATGGGGTAGCCCATCACGCCCAAGCCCAGAAAGGCGACGCGCCGCGGGGAGGTGGCTTCGTAAGTTTTGGCGGCAATGTTGGTCATGGTGTTGGCAGGAGGTGGGATGATTTAAACAATGGCGAAATTTTCAGTACCGGCGTTCAGGTCTTGGGTTTTACCGCGCTGGCTGTTGAGTTTGATCTGCAGACGCAAATCGTTGAGCGAGTCGGCATTGCGCAAGGCGTCTTCGTAGGTAATCTGGTTGTTCTCGTAGGCGTCGAACAGGGCCTGGTCGAAGGTCTGCATCCCGAGGTTGCGGCTTTTCTTCATGATCTCCTTGATCTCGGAGACCTCGCCTTTGAATATCAAGTCGGAAATCAGGGGCGAGTTGAGCATGATCTCGACCACGGCGACCCGGCCCTTGCCGTCCTGTTTGGGAATCAGTCGCTGCGACACCATGGCTTTGAGATTGAGCGACAAGTCCATCAGGAGCTGCGCCCGGCGTTCTTCTGGAAAGAAGTTGATGATGCGGTCCAGTGCCTGGTTGGCGCTGTTGGCGTGCAGGGTGGCCAGGCATAAGTGCCCGGTTTCGGCAAAGGCCACCGCGTGCTCCATGGTTTCGCGGTCGCGGATCTCGCCCATCAAAATCACATCCGGCGCCTGGCGCAGGGTGTTTTTCAGGGCCGCTTCCCAGCTGTCGGTGTCGATGCCCACTTCGCGTTGCGTGACCACGCAGTTTTTGTGCGGGTGGACAAATTCGATCGGGTCTTCAATGGTGATGATGTGGCCGTAGGAATTGTCATTTCGCCAGTCCACCATCGCCGCCAGTGTGGTCGATTTGCCCGAGCCGGTGGCGCCCACCAGAATGCACAGGCCGCGTTTGGATGTCACCACCTCTTTGAGGACCTTGGGCACGCCCAGGCCGTCAATGGTGGGCACGCTCAGCGGAATCACCCGCAACACCATGCCGACCTTGCCTTGCTGGATAAAGGCGTTCACGCGAAAGCGGCCGACGCCCGGCGGCGAAATGGCAAAGTTGCACTCTTTGGTGCGCTCAAATTCGGCCACCTGGCGGTCATTCATGACCGAGCGCGCCAGCGCCATGGTGTGCGCGGCGGTGAGCGGCTGGGGTGATACCTTGGTGACTTTGCCGTCCACCTTGACGGCGGGCGGGAAATCGGCGGTGATGAATAAATCGCTGCCGTTGCGGCTGCTCATCAGTTTGAGCAGATCGTTAACGAACTTGGTGGCTTGATCGCGTTCCATGGTTTGCAGTATCCCCGTGGTGAATCATTTTTTATCGGTGAGTCGGGCGCTTACGACGCGCAGACGAAGCGAAAGTTTGCGGGCCAGCAGGGCAATGAGGCTGGCGGCCAGTGCCGGGTCGACGCCCACCATTTCATCCATGGTTTCTGCACTGAGGATTGCGACTTCGCAGGTTTGCAGCGTGGTGCAGGCTGAAAACCGCATGCCGCTGTCAAGCAGCGACATTTCGCCCATGATTTCACCCGGGACGGCCTCTGCCAGGCGGAATCGCTCACCCCAGGGCTGCACACGGTCAATGGCAATGCTGCCGCTCAGCAGCACCACCATGAAGTTGCCGTATTCTTCCTGGCGGATGAGGTCGCGGTTGGCGGCGACCGTGGCGAAATCCATGAAACGTTCCAGCCGCCCGATGGCTTCGGCGCCCAGTTCGTGCATGTACTTGTCTTTGGCCCACAGCGCCTGCAGCAGCTTGGTGCCGCGGCTTGAATTCAATCGCGCCGCGCCCACCTCGACAGCCCGCGCCTCCCACGGCACCAGCAGATTGGAGTCCAGGCCCAGGCCGGCAAAAGCCGTGGTGAACATCATGGAATCCTGGGGCTCATCCTCCGGTCCTGACTTGATTTTCTTGCGGAGGAGTCCGAGGATTCCTTTCATGATGCACTCCAAATAATGGGCTGAACCCGGTTGATCAGGGCTTAGCCTGGGAAATTTTCAGGAATCTTGGCTTTGGAGCGGGCTTCGGCCGGGCTGATGATGTTGCGTTTGACCAGATCGCTCAGGTTCTGGTCCATCGTCTGCATGCCGACGCTGTTGCCGGTCTGGATGCTCGAATACATTTGCGCCACCTTGGCCTCGCGGATCAGGTTGCGGATGGCGCTGGTGCCCAGCATG
>JAZKHK010000053.1:0-18496 GCA_040385425.1 Pseudomonadota bacterium | reverse complement strand
CCTGCGGCAAGCAGGACTGCCAGACACAGTCAATATGGGTTCACCGCGTGCTTACTTACGGTTGTTGAATTCAGACACTACATTCTGTAGTCCCTAAGCGGTTCAGCCACCAACTTTAACCTTCAACTATGAGTGAGACATCGCCACCGGTGATGGACAAGCTCTGTTGGGACGGATCTTTCAGGTTAACAGTACAGAAATCACCATGATCGCGCCGATGCCTGCGTAGAGCACGCGATAGCGTACTTGAAGCCGGCGTACGCTCTCGAACGTGAGGCCTTCGCGCATCGCTCGTAGCGACCAGTAGAAGTGCAACGGGTAAAGTCCTGCGACAAGGACGAGGCCGTGCGGCACGGTGCCTCTAGTGGCCAGCACGATCAGTAAAGCGTCTGCGAACGTGAAAAGCACGAATCCGGCGATGAAACTCCGTGCCTTGCCGAACTTCACTGCATTGGTTTTAATTCCATTACGCAAGTCAGCTTCGAAATCGCGAACCTCGTGGGTCAGGTGCCCCGCGCTGAATATTGCGGCGAAGAAACAGCCGATCTCCAGACCTCGTCCATCGAGAACTCGGAACACTGAATAGCCGAGCAGAAAGTGCAGTAAACCACTGACCAAGTGAAGAACGGAATTGAGGAGTGGAACACCTTTAATGTGAGAGGCGGGAGCGGAATAAAGCGCACTCGCAATTGTGATAATTAGCCCAATGATCAGAGTCACCGAACCTAATTGACTGAATAGCACTAGGCTGAGCACGAGTAGGGCTAATGACAGACACCCGATCTCGGTGCGGCTGATACCTCGATTCAGGAACACTCCATCTGATCTGGAAGAATCCTGGAGGTCATAGTTAATCCCGGACCAATCGTTGAGCAAGAAAACGTGAGCAACCAAAAAACAACTTCCTGCGGCTAGGAGCAAGAGAGGGACCACGCTTTGACTGTTGAGAGGGCCGATCGAAAAGATGGCGCCGAGAAGGGGCGCACCCTGAAGGACTAGGACCTCGTCGAATCGAATACACGATAGTAGGCGTAGAAACAACCGAGCCCCCTTTGGACGGCTTATCATAATGGCTTCTGAGTAGTTGGACTGCGAGCAGTAGCCTCGTCGTTTCCGCGAGTGGAGCGTAGAAAGCCATGACGTACACCTTCAGAATACAACCGCAACCAAATCGCATAACCCACGTCCTCTGACCAATAAAACCTTCGTACCGATGCGGTGAGATCGTTGTGATAGAGCAGGGGCGGGGTCAGTTTCAACGCGGAGAAGTCATCTTTGGACAATTCTCGAAGCACGTCGAGAACTTGGACCGAGGTGGGAGCCCGATCCTTGCTGCCTTCTAAACGCTGCAACAGTTGGGCTGCGGCCAACCAGATGTTCTGCCCTGGTATGGCCGTACGCGAGCGTGACAGCGGTAGTTGCAACTTGCAGCCGGCTAATTGCAGGTCGGCCTGGCGCAGGACTGGGACTAGTGGCGCCCTGCGATAGTAAACCCAGAGGCGGTCTTGGTCGATCGCTTGCCGGAGCGCGCCGCATAGCGAATGGGATGCTGCTGGGTCGGCTTGCGCCAGCAGCATCAGCACATGCATCTGAATCCCTACGTCGGTTGGATTCGGATCCGCGCCAGGGTTGATGCATCGGTATTCATCTGGTTGCCCGAGCCACGTTTTATACAGACCTTCTGCAGTACGGTATCGCATGAGTGTTGCGAGAGCTGTTGGTCGCAATGTTGGGGCACCAGGAGCGATCCTCCACACTAGAGCGGTGTCATCAGTATCCGGTGTGATGACGCACAGCCCGAGCGCGCCAATCGCCGGAGCGTCAGGCCGACCGTGATATCGAACCAGTCCGCCGGCCTCGATCTGGCTGTTCAGATACATACGAGCCCGGTCTAAGTTTCCTCCCAGCGCTGCTTGGATGGCCTTTGAATTAAGGATGTCGATCATCATCGAGGTGACAAAAGTGTTCATTTCCAGTCTGGGATGTTCAAAGCGCTCCTCTCTGGTGTGCGATGTGAGCCAGTAACCCTCGATTTGCTGGCGGCGGCTGATTAGACCAGTCGCCGTGCGTGCGCTCTGAGCGAGATCTACGTTCCTGGCGTCGTTGGCGCCGGGGCTCTCCTTTATTGGCGGACCTTGCTGAGCATCGCCTGCTGCCGATGCCTGCACCGCCTCGACTCGAACCTCGTGAAGACCGATAACCAAATGTCTGGCATCGCCATTTGGCATACCCTTTACCGTGGCGGCATCTAGTGCAAAGAAGTTCATCACATTTCGTCCGGTATGGAGACTGATGTGGAAAACAATGGAAGCATCGTTCTTAAAGGTCTGCTTGTCACCAACCTGCACACCGTCGTGCAGCAATATGACTCTCCGATCTGGAGTCGTCAGGCTGGGGCCAGGAGAAACATTGAATCGTATATCTACGGCGCGGTCCTGCCGCGACCACAGTACAACCTCGACACCCTCAGCGGGCCCCTGCCCGATCCATAGGAAACTACCTTCGGTACCACCAAAATTTTCAATGGGCCATGGTGTTTTAAGAAAGTTTGGATCTATCCCTACATGGGTTTGTAGAGTTTTCTCAATGGTAATTAAGGGTGCCGAGGACGGTACTTCCACGGTAAGAAAGGCCCTTTCATTGATCCCGGTGCTGTTGGCGGTTTCGAATAGCCGCATGTTTGGTGTGCTGAGAGGAATTGTCTTTAATCCAGGTTCCTGAGTCAGCCAACTCACCATTTTCCGGATGTCGATAGTTGGAAACCAAGGGATTGACACTCTCGCATCATTCTGGATCAACACGTGGGTCGCCTTTTTCGAATCGATTAAGCGGCGCATCCTTGCCGGATCGAAAGGCTCAGCACCCCAAGGAATTACTGCATTCGAATAGTGCGTCCTTGGTGAGAATAGAGGGTAGTCGGGTGCATCCTGGTTCCCTACAAAAAGAACTCGAGACCCCACCGGCATCAAATCAAGAGCTTCTTCGAAGGGCTGATTGATTGCCTTCACTGAAATGGGCGCGGCAATGGTCTGTAAGGCATCGTAGGCTCGGGTACTGACAGGCTGGTATATAGCATACGAAACGACTATCGCAAGGAGCGCCTGCGCGAATTTTCGTCTGGAGATATACGGGCCACATATAGCAATACCAATGGACAATAGCAGTGAATAAGGGCCAATGAGAAAGCGCGCCGGCGCTTCTGAATGGACCATCCATCTCGTGCCGAAGAGAATTGCGCCCAGCAAAGGAATTACCAACAGAGATTGCGCCGAAACTGCAGTCAACCGCACATGTGGCCAAGTCGCCACAACGTTACGAATCAAGAGCAGCACCGCGATAAACAGCGTTGGAATCCACAACAGACCCCACAACGAGAATCTATTTGAGCGCTCTGGCAATGAGTATGAGAACTTACCCGGCCAAGGACGATCATCCTCCCCTAACAAGGGGGCGCCTGCTCCAATGGCCGAAATAAAATGGTTCGCTACGTTGCTGAAGCGGGCCCGCGTTTCGGCTGAGGCTGGAACGTCCGGTAACTCCAATAGCAAAAATGCAAACCGGACGGCGTGCGTGTAAATCGTCTTGGGCGTGATATCGGCTTCAACGACGTGCCGGACTTCCGGTGGTCCAAGTGGGTGATGATAGAAGGCGAAGTTAGAGACCAGGGGAACGAGCAACGAGCTCATAAAGCCCGCGCAAACCAACCCCGCCACGAGAGCTTTTAGTCGCGTGACGAATGAAAATGGACTTCGTGTCCACAAAATAATTAGTATCAAGCTGGGGAGAATTGCTACGGGGAACGATCGAACATTTATGCTCAATACCGTAAATATGCCCAGGAAAAAATACTTTGTCCTCATTCCTTCAGGCGTGAGACAGATGGAGACAACCCAATAAGCAACTCCGAGCAAGGCGACGACCGACCAAAGTTCTGGTTTGAGTCCGATTGCACTCGAGGCAACGAGAGGAGTTGAAATCAGAATCAACACGCCTACGAGTGCAATCGTGCGGCTCAACTTCATCGTGCGCAGGAGGAAATATTGACCTGCCGCCGCCAACGGATATGCCAGCCAAAAGACAAAACGGCCAACCACCTCGGTTTTCGTCAGAAGCACCGGCCATAAGAAGAATAATTCGCTTCCGAAAGGAATCATCGTTTGCCGGATGTTGTGCGTGACAAATGGAAATACCGTCTGGTGCTGAATCCAATAGAGGACGCGCGAGGCGTGATACATCTTCTCGTCGCCATCGTAAATGGGTGTTGCCGTCTGCATCACCACCGACAGGGCGAGAATCCCGCCGATGACAATCAGCGCCGTCAACCCCCAAGGTGAGAGCGCCGTCACAAATGCTACTAGCCCTGAGCTCAGACGACTCCAGATGATTGAGAGGCAGTGAAGATTTAGCGGACGTATGCCCCCTGTTAACTGGAGGGTGACGGCGCAAGCGAGCACTTGAACGAGCACCCACGCGCTCGGGTGCAATTGATTTACCAACGAAGTAAGGCAGGCGATCGCGCCGAGTTGAAGCATCACGCTTCCGATGAAGATCCAAAATCCATCGGCCGGTGAACTCGCGAGGCGGGAGCTCAAACGTAGAGAAGACCAAACAAGTAACAGGAAGGAGACACAGAAGATCAAGTGTTTACTCGCTAACGCAAAAAAAGTGATCTGGCGGAAGAATTGTTATCAGTGCGATGTTTTTGGATAGGACGATCAATTCTGGCACGTCGAACATATTCAGGCCGCGAATTATGCACGCTGTTTGTTTTAGCTCATGGTGGATTATCTGTGGTTGCTGTAGTTCACTGGAAAGGCAACCTGAGACTTTGCATACCCCCCAACCCAAGCAGCGAACCTGCAACCGAGGATTCCGCCCGAAACAAGGCCGATGCACCACCCCGCCAGTCCGCGTCCAAGTTAGCGACAGTAGGCCGGAAAGACGAAACCCCCAAGCGAATAAACACTTGGGGGTCAAATTATTTGGCTCCTCGACCTGGGCTCGAACCAGGGACCTACGGATTAACAGTCCGGCGCTCTACCAACTGAGCTATCGAGGAATAAGCCTTAAATTATAGCTTCATTTTTTCGATGGTCTGAATCGCCGAGCGATGATTAATTTGAAAATTGAAGCAACGGTTCATCAATCTGATCCGGTGCGAATTCCGGGATAATTCGATCTTGCTAGAGGTGTCGCCTGCGGGTGACTGAGACATACTCTTTGAACCTGATCTGGGTCATGCCAGCGTAGGGAAGCTTCTTCCACTGTGCTCGTCTGGCCCACGTCTTACCTATGATGGAATCGCATGGCCACGAAACTCTTATCTTCTGATCTCTGGGCTGACGTTCTCGCCGTGCGCGAACGTTCACCGCTGGTGCACAGCATCACCAATCTGGTGGTGATCAATTTCAATGCCAATGCGCTGCTGGCGGCGGGAGCCTCGCCGGTCATGGCCCATGCGCATGAGGAAGTGGCAGACATGGTGGGTATTGCCCAGGCCTTGGTGCTCAACATTGGCACGCTGGACCCGTACTGGATTCAGAGCATGCGCCTGGCTCTGGTGGCCGCATCCGGTCGCGGCATTCCCGTGGTGCTGGACCCGGTGGGTGCCGGTGCCACCCGCTACCGCAATGAGTGCATTGAATTTTTGCTGTCAACCGCGTTGCCGACGGTGATACGGGGCAATGGTTCGGAAATCATGAGTGTGGCGGGGTCCGCAGTGCAGACCCGGGGTGTGGACAGCGGTGCCGGGGCCAATGATGCGCTTGGTGCTGCACAAGCGCTTGCTTATCGGACGCAAGGCGTTGTCTGTGTCAGCGGGCAAACCGACCATATTCTGGATGCCAAACACCGCTGGGCCAGGCTTTCCAATGGCCATGAATGGATGACGAAAATCACTGGTGTGGGGTGTTCGGCCACGGCGCTTATCGGTGCCTTCTGTGCGGTGCAGCCGGATGCCTGGCGGGCCACGGTGGCCGCGATGGCATTTTTGGGTGTTGTTGGTGAAGTGGCGGCCGAAAAAGTCATGGTGCGGGGCTATGGGGTAGGCCATATGCAGATGGTGTTGCTGGATGAATTGCAATTACTCGATCAGGAGACTTTTGAACGCCACCTGAAGCTGGAAGTCGCTGAGTGGTAAATCCCTTGTTTTCAGCGCAACGCGGGTTTTTGCCGTCTTTGCGCTTGTACCTGGTCACAGATCAGTCCAGCGCCGGTGAACGTACGCTCAATGATGTGGTGGCGGCTGCTGTGCAAGGCGGTGTTTCCTGTGTTCAGTTGCGTGAGAAGCGGCTCAATACCCGTGATTTTTTTGCGCAAGCCATGGCGCTGAAAGCCTTGCTGGCTCCTCACAACATTCCGCTGGTGATCAATGACCGGATTGACGTAGCACTGGCCTGCGGCGCGCAAGGCGTGCATCTGGGGCAGAGCGACATGCCTGTCTTGCAGGCGCGCAGGTTGCTACCCCCTGAGGTGTTCATCGGCTGGTCGGTGGAATCCATGGACGATGTCATTCGCAGTGCCTCGCTGCCGATTGATTATCTTGGCGTGAGCCCGATTTATGCCACCCCGACCAAAACCGACACCCAGACGCCTTGGGGTCTGGACGGCTTGAGTCAAGTCCGCTTGGCGACGGCATTGCCACTGGTCGCTATTGGCGGCATTCATGCCGGTAATGCGCTTGAGGTGCTGTCCGCCGGGGCTGACGGCCTGGCAGTTGTCAGTGCCTTGTGTTCGGCTCTTGATCCCCGTGCAGCGGCCTTGGCGCTAAGACTAATCATGGATTCGGAGTGAGATTAATGACGATCAATGCATTCAAATTCGAGTACCCCCGGGTTCTTTCCATCGCAGGCTCTGACAGTGGCGGTGGAGCGGGCATCCAGGCCGATTTGAAAACCTTCTCGGCCCTGGGTTGCTACGGCATGACGGCGATTACCGCTTTGACAGCACAAAACACCTGTGGCGTGCGCGCCATTCATGGTGTGCCGCCGCAGATGCTGCGCGACCAGATTGATGCGGTGCTGGAAGACATTGGTGCCGATGCCGTCAAGATCGGCATGTTGCATGCGCCGGACATCGTGCGTACCGTGGCCGAGGCGATTGACCGGCATTCTTTGAAAAACGTGGTGTTCGATCCGGTCATGGTGGCCACCAGCGGTGCGGCATTGATCGACGACACGGCGGTAGATGTGCTGGTGCGCGAGTTGTTTCCCCGTGTGGCGGTGATTACGCCCAATCTGGATGAGGCAGCCTTGCTGGTGGGGCGTCCTTTGACGTCCGCCCAGGATATGGAACAAGCCGCCTTGGCTTTGCTGGATCAAGGCGCGCGTGCCATCTTGCTGAAAGGCGGTCATTTGCCGGGCGATGCCGTCATCGATTTGCTGGTGACCAATAACGGGGAAAAAATCTGGATGCAGGCGGCGCGCATTCACAGCCCCAATACCCATGGAACAGGTTGCACGCTTTCAAGCGCCATGGCCGCCCATCTGGCTTTGGGGGCCACGCTGGTGGATGCCGTACAGCTTGCACGCACTTTTGTGCGGGACGCCTTGCAAGCCGGAGCCCAGGTCCGCACCGGCCAGTGTGGCGGGCCGCTCAACCATGCTCACGCACCGATGACCATGCGGCTGAAACCTTTGAATTGAGCCCTGCGGACTCAACGGTTGGCGTTGATCGCGGCTTGCAGACTGGCGGCCATGGCTTCTGGGTGTTCCGCCGCAACCAGGGCACGTACGACAGCGACTGAACCGACGCCGCTGGCCAGCACGTCCGGCAGGCTGGTGGCGTCAATGCCGCCAATGGCCACCAGAGCATAGTCGCGCATCAGGCGTGCATAGGCATGGAGCCGTTCGGTGCCTTGCGGTGCGGTCACCATCCGCTTGAGGGTGGTTGGAAATACCGCGCCCATGGCGATGTAGCTGGGGCTGTATTGGTCGGCGCGCAGCATCTCGGCGTAACCATGGCTGCTGAGTCCCAAGCGCAGCCCGGCGGCGCGGATTTTTTCCAGATCTGCCGTCTCCAGGTCTTCCTGCCCCAAATGCACGCCATAAGCCCCGGCGTCGATGGCAGCTTGCCAGTGGTCATTGATGAAGAGCAACGCGTTGGTGCCTTGTATGGCTTGGACGGCGGCGCGAACCTCGCGCGCCACGGCCTGGGCGTCATCCGATTTGAAACGCAACTGGACCGTCGGAACCCCGGCCCGAGCCATGCGGGCGACCCAAGCTGCATCCGGCAGCACGGCGTACAAACCCAAGTGACGGGGACACGCCGCAAATGCATCTTGCCGTGGCCAGGGGCGCATGCCGAAGTCCGCCGCCTGGTCCGGCCAGTCCGTGGCATTGAACTGGCCCGTGCGCTCAAACAGGCGTTGCCAGGCATTGGCGATGCATTCGGCATCGGACTCGATAAAGCCCAGGCTCAGGCAGGCTTGTTTGGCGGTGCGATAAACCGCTGCCTCGTTGCTAAAGACCGTTGGGGTGGTCGCTGCCGGTGGCAAGGCCAGTCCGGGATGCGCCGCCACAATTGCTTGTACGCGGGCGTCGTGAGTCGTGTTCATCGTGCTGATCCGATCCATCAAGCCTGATGCCAAAACGGGGTGCCCAGGACCGGGGTGCTGGGTTGCGCAGCCTGCTGTTCGGTCATCGTGCCGCTGCGATAAGCGTCGCGTCCCGCTTGCGTTGCGTTGGCAAAAGCACCGGCCATGGTGACCGGGTCCAGCGCCAGGGCCACGGCCGTGTTGAGCAACACACCATCAAAACCCCATTCCATCACCTGGCAAGCATGGGACGGCAAGCCCAAACCCGCGTCAACGATCATGGGCACCGCCAGCCGCTCGCGCAAGGTTCGCAGGGCGTAAGGGTTGATCGGGCCTTTGCCGGTGCCGATAGGCGCGGCCCACGGCATGATGGCTTGACAGCCTGCGTCCACCAGCCGCTGGCACAAGACCAGATCTTCAGTGCAATAAGGCAGCACCTTGAAGCCGTCCTTGATCAAGCGGCTGGCCGCTTCCACCAGGTTCAGGGTGTCAGGCTGCAAGGTGTAGTCGTCGCCAATGAGTTCCAGTTTGATCCAGGGCGTGCTGAAGACTTCGCGGGCCATCTGGGCAGTGGTGATGACTTCTTGAATGCTGTGGCAGCCGGCGGTGTTGGGCAGCACCGGCACATCCAGCTCGCGCAACATCTCCCAGAAACGGTTGGGGCGATCTTGGCTTGTCACATTCTGCCGACGCAGCGAGGCGGTGAGCATCGCTGGCTGGGCCTTGCGCACCGCATCTTCCAGCACACGGGGCGATGGATAGCGCGAGGTTCCCAGCATCAGGCGGCTTGAAAACGTCTGGCCGTACAGAATCAGCGGGTCAGCAGAAATAGCAGGGGAAGTGGTCGTCGTCGTCATGGTGTTTTCTCCTTAGCCCCCGGTGACTGGCGCAATGATGTCAATGCGATCGTCAGGCTGGAGCGTGGTTTGGGCGTACTGGGTGTTGGGCACAAATTGCAGGTTGACGGCTGCAGCAAAAGGCGGGCGGGCCTGCAACAGGGCCACGGCGTCGGTCAAGGTTGCGCCTTCAAGGAGTTCGTGCGGCACCTGATTGATGAGGACCTTCATGGCTTCAATTCTGCAAACGCTCGACAGCCAACGAAAACGTTTCTGCCAAGAACGAGGTCTGATTTTGGAATAATTCCATCACCACATCCAGCATGGCGGGTGCAATTAGATAACCATGCCGGTACAGCCCGTTGATTTGCATGACACGGTCGCCCAGCTGGCGAATCGAGGGCAGGTTATTGGGCAAGGCCGGACGGCACTGGGCCACCAGATCCACAATCCGTGCTTCGGCAAAGCCGCTGTCAATGGAATAGGCCGCACTGAGCAACTCCAGCGTCGAGCGCACGCTGACGGGCGACAGGTCGTCGGATTCAATTTCGGTGGCGCCAATCACAAAATAACCATCCTGCTTGGGGGCAATGTAGATGGGATAGCGGGGATGGATCAGGCGGGTGGGCCGGGATAACTTCACCTCTGGCGCGTGCAGCGTGATGACTTCACCGCGCACCCCGCGCAGGGCGGGCCATTGTTCGCGTGCGCCTACGCCACGGCAGTCAAACACCCAGTCCGGTTGTCCTGGCTGGCCCGGCGAGAAGTCACCCGGGGCGCGCGGGCTGTCCCAGTTCAGCTTGACATTCAGGCGCTGGAGCTGGTGCAGCATGGCCGCCAGCAGCTGGTGGTTGTCCAGTTGCCCTTCGCCCGGCAGATAGAGTGCCTGGGCAAAATGCGAGCCCACGGACGGCTCCAGTTGGGCGATGCCCTCGGCATCCAGCCGCTGCGCCTTGGGTAGCTGGGGCAGAGACTGGTTGGTGGCGTCCATCTTGCGGGAAAACCGGTCGGCTTCAGCGGCATCCTGCCGATGCCAAAGCACCAGCGTGCCTTCCTGTTGAAAAAAGACCGGCTCATCGAGTTGGGCAATCAGCTCGGGCCAGCGAGTGAGTCCATGGATGCCCATTTCAACCACGCTGGTTTCCGTGATGGCCGATTCCGCCAGAGGCGCCAGCATGGCTGCCGCCGCACGGGCGGCCGAATTCAGCGCCTCCGGGCCACCGGCATCAAATAATTCGAGCTGGTGACCCGCGCGCGCCAGTTGGCATGCCAGCAGACGACCCATCAGGCCTGCGCCCAAAATGACAATGTTCATATTCATTCTCCGTGTTCGGATTTTTAATTTCGGCCAGGGCGGGTGAGCCAGGCCAGGGTGAAGGTGAGTGCCAGCGTGGGCAGGGCAGAACCCCAGTGAGGCGCCCATTTGGCCAATGCGTGGTAGAGCGCCACGCCCGCCAGCCAGAGCAGGGCGGCCGTGCGGTCGATCTTGTGCTGCTGTGCGGTCTGGCGGGGCTGGCCCGCGCCCAGGCGACCCAGAATGACACCATACAGCGGCACAAATACCGAGCTCAGCAAGAGCAGGAAAGGCTCCAGGCTGTGCATCGGCAGCACCAGCGCCAGCATGGTGCACACCACGGCCAACCCCAGCCCCCATTGCCGGATGCTGAAGGTGGGCTTGATGCTGTGGGCGGATACCGCGCCCGAGTACACGTCGCCATACGCGTTGTCGATTTCATCCACCAGGATCAGGCTCAGGGCGATCAAGCCGCCTTGCGCCAGTAGCAGGGCGCTGACCAGATTGGCATCCGGTGCCGACACGCTGACCACCATCACGCCCAGGGCGTAACACCAGATGTTGGCGACCGCATAGCCCAGCCAGGTGCCGCTCAAGGCCTTGCGGCCTGAGCGGCCATGGCGGGCGTAGTCGGCCACCAGGGGCAGCCACGACACCGGCATGGCAATCACCAGATCCATGGCAGCCAGCATGCTCATGCTGCCGTCGCCCGGTCGTGCCCAGAAGGCCCCAAGGCCATGGGTTTGAAGCTGCCCGCCAAACTGCCAGGTGAGCCACAGCAGCGAGACGATCACCAGAGGCAAGCCAAAGCGGCTGATGATTTTTCGAACCAGTTGCGTCATGGAACCCGCCAGCAGCAAAGTCAACACCGCGCCCCACAACAGCGTCGTGGCTGCCATGCCACCGGGGCCGTCAAGCGCCAACCCAAACGACTGCTTGCCGATGGCCGCCGTACCGTCGCGCATGATCACCAGTTCGAACGTGGTCCAGCCAATCAACTGCGCAATGTTCAACAACACTGGCAGGCGGGCAAAGTAGCTGCCGTAGGTGGCGTGCATCAGCCCGGCGCTGGTCAGGCCGCTGTCGCAGCCCAGCTTGGCCGTCCAGGCCAGCAGACCCGAACCCACCAACGAGCCCAGCACGATGGCCACCACGGCGTCGCGGCTGCCCACTGCGGGCACGAGGTAAGCGCCGATTTGCATCACCAGCAGACCCACTCCCAGGCTGAACCAGAGCGAGGCGTGGTCATGCCAGCTGAAAACCCGGTCCGTGTCGGCGATAGGCGTCAAAGCCTTGTTGTCATGTCCAGGAAAACTTGTCTCTGCCATCCATTTGCTCCAACGGTATGCGTTGGCAGGGAGGCGTTGTTGGATCAGGTGTCGGCGTGGCCCAAATACAGGGGCGCCCCGGATCGAACTTGCTTCCCTGCGCGAGGATTACCTCAATCAGGTTCAAAGGGTCTTTCTCAGAAGTCCTGCCTTTTAAAGCCGGACAACACCCCTAGCGAATGTGCTCAGATGAGCACGGTTGTGATTCTACTCAGTCAAACACCGGCGATTCGACCCCAAGCACCTTGTGCAGCTTGGGGCTGGTCGTGGTGTACTGCAAAAACACCTTCTTCTCGGGCGCGATGATCGGCATGGCGCCAAACGCGGCCAGCGCGCACTCGTGAAAGCCGCTCAGGATCAGCTTCTTCTTGCCCGGATAGGTGTTGATGTCGCCCACGGCAAAAATACCGGGCACGCTGGTGGAAAATTTCTCGGTGTCGACCTTGAGCTGCTTGCGCTCGATCTCCAGGCCCCACTCGGCAATGGGGCCGAGCTTGGGGCTCAGGCCGAAAAACACCAGCAGCACATCCAGCGGCACGCCGCGCGTCACGCCATCGGAGCCGGTGACCTTGACGCCGGTGAGGGTGCTGTTCTTTTCTTCGTAGCCCGTGATTTGCCCGACGATGAACTGCATCTCGTAGGCCTCGCACAGCTCGCGCATCTTGGCGACATTGGCCGGCGCGGCCTTGAAGCCGTCGCGCCGGTGGATCAGGATCACGCTCTCGGCTTTGTGCGGGGAGTCCTTGACGAAGTCCAGCGCCCAGTCGAGTGCCGAGTCGCCGCCACCGACGATCACCAGGTTCTTGCCGGCAAAGGCATCGGGGTTCTTGACGCGGTAAAACAGCTGCGTGTTGTCAAAGGCATCCAGCCCCTCGACTTTGAGCGTGCGCGGCTGGAAGGCGCCGACGCCGGCGGCGATGAAAATGGTTTTTGACAGAAAGCGCGTGCCGATGGCGGTTTCGACAAAGAAGCGCCCATCGTCCTGCCGCTGCACCGTGGTGACTTCCTGGCCGTAGTGAAAGGTCGCGCCAAAGGGCTCGATCTGTTTCAGCAGGTTATTGGTGAGTTCTTGGCCGGTGCAGACCGGCACGGCTGGGATGTCGTAGATCGGCTTGTCGGGGTAGAGCTCGATGCACTGGCCGCCGGGGTAGGCCAGCGAGTCGATGACATGGGCCTTGATCTCGAGCAGGCCAAGCTCGAACACCTGAAACAGCCCGACCGGGCCGGCGCCGATGATGACCGCGTCGGTTTCGATGGCGCCTTCATGGGCCTGGGCGGTTTGAATGACTTCCGGGCTCAATTGGGGTTCCATCACGCGGTCAACCCTTTATTTGATGAGGTATTGGAGCTTGCCGGTCTTGTCTTTCCACTCTTCAGCTTCGGGCAGGGCGGGCTTGCGCTTGGTGATGCTGGTGAAAGTGGGCAGCTTGGCGAGCTCGGCGTTGAGCGCGGTCATGTGCTGCTGGTCCTTGGGCACGTCTTCTTCGGCATAGATGGCGTTGACCGGGCACTCGGGGATGCAGACGGCGCAGTCGATGCACTCATCGGGGTCAATGGTGAGGAAGTTGGGGCCTTCGCGGAAGCAGTCCACGGGGCAAACGTCCACGCAATCGGTGTATTTGCATTTGATACAGGCTTCGGTGACGGTATGTGTCATTTTGTGGTTTTCGACGTTAGGGGAAACCCGTGATTTTATTGGGTTTCCGCATCGGGTTGATTTGGCTAGACCTTGAGGGCGTAGGGCTTACTTGAGTTGGGTCAATTGATGAGCACGGCACCCGCGGTCTTGTGCGAGGCGGTGTCCACCAGAATCAGGGAACCCAGCACCCGCGAGCGGCTGTAGGGCAGGGCTGCAATGGCTTCCTGCAGCGTCAGTTCGACGTGACCGATGGCATTGGCGTCGAGCTGCGTGGCATCTTCTTCGGCCAGGGTGTTGATGTCGAGCTTGTGGACGATGCGCTTGATCTTGGCCTTGATCCAGCGGTGACCATGCAGCGCCCAGTACACGCGACCCGCGACCAACGGTTCGTCGTCCATCCAGGCCACGGTGGCTTTGAGGTCGCGGCTGGGGTTGAAGGTGCCGGGTTTGATGTCGATGTCGAAATCATCGGCGTCTGCTGCCGCTTTGGGCTCGGCAGCCAGCAACCAGTCGCCGCGTGACACATCGACTTCGCGGTCCAGCACAATGCCGGCGCTGTGACCGGCCTTGACGGCGCCGGGCTGGCGCGTGGCGCCCAGCACTTGGGCCACAGTGGCTGTTTGGCCGCTGGGCAGAATGGAAATTTCTTGCCCGGCCTGCACCGTGCCGGTCGCCACGCGGCCCCAGAAAATGCGGCGTCCCTGGGAGGTGTCGCTTGATGAGGAAAACTTCTCCACCCATTGCACCGGGAAGGCAAACGGGGTGTCGGTCTCGGCGGGCGTCGCAGGCAGCAGTTCCAGAATGTCCAGCAGGCTGGTGCCTTGGTAGCCGCACCAGCCCAATGCCGGTTCCACCACGTTATGGCCTTTGAGCGCCGAGATCGGCACGATGGCCGTCACCGCGATGCCGGCGGCTTTGGCAAACGCTTCCAGCGCATGGCTGATGTTGGCAAACGCCACGGTCGCCTGACCGGCGGTTTCGGGTTTGCTGTCGTCTTCCAGCGCATCCAGCTTGTTCACGGCAAACACGATGCTGGGCACGCGTAGCAGGTTGACTAGCAGCGAATGGCGGCGGGTTTGCGGCAGCAATTCCAGCGCCTTGCTTTGCCATTGCAGTTTGGTGGCATCGACCAACACCACGGCGGCGTCGGCGCTGCTGGCGGCAGTCACCATGTTGCGCGTGTACTGCTCATGGCCGGGTGCATCGCCAATGATGAACTTGCGCTCGGCGGTGTTGAAGTAGCGGTAGGCCACGTCGATGGTGATGCCTTGCTCGCGCTCGGCGGAGAGGCCGTCGGTGAACAGCGCCAGGTCGGCTTCGCCACTTTTGGAGACGTTGGCCAGTTGGTCCAGCAGCACCGAGCGGCTGTCGATCAGCAGGCGGCCAATCAGCGTGCTCTTGCCATCGTCCACGGAGCCGCAGGTGATGAATTTCAGTGCCGATTGGGTGTCTTTTGGGGCTGTAGCCCCCGTATCGCCTGCCTGAGCAGCTATAGAAGTTGTAGCGTTCATTTAGAAGTATCCGTCTTTCTTGCGCTTCTCCATCGAAGCCTCGGAGGTTTTGTCGTCCATGCGGGTGGCGCCGCGCTCGCTCACGTCGGCGGCCAGTGTTTCAATCACGATGTCGGCGGCGGTGGCGGCCAGGCTTTCCACCGGGCAGGTGCAGGTGATGTCGCCCACGGTGCGGAATCGCACATCGCGTGACTCCACGGTTTCGCCATCTTTCACCGGGGTGAGTTCGGTCACCGGCACCAGCAGGCCTTTGCGTTCGACCACATCGCGCTTGTGCGTGTAGTAAAGCGAGGGCAGGGCGATCTGTTCGCGGTCGATGTACTGCCACACGTCCAGCTCGGTCCAGTTGGAAATCGGGAACACGCGGAAGTGTTCGCCGGGTTGGATGCGGGTGTTGAACAGCGTCCACAGCTCGGGGCGTTGCGCCTTGGGCTGCCACTGGCCGAAGCTGTCGCGGTGCGAGAAGATCCGCTCCTTGGCACGGGCTTTTTCCTCGTCGCGGCGGGCGCCACCAATCAGCGCGTCAAAACGGAATTCGTCAATGGCTTCGAGCAGCGTCACCGACTGGTGCACATTGCGCGACTCGCCGGGGTGGGCCAGACGCACGGTGCCGCGCGCCATGGAGTCTTCGACGCTGCGCACGATCAGTTCTGCGCCCAGTTCTTTGGCGCGGGAATCGCGGAAATCGGTCACTTCGTGGAAGTTGTGGCCGGTGTCGATCATCAGCAGCGGGTAGGGGATGCGGCCGATGCCAAAGGCTTTTTCAGCGCACTTGAGCATGACGAGTGAGTCTTTGCCGCCCGAAAACAGCAGGGTGGGGCGTTCGAACGCGGCAGCGACTTCGCGCAGGATGAAGATGGTTTCTTCTTCCAGGGCGTCCAGATGGGCGTTGCTTAAATGATCAGGGCGATGCGTATGAGTCATGGGTTTGAGTAGGTCAGATGCGGTTCGGGCATTCATGAAGGCGCTTTTTCAAGGCTGCTGGATTGGTTGACGTGCAAGCCGCATTCCTTGGCCGCTTCGTCTTCCCACCACCAGCGGCCGGCGCGGAAATCTTCGCCCAGGCTGATGGCCCGGGTGCAGGGCGCGCAGCCAATGCTGGGGTAAAACTGGTCATGCAGCGGGTTGTAGTCAATTTTGTTCTGGGCAATGAAATGCCACACGTCGCCCCAAGTCCAGTTGGCAAGGGGGTTGATTTTGACACGCGCCGCATCCGTGGTGTCGATTAGCGGCACGTCGGCCCGGGCGCCCGACTGTTCGCGGCGCAGACCGGTGATCCAGGCGCCCTTGCCGGCGAGTGCGCGCGCCAGTGGTTCCATCTTGCGGATGTGGCAGCAGCCCTTGCGCAGTTCGATGCTTTTGTACATCGCGTCCTTGCCCTCGCGGCTCACGAACTGCACCACCGACTCGTTGACCGGGGTGAACACTTCGACCGGCGCACGCGACGTGGCTTTCAGGCGCTCCAGCAGCGCCAGCGTCTCGGGGTGCAGCATGCCGGTTTCCAGCACAAAGATGCCGATGTCGAGCTGCAAGACATTGATCAGGTGGCTGACCACCACGTCTTCCGCGCCCAGGCTGTTGGCTTGCGTGACGCGGGGTGCGCCGCCGGCGGCCAGCGGGGCGTAGTCTTTTGCCGCCTGTTGCAGCAGGGCGATGGTTTCCGCCAGCTTGGCGTCAAAGTCCTTGGAGGCGCGGGCGTTCAGATCGATGGCGCTCATGCAGTGGCTCCTTCGGTGAAATGAGGTTGGGGTGTTACAGCATCGCCCTGGTAGAACGCCGCAAAGCGGTCAAACTGGCGCTGCGCAAAGTCCAGGTTCTGATCTCCACGCAAGACCGCCACATCAAAGCCGCTGCGCTGCATTTGCACCAGTTGGTCGATCAGCACGTCGCCGGTGGCGCGGAGTTCGCCTTTGAAGCCGAGCCGGCGGCGCAGCAAAAACGCCTGGCTGAAGGCGCGGCCGTCGGTGAACTTGGGGAAGTTCAGGTCGATGCGTTCCACGCCAGCCAAGTCAAGCGTGCGGGGATCGGCGTCATTCGCCAATTGAATGACATTTTGGCCTGTAGCCCCCGCGGAATGGGCGTGAGCAGCTATTAATTTAAGAGTGTTTTGCATGGTGGATCGACTCAGTCAGTCATTGCATCAGCGGTTTTGAGATGGATGTTGTGCGGGGTTTCGGTATTGCCGGTCTCGTGGCGCACCCGGTTGGACGCATCCTTGAAGGGCTGCAAACCGATGCGTCGCACGGTGGCGGTGAAGGTCTCACCCGATTGGCGCTCGGCCCGGTAAGTGTCGAGTACCGCCTCCACCACGTCAGGCACTTCAGACGCTGCAAACGAGGGTCCAATCACCTTGCCCGGCACGGCAGCGCCGCTGGAGGCCGAGCCGTCCGAGCCGCCCAGCGACACCTGGTACCACTCGCGCCCATCTTTGTCGACGCCCAAAATGCCGATGTGGCCGCTGTGGTGGTGGCCGCAGGAGTTCATGCAGCCGCTGATGTGCAGGTCGATTTCGCCCAGGTCGTGCAGCTCGTCCATGTCCTGGTAGCGCTCGGTGATGGCTTGTGCAATCGGGATCGAGCGGGCATTGGCCAGGGCGCAAAAATCGCCGCCGGGGCAGGCAATCATGTCGGTCAGCAGACGGATGTTGGACTTGGCCAACCCGGCTTTTCGGGCCGCGTGCCACAAGGTGGGCAACTGGTCGGCACGCACCCAGGGCAGCACCAGATTCTGGTCGTGGGTGACGCGGACTTCGCCGGCTGAAAACTGGTCGGCCAGTGCCGCCGCTGTGTCGAGCTGGTCGGCCGTGGCGTCGCCGGGCGCGTAGCCCAGGCGCTTGAACGACAGGGTGACGGCGCGCAAGTCGGGGTTTTTATGGGAGGCGACGTTTTGTTTCAGCCAGCGGCTGTAGTCAGCCTGCTCTGCGGGTGCTATGGTTTCAATAGCTGCTTGCGCAGGTGCTACAAGGGCTGGAGGCACAAATGATGCTGAAACCCGATCAAACTCGGCCTGGCTGATGGTGTGCGGCGCGCCGTCCACCGTCAGGATCTGCTGGTACTCGGCTTCCACTTCGTCGATATAGCGCTGGCCTTCGGCCTTGACCAGGATCTTGATGCGCGCCTTGTACATGTTGTCGCGCCGGCCCCAGCGGTTGTACACGCGGATCACGGCTTCGAGGTAGTTCAGGAGCTGGTTCCAGGGCAAAAATTCACGGATGGTGCTGGCGATGACCGGCGTGCGGCCCATGCCACCACCGACCAGCACTTTGAAGCCGATCTCGCCTGCCGCGTTGCGCTGCACATGCAGGCCGACGTCGTGCCAATGGGTGGCGGCCCGGTCTTCCAGGGCGCCCGAGATG
>JAZKHK010000052.1:44103-81142 GCA_040385425.1 Pseudomonadota bacterium | reverse complement strand
ATGGCAGGCTGGGTCGAGAGCCTGTCGTCCGACGGCAAACGTCTGAAGCCGCGCGAGGTGGTGGCCGAATTCGACAAGTACCTGCATGACGAACTCGACCTGGTGCGCGAGGCCGCATGCGCCGCGCAACTGCGCCGCAACATGGCCGGCCTGGACCTTGTGCTGATCCCCGAAATGCACTGGGACTACTGCAGTTCCGAGGTCATCGTGATGGAGCGCATGCGCGGCATCCCGATCAGCCAGGTGGGGCGGCTGCGCGAGGCAGGTGTGGACATCGCCAAGCTCGCGCGCGATGGCGTCACGCTGTTTTTCACGCAGGTGTTTCGGGACGGCTTTTTTCACGGCGACATGCACCCGGGCAACATTCAGGTAAGTGTGGAGCCTGGCACTTTTGGGCGCTACATCTCGCTGGACTTCGGCATCGTGGGCACGCTCACCGAGTCCGACAAGGAATACCTCGCGCAGAATTTCACGGCGTTCTTCCGGCGCGATTACAAGCGGGTGGCCGAGTTGCACATTGAATCGGGCTGGGTGCCGGCCGCGACCCGGGTGGATGAACTGGAGTCTGCGATTCGTTCGGTGTGCGAGCCTTATTTTGACCGGCCCCTCAAGGAAATTTCATTGGGCATGGTGCTGATGCGGCTGTTTCAGACTTCCCGCCGGTTCCAGGTCGAAATCCAGCCGCAACTGGTGCTGCTGCAAAAAACACTGCTCAACATCGAAGGCCTGGGACGCGAACTGGACCCGGAACTGGACCTTTGGGCGACGGCCAAGCCGTTTCTTGAGAAGTGGATGATTGATCAACTGGGCCCTAAAAAGCTCTTTGACGAGCTGCGCAACGAGGCGCCCCGCTATGCCAAGCTGCTGCCTGAATTGCCACGGCTTTTGTTTGACTTTCTCCAAAACAGCAAGTCCGACTCAGGCCGCGTCCTTCAGGAATTGCTGCTTGAGCAAAAACGCACCAATCGGCTGCTGCAAGCCTTGATGTACGGCGGTATTGGCTTTGTGCTGGGCTTGGTGGTCATGCAATTTATCGTGCGCGTCCGGGTTTTCTAGGCTTTGTGTTGGGCCTCAAGGGCCGCAGGAGCTGACGCTTTATAATCAAAAGCTTTGCAACTTGAAATCCGAGCCTTATCGCCATGCCTATTTACGCCTATAAATGCGAGTCCTGTGGGTTTGCCAAGGATGTGCTGCAAAAAATGTCGGATCCCCTGCTGACGGACTGCCCGTCCTGCAGCGCCTCCACCTTCAGGAAACAAGTCACAGCGGCTGGTTTCCAGTTGAAAGGTTCCGGCTGGTATGCCACGGATTTCAAGGGTGGATCAGCGGCTGCGTCAGCCACCGCCCCCGCCTCAACTCCTTCTGATTCGGGGTCGAAGGTCGCTGAGAGCACCAAGCCCGCAGAGAGTGCGGCGCCAAAAGCGGATTCTTCTCCTGCACCCGCTTCGGGTGGCTGTAGCGGTTCTTGCGCTTGCCATTGACACTTGGTCGTTGAAATTCGGAATTTTCCTGTGCCAATAAAAAAATACCTCCTCACGGGCCTGTTGGTCTGGCTGCCATTGGCCATCACCATTTGGGTTTTGTTGTGGTTAGTCGGTCTGCTTGACGCCATTTTTGGTGGATTGTTGACGGGTTTTTCGGCCGTGACGTCGGGTGAGACTCAAATTGTGATTGAGCAGTTGCGTCACATCCCCGGCTTGGGTGTGGTGCTGGTTTTCTCGGCCTTGCTGGTGACGGGAGCGCTGGTCTCCAATGTGGCTGGGCGCTGGTGGTTCAACCAGTGGGACAAGCTGTTCACCCACATTCCGGTGTTCAAGTCGATTTACAACAGCGTCAAAAAAGTGTCGGACACACTTTTCTCCAGCAATGGCAACGCGTTTCGCACAGCCATGCTGGTTCAGTATCCGCGCGCCGGTGTCTGGACCATTGCATTTCAGACCGGCACCCCCGGTGGAGAGGTCGCCAGCCATCTCGGTTCCGATCTGGTGAGTGTTTATGTCCCCACAACGCCCAATCCGACCAGCGGATTTTTCCTGATGCTGCCGCGTTCTGATGTCATCGAACTCAATATGAGTGTCGATGAGGCGCTCACCTATGTGATTTCCATGGGGTCGGTGGCCCCTACGGCACCTGCTGCTGTTTTCCCTAAATAATCTTTGTCGATAACCTTGCCGCCTTCCGAGGCGGGCTTTGAAAGCTGTCTATGGCCATGCGCTCCCACTATTGCGGTCTTGTGACCGAAGCCCTGTTGGGCGAAACTGTTACCTTGTGCGGCTGGGTCAACCGTCGCCGCGACCACGGTGGCGTGATTTTTGTTGATATCCGCGACCGCGAAGGCTATGTCCAAGTGGTGTGCGACCCGGACCGGGCCGACATGTTCAAGGCGGCCGAGGGCCTGCGCAATGAATTCTGTATTCAGGTCAAAGGCCTGGTGCGCGCCCGCCCTGAAGGCACGACCAACGACAACCTCAAGAGCGGCAAGATCGAAGTGCTGTGCCATGAGTTGACTGTGCTCAACCCGTCTGTCACGCCACCGTTCCAGCTCGACGATGAAAACCTGTCCGAGACCACCCGCCTGACCCACCGCGTGCTGGACCTGCGTCGTCCTTACATGCAAAACAACCTGATGCTGCGTTACCGCGTGTCCATGGAAGTGCGCAAGTTCCTGGATGCCAATGGTTTCATTGACATCGAAACCCCCATGCTGGGCAAGTCCACGCCTGAAGGCGCCCGCGATTACCTGGTGCCCAGCCGGGTCCATGACGGCCACTTTTTTGCCCTGCCGCAAAGCCCCCAGTTGTTCAAGCAACTGTTGATGGTGGCTGGCTATGACCGCTACTACCAAATCACCAAGTGCTTCCGCGATGAAGACTTGCGCGCCGACCGTCAGCCTGAATTTACGCAGATCGATATCGAGACTTCGTTCCTGAGCGAGCAGGACATCCGCGATATGTTCCAGGGCATGATCACTACCGTGTTCAAGAACACCCTGGGTGTGGACCTCGGCGAATTCCCGGTAATGACCTTCCAGGAAGCGGCACACCGCTTTGGTTCCGACAAGCCCGACTTGCGCGTCAAGCTGGAGTTCACCGAACTCACCGATGTCATGACCGATGTGGACTTCAAGGTGTTCTCGGGTGCCGCCACCATGAAGGCTGGCCGCGTGGTGGGTCTGCGTGTTCCCGGTGGCGCACGGGAAACCGGTGGCCTGAGCCGCAGCGAAGTGGACGCCTATACCGAGTTTGTCAAAATTTACGGTGCCAAAGGCTTGGCCTATATCAAGGTCAATGACCTGAGCAAGGGCCGCGAAGGTCTGCAATCACCCATCGTCAAGAATATTCACGACAAAGCCCTGGCTGAAGTGCTGGCTCGCACCGGCGCACAAGACGGTGATTTGATTTTCTTTGGTGCCGACAAGGAAAAGATCGTCAACGACGCGATCGGCGCCTTGCGCATCAAGATCGGGCACAGCGAGTTTGGCAAGAAAAACGGACTGTTTGAAGCGGGCTGGCGTCCGATGTGGGTGGTGGATTTCCCGATGTTCGAATACGACGAGGAGTCGCAACGCTACACCGCCGTGCATCACCCGTTCACGGCCCCCAAAGAAGGCCACGAAGACTGGATGGTCACCGCTCCCGAGAAATGCATTTCCCAAGGCTACGACATGGTGCTCAATGGCTGGGAAATGGGCGGCGGCTCGGTGCGTATCCACCGCGCAGATGTGCAGCAAAAAGTCTTTGACGCCCTGAAAATCACGCCCGAAGAGGCGCAGGATAAATTCGGCTTCCTGCTCGATGCCCTGCAATACGGCGCGCCTCCGCACGGTGGTTTGGCTTTTGGCCTGGACCGCATCGTCACCCTTATGACCGGTGCCGAATCGATCCGTGACGTGATTGCTTTCCCAAAAACCCAGCGCGCCCAATGCCTGCTCACGAAGGCGCCTTCGACCGTGGATGAGAAACAGTTGCGCGAGCTGCACATCCGGCTGCGTCCTTCTGAACTGACAAAGACTGTTTGATCAAATTCTGAGCAAGGGCTTCAGGCAGAATGAAAGGGCGCCGATACAGCGCCCTTTTTTATGTCCATGACTTACAAAATTCCTCAATCCGTGCTGGTGGTGATTTACACCCCGGCGCTGGACGTGTTGCTGATCAAAAGAGCCGATGCCGCTGATTTTTGGCAGTCCGTCACGGGCAGCAAAGATACGCTGGAGGAGTCTTTTGAACAAACCGCCGTGCGCGAGGTGTCTGAAGAAACCGGCATTGATTGCCGACCCGGTACGCCGCTGGCCGCAGGCCTGCTCGACTGGCAGCTGGAGAATGTGTATGACATTTACCCGCGCTGGCTGCACCGTTACGCGCCCGGCGTGACGCGTAACACCGAGCGTTTGTTTGGTTTGCGGGTGCCCGCGGGAATGCCAGTGCATTTGAGCCCGCGTGAACATACGGCCTACCAGTGGCTGCCGTATCGGCAGGCGGCAAGTGCCTGTTTTTCACCTTCCAACGCGGAAGCCATTTTGATGCTGCCGAAACTGGCGGTTCTATGAAGGTGCAAGCATGAATATCGTTCGCGTGGCCACGTACAACATACACAAGGGCGTACAGGGCATTGGACCGCAACGCAGACTGGAAATCCACAATTTGGGCCACGCGGTGGAGCAGCTGGATGCGGATATTGTGTGCCTGCAAGAGGTGCGCAAGATGAATCGGAGCGAACAGGCGCATTTCACGCGCTGGCCCGACTTGCCGCAAGCGGAGTTTCTGGCGCCGGAAGGCTACGAGGCCGTGTACCGTACCAATGCGGTCACCCGGCATGGCGAACACGGCAACGCCCTTTTGTCGCGCTGGCCGGTGGTGGCGCACCAGCATGAAGATATTTCCGATCACCGTTTTGAGCAGCGTGGTCTCTTGCACACCGAGGTGATGGTGCATGGGCAGGCGGTGCATGTGGTGGTGGTTCATCTGGGGTTGATTCGGGCCAGCCGCGCCCGCCAGGTCGCGCAGTTGCAGCGGTTTATTGCGCGTGAGATACCTTCTGCCGCGCCACTGCTGGTGGCTGGTGACTTCAATGACTGGGGCATTCTGGTGCAACGGGCGTTGGCTGGCAGTCATTTAAGTTCCTTTGAAGCCACGCGTCATTCCACGTTCCCAGCGCGATTGCCGCTGGTGCAGCTGGATTATGTGTATGCCAGAGGCCTGACACCGTTGAGCATTCATGTGCCACGGGGACGCATCTGGTGGCGCATGTCCGACCATTTACCGCTGATTGCCGAGTTCAGCTTGCCTAAAAACCAAGCTTTGCAGGACAAGTCGTAGCCAAAAAAACCATGCCACCACTTCGCTCCGGTCATCAGGTTCAGCTATTGCAGGGCGGCCAGGCCTTTTTTCTGGCACTCAATGACGCCATTGACAGCAGTGCGCATGAAGTTCGGATGGAAACCTATATTTTCGATGTCGAGGCTTCAGGTTCGCAGGTGGCTGCCGCCCTGGAGCGGGCCGCGCAACGTGGTGTTGCTGTGTATCTGGTGATGGATGGTGTGGGGACCCCCAGCATTCCGGCTGAGTGGGTTGCCCGCTTCAATGCCGCAGGGGTCAAATGGCGCATTTTTTCGCCGCTGGGACGATTCGGGATGTTTATTCCCAGCCGCTGGCGGCGTTTGCACCGAAAGTTATGCGTAGTGGATGGTTCTGTTGCTTTTTGCGGCGGCATCAACGTGCTGGACGATTTTTATGACCCTAATCACGGTGCTTTGGAGGCTCCCCGGTTTGACTTTGCCGTTCGCGTAACAGGGCCGTTGGTGCAGGCGGTGCATGAGGCCACGGCCCAGTTCTGGTGGCGCTTGCAAGCGGCCAATACCATGCGCCACAGTGATTTTGGGGCGGCCTGGCGGGCTTTGCATGAGTCGGTGAAGCTGGCGCTGAAGTTTCGTTCCAGCCCGGATTCCCGGCAAGCCTCGGGTTTGCTGGTCCCCGGCATGCAGGCGCACAGTACCAATGCTGATCTGGTGCTGCGCGACAACGTGCGCAACCGCTCCCGGATTGAACGCAGTTACCGACAAGCCATTGGCACGGCGCGGGATGAAATCATCATCGCCAATGCCTATTTTCTTCCGGGAAGAAAACTCCGCCAGGGCTTGATTCATGCCGCGCAGCGGGGCGTACGGGTGCGCTTGCTGTTACAGGGCCGGTATGAGTATTTCATGCAATACCACGCAAGCCGGCCGGTGTACGGTGCCCTGTTGGCGGCCGGTGTCGAGATCCACGAGTACTCGGTCAGTTTTCTCCATGCCAAGGTGGCCGTGATTGATGGCCACTGGGCCACCGTGGGCTCTTCCAATCTGGACCCTTTAAGCTTGCTGCTGGCGCGGGAAGCCAATGTGGTTGTGGATGATGTTGCTTTTGCGCAGGGCTTGCGGGCCTGTCTTGAATGTGCTTTTGACCAAGGGGGTGCTCGCGTGGACCCGGCGGCCTACGCCAACCGGCCCTGGCGCCAACGCGTGCTGGATCGCATCGCGTTCGGCGTGATGCGTGCCTTGTTGTTCCTGAATGGAAAACGCTATTGATTTCATAGCTGGTCACGCATAATTGGCGCGGGCTACTGGCCAAAAACCTTATTAGTAAAACGCTGCTACCATTCTTGCATGTTAATGAAGAGTCAGAGCCCTATGAATCCAGTTGATGCCGATGAGGGCACCCCCGTATCCGTCAAAATCCGCGAACGCCTGACAGCGGCTCGCAAGCGCTTCAATGCCAACGACAACATTGCTGACTTCATTCAGCCCGGCGAGTTGGAGAAATTGCTGGATGAAGTGGAAGAAAAAATGAAGGGCGTGTTGAGCAGTCTCGTCATTGACACCGAGCGTGACCACAACACCGACACCACGGCGCGTCGGGTGGCCAAGATGTACCTCAATGAAGTGTTCCGCGGCCGCTATGTCGACGCGCCGACCATCACTGAATTCCCCAATGCCGAACACCTCAATGAGTTGATGATCGTCGGCCCCATCACCGTGCGCAGCGCCTGCAGCCATCACCTGTGCCCGGTCATCGGCCAGATCTGGATTGGCGTGCTGCCCAATGAACACACCAACGTGATCGGTCTGTCCAAGTACGCCCGCCTGGCGGAGTGGGTCATGGGACGCCCGCAGATTCAGGAGGAAGCCGTGGTGCAACTGGCCGATTTGATTCAGCAGAAAACACAGCCGGACGGTCTGGCCATCGTGATGGAAGCTACCCATTTTTGCATGGGCTGGCGCGGCGTCAAGGACATGGACAGCAAAATGATCAATTCGGTCATGCGCGGCAGCTTCCTCAAAGACGCTAATCTGCGCCGTGAATTTTTGTCTCTGATCCCCCGCAGGAGCTAACCATGTTGGTCCGTTTGCTTTATGCCAGCCGCGCGGTCGATACCAGTCCCGATGCCATTGATGCGATTTTGGCCAAGGCGCGCCAGCACAACCCGGAGTGCGGCATTACCGGCATCCTTTGCTATGGAGGCGGTATTTTTCTGCAGGCCATCGAAGGCGGGCGCATGGCGGTGAGTGAACTCTATGGCCATATCCAGAAAGATATTCGTCACAAGGATGTGGTGCTGCTGCACTACGAAGAAATATCCGAGCGCCGCTTTGCCGGTTGGACCATGGGCGCGGTCAACATGTCCAAGATCAATGCCTCCATCCTGCTCAAGTACGCCGAAAAGCCGGAACTGAATCCCTACTCAGTCTCGGGTACGGTGTCCCTGGCCTTGCTGGAAGAGCTGATGGCGACGGCCTCCATCATCGGTCGCGTCTGATCGATCGACCGTTTCGACTATTTCAAACGGTTCGTGGCGGGGCGTCAGGTGGGTGAATCAATGCTTTTGGGGTGTGACTTTTCAAGCAGCCCTTCCCGCAAAAAACCGATTGTTTTAGCCTTGGGGTCCGCGACTGGCGGGCGTGTCCAGCTATCAAAACTGGAGCGGCTGGATTCACTGGATGCGTTCGCCCAATGGCTGCAACGCCCAGTCTCTTGGGTCGGCGGGTTTGATTTTCCTTTTGGGTTGCCGCGTGAACTGGTCGAAACGCTGGGTTGGCCAACGCAGTGGGAAGATTGCATTCGTCATTACGCCGCGCTGAGCCGGGCGCAAATTCGGGCCACATTCGCTGAGTTTTGCAATGCCCGGCCGGTAGGCGGCAAATTTGCCCATCGGGCGACTGATATTCCCGCTGGCTCCAGCCCTTCCATGAAATGGGTGAATCCGCCGGTGGCTTACATGCTGCATGCGGGCGTTCCCCTGTTGCTTGCTGCACGGGTGCAAATGCCGGGTCTGCATGTTGGCGACCTGCACGATGTGGGCGGGACCGGCAAACCGAACCGGGTTGCGCTGGAAGCCTATCCGGGTTTGCTGGCGCGGGAGGTGTTGGGCCACCGCAGCTACAAGAGTGACGACAAAGTCCGGCAGACACCAGAGCGGCTGATTGCCCGCAAAGACCTGATTACGGCACTGGAGCACGGCCAGACCCGCCTGGGACTGCGGCTCAAGCTGACCCATGCCCAACGTGATACCTTGGTGGACGATGCCAGCGGTGATTCGCTTGATGCCGTGCTATGTCTTATCCAGGCGGCTTGGGCACAGTCCCGGCTGCTTCAAGGCCTTACAAGCTATGGTTTACCCGAAGGCATGGATGCCCTTGAAGGGTGGATCATTACGGCTTGATGAAATAAGGGTATAAAAAAACGTCGTGTGCGTTTGTAACATTTGGTGTCAAATATAAGAAAGTAGTTTCCATTGGGAAAGATGGAGGGTATGGATGGTTCAAATGTTTCGCACTCTGGGAATAGCGGCATTCCTCATGGCTGGTGTGGTGGGGGTATCGCAGGCGGCTGATGGCCCTGACTGCTCGCGCCAACTGACGCTGGCGCTGCATGAGCACGGTTTGCTTTATTCAAGCGACACGGGGGAAGGTATTGATAAAGATGTGGCAGATGAGTTGATCAAACGCAGTGGCTGCAAAGTCATCGTCAGTGTGATGGCCCGCGCCAGAATCTGGCAATTGATCGAGTCAGGGGCACTGGACTTCAGCCTCTCGGGGATCAGCAACGAAAAGCGTGACATCTTTGCCGGATTTGCCTGGTATTTTTCCAATAAATATTACCTGCTGACCCGTAAAGATGCGGATGTGCACAAGCTGTCGGATTTTGAGAAAAACCCTCAACTGAAATTGGGCGTTATTCGCAGTTTTCGCTATAGCCGCAATGCCAACAAGCTGGTTGATTCCTTGAGTGCGGAAAATCGGGTCAACAATGCCTCCGGCCTGGATCCCCTGTACGAATTGCTGGCCCTGAATCGCATTCAAGGCATGATCATCGAGCCATTTGACTACTCCCAGGTGGCGGGCAGTTTGGTTAAGGATCTGACGGTCATTGTGGATACCAATGACGACCCGGTTCCGCATGGCCTGATCATGTCGAGGAAATCACTGTCGGCGACAGAACAAGCCAAATGGCGTGCATTGGTGGACAGCATGCGCAAGGATGGCAGCATGCTGCATATTTTTGAGAAATATTTCTCAGCAGAGCTCGCTGCCACGCTGGTCAACTTTTGAGATACACGGCGTGAAGAGGCTTCATCATTCCCTGATTGCTGCATTGGTTTTTACTGCGACGGGTGTGACGAGCGTTTGGCTGTGGCAGCATGAACGGTATAACGCTGAGTTGAATCGGCGCGCCAATCTGGACTTCAGCCTGCGCGAAATCACCAGCAGCATTGAACAGCGCATGGCGTCCTATGAACAGGTCCTGCGGGGTGTTCAAGGGTTTATTGCTGCCTCTAACCGGCGGGAACTCCAGCTTCCTCAAAGTTATGTGGATGCGTTGCAACTGGGGGCCGATTTTGCCGGAGTCCAAAAAATTAGTGTTATCGAACAGCGGCCGACGGCAGGGCGCGTGGATTCTCATCTGGATCCACTCCATCGAAAAGCCATGGACATTGCCCGTGACTCCGGACGCCTGACGATGACGGGCAAGCTCAGGCTGCCTTCAAGCTCCGCTAGCCCATCAAAAGTCAATTTCGTGATGTTTTTACCCCTTTACAAAGGGGGGCAGCACCCGGAAACCTTAGCTGATCGTCGTGCCAATCTGATTGGCTGGGTGATGGCATCGGTGTGGATGAACGAGCTGATGGCCAGCCTTTATGGCCAGCATGTGCCAGTGAACGATATCAAGATCCATGACGGCGTGCAGTTGTCGGATGAGGCATTGATGTTTGATTCAACGCTGTCGGGGGTTGCGCAAAATGATTCACCGATTGAGCTGACGGAGTACCTTGTCTTGGCGGGCCGTACTTGGGCCGTCACGGTGCGTTCGCGCGGCGACTTTGCGGTGTTGGGCAATGACAGCTCGACCTTTATTGCACTGGGCGGTGCCGGTTTTACCTTGTTGCTGACTTTTCTCGCCTGGATGCTGTTGACCAAGCGGGCTCGGGCAATAGCTGCCGCGACTGAGATGACCGCTGAACTGAGAGAGGTCAAAGAGCGGTTTGAACTGATTTTTGATACCAGTCCTGACGCGGTAGTCGTCAGTCGCTGTTCGGATGGCCTCGTGGTGGATACCAACAACAGATTTACCGTCTTGACGGGATTCGAGCGCGAAGAATTGTTAGGGCGTTGTGTGTCGGATATTCGCCTGTGGGCAGATCCCACCGTGCACCAAAAATTTAACAGCGAAGTCAATGCACAAGGGTTTTGTGAAAACTTCGAAGCCAATTTCTTGACGAAAGATGGTCAGGAGCGGGTGAGCCTGATATCAGGCAAGCAATTTTTGATTCGCGATGTTCCTCACGTCATTACGATCACGCGCGACATCAGTGAGCGCAAGGAAATAGAACTGCGCATGACCCATATGGCTCAGCATGATTCTTTGACGGGTTTACCTAACCGGGCCTTGTTCTATGACCTTTTGCAGCAGGAGTTGGCGCATGCCAAGCGAGACAAAACACGTCTGGCGCTGATGTTTCTCGATCTGGATCATTTCAAGGCGGTTAACGACACGCTGGGTCATGCGGTGGGCGACTTGCTGCTGAAGGAAGCGGCTTTGAGGATGATTGATTGCGTTCGGCAATCCGATACGGTAGGACGCATCGGAGGGGATGAGTTTGTCGTCTTGCTACCCGTGGTCAACGACGATCAGGATGCCTTGTTGGTAGCCCTGAAAATGAGACATGCCCTTGAGCAGCCCTTTCTCTTGCATGGAGGGCACACGGTGCATATTTCATGCAGCACGGGCATCGCTACCTACCCTGAGCATGGCGATGATGATATCGAGCTGTCAAAAAATGCCGACGCCGCCTTGTACCAGGCCAAAGCCTTGGGACGCAATCGGGTCGAGATTTTCAGGCCTACCGAACAGGGGTAATGATTGTGTCTTCCAGCTTGATGGCCAGCTGGGAGATCGCCATACCTGCTGCGCAGCCGGGCATGGATTGCATCAGCAACTGGCGGCGCATCACCGCCTGACGTACCGACGGATCGGACGGTATGTCGCCCATATGGATCAATCGAATCGGGCGGCCTGGTTCGGTAACGACAAAACGGTCCAGCACTTGCTGCAATTGTGTCGTGATGGCACGACCATCGCCCAGCCGTGCCGTCTGGTTGACGACCATGCGGATGTTTTGTCGTTTTTGCTGTCCTACCAGGACTTTGATGGTGGCATAAGCATCGGTCAGCGATGTGGGTTCAGGGGTGGCAACCACCAGGACTTCGGAGGCCAGCGACACCGCAAAAAGCACCACATCAGAAATGCCGGCGCCGGTATCAAGCAGCACGATGTCGTAGTGCGGCACCAGACCGCTCATGATGCGTAAAAAATCGTCACGAACTTCGGGTGTCAGGCGTGAGTACTCGACCATGCCAGAGCCTGCCAGCAAGACAGAAAACCCACCGGGAGCCTGAATAATGGCGTCTTCGAGTTTGGCTTTGCCGGTAAACACGTCATGCAGCGTTACCTTGGGGTACAAATTAAGTACCACATCCAGGTTAGCCAACCCCAAGTCAGCGTCGAGCACCAGCACGCGGTGCCCGCGTTTGGCCAACGCGGCTGCCAGATTGGCCGAGACAAAGGTCTTGCCTACGCCGCCTTTACCGCTGGTGACCGCAAGCACCTTGCCAATTGGTTTGAGTGGGACTACGGGCGTGTTCACTTTAATTTGTGGAGGATTCAGGACATCGCTCATTTCAGTTCACCTTATTCAATGCGCTGCCTGCTGCACTATTCGACGCGTCGCTTGAAGCACTTTCGATCCAGGCGGGGTCACCCATCAAAAGGTGCCCGAACAACATACTTTTTTCTTCTGCGCTCACGGCGATCTCTCGTTGTTCATCAATATAAACACGGTTACGTCCGTCGGACTTGGCTCGATAGAGCTGGATATCGGCACGATCAGTCCACAAGGCGGTTGTTGAGCGAACCCATTCAGGTGCATAAGCCCCTCCGATGCTCATCGTAACTTGAATGTTAAGGACTGGTGAGACAGAGATCGCGAGGTTCTCCACGGTCTCACGGATTCGTTCTGCCACGATTTTTCCAAATGAAGGCGGACAGTTCGGCAGGATCGCGGCAAATTCTTCTCCACCATAGCGAGCCACCGTGTCCCTCGGCCTGACACAGGATGCAAGGCAGTGGGCGATGGCTTGAAGTACCCGGTCGCCAGCCATATGACCATAGGTGTCGTTGACTTTTTTGAAGTGATCGATGTCGAGCATCAACAACAATGCCGAATCTCCAGAGCGGGCTACCGCATCAATTTCACGACTCAGCACATTGCGAAAATGGCGACGATTGGCCAAACCTGTCAGCGGATCTTTGAGAGAAAGTTCGCACAAATTGTCAATGACTCTTTGCACGTAGAGAGTGGGGGACTCATCCTGTTCAGGAAGGCTGCATGAAGGGTCATGCTCCAGCAGGGCGCGCGCGTCATCCAGGCGCAATTCACGCAGATCGATCATGGAGGAGACAGCCTTGGTAGTCACGAAATAGCAGAATATTAGACAAATTGAGTCTAACAGGAACGTTTTTGGAAGGTGAAGAGAAATTCATGGCTTTTCGCCTGTATTACTTGGCTTGCGGTAACAATGGGTTAACCGATTCAGTTCATCTTGAACACGGGAGATGAAATGCGCATGATGTTCAAGGTTTTTCTATCCACTCTTGTTTTTATTGCGAGCCATGCCCAAGCATCGGAAGTCTTCGTTGGAGATGTCTCTTATGTCACAGATGGCGATACGCTCTGGGTGCAGCCGGAGGCGGGTGGCCCGGCCCGTAAACTGCGTATTGAGGGTATAGACGCCCCCGAGATTTGTCAGATGGGAGGGGAGACTTCGCGTGAAGTGTTGGCGCAACTGGTATTGCACCAACGTGTCATGGTGACGGTTAAACGGCAAGATAGCTACGGCAGAGGATTGGCGCATATCCAATTCAATGATCACGATGTAGGCGCGATGATGGTAAGCGCCGGGCAAGCCTGGTCTTACCGTTGGCATCGCAGTCTCGGGCCTTATGCTGCGGATGAAGCGGATGCGCGGCAATACCGTCGCGGCTTGTTCGCGATCAGCCAGCCTGAGCTACCTCGTGAGTTTCGCGAGCGGCACGGATCGTGTCACGTTGACAAGTGATCAACACAAACTTCAGTGTGGCACACCGCAAATGGTGCAAGTGGCTTGGCGCCCGATGCGCATTTCCGTGAATTCCATGGAGCGGCCTTCCAGCATCAGCAGGCGGCCTGTCAGCGGGCGGCCCGCACCGCTGAGCAACTTGAGCGCTTCGGCGGCTTGCATGCTGCCGATGATGCCCACCAGCGGGGCAAAAACCCCCATGGTGGCGCAACGGGTTTCTTCAAATAGGGTATCTGGCGGAAACACGCAGGCGTAGCAGGGCGATGCGGCATCGCGCGGGTCATAAACACAGACCTGGCCATCAAAGCGAATGGCCGCGCCCGATACCAGCGGTTTGCAGTGTTTGACGCAGGCGGCATTGATGGCGTGGCGCGTGGCAAAGTTGTCGCAACAATCCAGCACCACGTCAGCCTGAGCCACCAGGCGGTCCAGCAGGGCTGCATCGGCGCGTGCCACGATGGGCGTTACTTTCACTTCCGGGTTGATGGCAGCAATGGCCATTTGGGCGGAGGCCACTTTGGGTTGGCCGACCCGGTCCAGGGTATGGGCAATTTGCCGCTGCAAGTTGGTCATGTCCACGTTGTCATGGTCCACCACCGTGATGTGCCCGACGCCAGCCGACCCCAAATACAGCGCGACCGGAGAGCCCAGCCCGCCGGCCCCCACGATCAAGGCGTGACTGCTGGAAATCTTCTCCTGGCCTTCAATCCCGATTTCGTTGAGCAGGATGTGGCGCGAATAGCGCAGGAGCTGGTCGTCGGTCATGCGCGCTTATTCTTCTTTCTTTTCTTCCTGGCGTTCAACCATGGTTTTGCTGACCATGACGGTGCGGCCTTTGAGCTGGTTGATGGCCTGGATCAGTTGGAAGTCCTTTTCTGACCCGAACTCTGGCATTTTGCGGTCCGCCAGCGGTTTCTTGAGTTCTTCTTCCAGTTTGATGCGGGCTTCTTCCCGGGCTTTTTCGCGGGCCTCGTCTTTCTTCTCGTCACCCTGGCCACTGTTCAGGTGCTTTTCCAGGTCGGCCTCACGGGTGCGCAAGGCGGCAAACAGATTGCCTTCTTCGGTTTCGTCAATCATGACATCAGGCACGATGCCTTTGGCCTGAATGGACTTGCCGCTGGGGGTGTAGTAGCGGCTGGTGGTGAGCTTCAGTCCGGCGGTCGGGCAGTTGTCCATGCGGAAGGACGGCTCAAGGCACACCGCCGTTTGCACGGAACCTTTGCCGAAAGTCTGGTTGCCCAGCACTTTGGCGCGCTTGTGGTCTTGCAGTGCGCCGGCCACAATTTCGCTGGCGGAGGCCGAGCCTTCATTGACCAGCACCACCAATGGCACGTTTTTCAAGGCGCCTTTGGTCAAATCGTGCAGGTGCTTCAGGGGGTCGGAGCCGCCGCGGCGCTGATAGTACTCGGGTGCTGCTTTGTAGGTGAACTTGCTCTCGGGCAACTGGCCGTTGGCCGACACCACGGTGACGTTGCTGGGCAAAAATGCCGCCGAAATCGCCACGGCGGCATCCAGATAGCCACCGGGATCGTTGCGCAGGTCCAGCACCAAGCCTTTGAGCTGGGGCTCCTGTTTGTAGATTTCTTCCATCTTGCGTGCAAAATCTTCGACCGTGCGCTCCTGGAACTGGCTCAGGCGAATCCAGGCATAGCCCGGCTCAATGACCTTGCTGCGCACGGATTGGGTCCGGATTTCTTCACGCGTGATCAAAACCGGAAAGGTTCGATTTTCAGATTTGCGGAAAATAGAAAGAGCCACCTTGGTATTGGGCTCCCCGCGCATGCGTTTGACACCTTCGCTGAGCGACAGCCCTTTAACCGGGGTGTCGTCAATCTTGACGATCAAATCGTTGGGTTTGATCCCCGCCCGAAATGCCGGCGAGCCTTCGATCGGCGACACGACTTTGATCAAGCCTTCTTCCTGGGCAATTTCGATGCCGACACCGACAAATTTACCGGTCGTGCCCTCGTTGAAATCTTTCAACGCTTTTTTGTCGAGGTAGACAGAGTGCGGATCCAGCCCCGCCACCATGCCGGCGATGGCATCGGTGATGAGTTTTTTGTCGTTGACCGGCTCCACGTAGTTGCTTTTGACCATGCCGAACACGGCGGCCAATTGCTGCAACTCCTCCAGCGGCAAGGGCGCCAGCGTGCCGCGGGCCACGGTCTGAAGTGAAACCGTGGTCAAGGCACCAGCGACGACACCTATCGAAACCCAGCCTGCAATTTTAAATTTTTGGCGCATAAATATTCCTGTTTCAACCAATGTACACGCTTGGAGGATTTTGCGAGGGCGTGGTTCCCTATTTACTTAAGCTTTACCCTGGGAGGCCACGGCTGCTGCCGCTTTGGCCGCCGCCTCGGCGTCGCCCAGATAGTAATGACGAATGGGTTTCAAATCATTGTCCAATTCGTACACCAGTGGAATACCGTTGGGGATGTTCAGGCCCACGATGTCGTCGTCGGAAATGTTGTCCAGGTATTTGATCAACGCGCGAATGGAATTGCCATGCGCCGCCACCACCACGTTTTTACCGGCTTTGATGGCCGGGGCCAAAGCTTCATTCCAGAACGGCATGACGCGGGCCACGGTGTCTTTCAGGCACTCTGTAAGTGGAATTTGGTCTGGCTGCAGCTTGGCATAGCGTAAATCACCGCGTTCGCAACGGGGATCGGTCGCCTCCAGCGCAGGCGGTGGGGTGTCGTAGCTGCGACGCCACACCAACACCTGCTCATCGCCATACTGTTTGGCCGTTTCCGCTTTGTTGAGGCCTTGCAAGGCGCCGTAGTGACGCTCATTGAGGCGCCAGCTGTTGACCACCGGCAACCAGGTGCGGTCCATCTCATCGAGCACATGCCACAGGGTGCGGGTGGCGCGTTTGAGCACGCTGGTGTAGGCCACATCAAACTCGTAACCTTCCGCCTTGAGCAAACGCCCTGCGTTTTTGGCCTGTTCAATACCGGTCGGCGTCAAATCGACGTCGGTCCAGCCGGTAAAACGATTGTCAAGGTTCCAGGTAGATTCGCCGTGGCGGATGAGAACAAGTTTGTGCATGGTTTTTTGAGGGATCAGGGCGGGGACAATGCGAAGGTTGAATACGTTCGCTAGCCCGCCATTCTAAAATAGCAGGAATTTTTAAAGGAACCCTGTGAAATTTATTATTGATAACTGGATGTTGATGACCATCGCGCTGGCTTCTGCTGGCGGACTGTTCTGGCCGGTACTCCAGGGCGCGACCGGCGGCTCGCTGACAACCGAAGGCGCGGTGCAGTTGATCAATCGTGAGAAGGCGGTCGTCATTGATGTGTGCGAAGCCAATGAGTTCGATGCCGGTCATGTGGGCGGCGCCAAAAATATTCCTTTGAGCCAGTTGGAACAAAAATTACCGACGACTGTGAAGAACAAGGCGTTGCCGGTCATTCTGGTGTGTCAGTCGGGCGCCCGCTCGGGTCGCGCTGTCGGCATTGCCAAAAAGCTCGGCTATGAGCAGGCTCAATCGTTGAATGGCGGCTTGAACGCCTGGAGAAAAGCCAATTTGCCGGTTGAAAAGGCCTGACGCCATGCAAGCCGTCAAGATGTACACCACCGCTGTTTGCCCTTATTGCATTCAAGCCAAGAAGATTCTTAAATCTAAAGGTGTTGAGCAGATTGAAGAAATCCGCATCGACACCGACCCCGCCCAGCGCATGAAGATGATGGAAATCACCGGTCGGCGCACCGTGCCCCAGATTTTCATTGGCCAGACGCATGTCGGTGGCTGCGATGATCTGGTAGCGTTGGATGGTCAGGGCGGTTTGATGTCTTTGCTGAACGCGACCACCTGACATAATCTTGCTCGATCCCGAGCCTGTGCCTGCTTCGGCAGAGTGTCAAAGCAGGCTGTTTTTAACTGTGTAATTGAAATTTTTCGGGGCAAACCGCAGCGGCGCAAAGCGACCTGTTTGCCCCCTTTCTCAAGGAAAATCCATGTCCGACCAACAACAAGATCCCGTTTTTCAAATCCAACGCGTTTACCTCAAGGAAGCGTCCCTGGAACAACCCAACTCGCCGGCCATCCTGCTGGAGCAAGAGTCGCCTACCGTGGATATCCAGTTGGGCGTGAATGCCACGCCAGTGGCGGATGGTGTTTTTGAAGTCACGGTCACCGCGACCGTGCAAACCAAGATCAAGGAAAAAACCGTGTTTTTGGTCGAAGCCTCGCAAGCCGGCATTTTCGAAATCCGCAACTTGCCGCCAGAACAGATGAGTCAGATCATGGGCATTGCCTGCCCGCAAATCGTGTACCCCTACTTGCGCGGCAATGTGGCCGACCTGATTCAGCGCGGTGGGTTCCCACCGGTGCACCTGTCGGAAATCAACTTCCAGGCCATGTACGAGCAGCAGCAACAGCAGGCCGCCGCCGCCGCTGAGGCCGCACCTGTCATTCAGTAAGAATTAATAAGGTTTTAGCCCTCTAGCCCTTGTATTCATTGCGTAGGAAGCTATGAAAATCATAGTGATGGGTGCTGGCGCCTGGGGCACGGCACTGGCCATCAGTGCGGGTGCCAACCCCTTGGCCCGCCACGCCGTGACGCTGTGGGCGCGCGATGCCGAGCAAGCGTCTGCCATGCAGGCGCAGCGTCAAAATGCGCGCTATTTGCCGGGCATCCCTTTTCCTTCCACGCTGACGGTTAATTCATCCGGCTTGCTTGATCCGGCGCCGTTCGCCAGTCTGCTGGCCGGGGCTGATCTGGTCATCGTTGCCACGCCGATGGCGGGCTTGCGCGGCATGCTGGCGCACTTGTCCGATTGCCGTGTGCCGGTGGCCTGGCTGTGCAAAGGCTTTGAAGCCGCAACTTCAGAGCCTTTTGGGCTTCTAGCCCACGAGATACAAGCACGAGTAGCTCCTGATTTGATAGCGGGTGTGCTCAGCGGCCCGAGCTTTGCCCAAGAAGTGGCTCGCGCTCAGCCGACGGCGCTGGTAGCTGCCAGCGCGCATGCGGCGGTGCGTGACGCCCTGGTGGCGGCTTTTCACAGTCCGACGGTGCGGGTCTATGCCAATGACGACATCGTGGGGGTGGAAGTGGGCGGCGCAGTGAAAAACGTGCTGGCCATCGCCACCGGTTTGTGCGACGGCCTCAATTTGGGCCTCAACGCCCGTGCCGCACTGATCACCCGCGGCTTGGCCGAAATGACACGCCTGGGCGTGGCGCTAGGCGCCAAGTCGGACACGTTCATGGGTTTGAGCGGCTTGGGCGACCTGGTGCTGACGGCGACCGGTGATTTGTCCCGCAACCGGCAGGTGGGCTTGGCGCTCGCCAAAGGCCAAACCCTGCAACAGGCGGTGGCGTCGCTCGGTCATGTGGCGGAAGGGGTTTATTCCGCCCGCACAGTCGTGCAACGTGCGCTGTGCCTTGGGGTGGAGATGCCGATTGCGCAGGCCGTGGTGGCCTTGCTGGACGGCCAGATGCGGCCTGACCAAGCCGTGGCCGCCCTCATGAACCGCGACCCGGCCAACGAACAAGCCTGAACCCCGAACGCCGCTCTGGCGATCAGGATCCCGGCCGGTATTCAGACTTTGTCTTTGGCAATCCGCGCCGCAATATGCGCCAGCGCTTCTTCCACCTGATCGACCAGAATCAGGCACAGGTCGCCTTCTTTCAAGGTGTCCATGGCGGCGTCAATGGCGATGAATTCACCCTGAATTTCCTGAATCGTTTTGGTGCGCGTGGCCTGGGCCAGTCCGGCACGCAGCAGCGCCAGCACTTCCCCATCGGCGCGTCCGCGTTGGCACTGGTCCTGGTAGAGCACCACGTCGTCAAAGGCGTGACCCAGAATCTCGGTCTGTTGCCGGATGTCTTCATCGCGCCGGTCGCCCGCGCCGCTGATCACCACCGAGCGGCGCTTGCCGGGCATGTTCTCCACGGCCCGCACCAGGGCTGAAATCGCATCCGGGTTGTGGCCGTAGTCGGCAATGACCGTGGCGCCCCGGTAGGTGAACAGGTTGAAACGGCCCAGTGCGTTGTTATTGTTGTTGACAAAACTGGCGAGGCCAGCCCGCAACACGTCCCAGTCCAGACCCAGGCCCCAGGCCGCAGCCACCGAAGCCATCACGTTTTCCACCTGAAAACCGATGGTGCCCTGGTGGGTAATGGGCACGGCCGACAAGGGCACCTTGTGTTGGAGCGCACCTTGCGCGGCCACCAGGCAGCCGTCTTCGACATAGACGGCACGGTGGCCCTGCGCCAGGTGGGTGGCCATGACCGGATGGGTTCGGTCCAGGGCGAAAAACGTGACGGACCCACGGCAGTGCTGGGCCATGGTGGCCACGATGGGATCCACCGCATTGAGCACGGCCACTCCGTTCGGGGCAATGTTTTGCACCACCACACGCTTGAGCACGGCCAGATCCTCCACGGTGGTGATGTAGTTCAGGCCCAGATGGTCGCCGCTGCCGACATTGGTGACCACCGCCACATCACAGCGGTCAAAGGCCAGGCCTTCGCGCAGCATGCCGCCGCGCGCGGTTTCCAGCACGGCGGCATCCACGTCGGGATGCTGCAGCACGTTGCGCGCACTTTTGGGGCCGCTGCAGTCGCCGGTGTCGATGCGCTGGCCGGCAATGTAAACGCCATCGGTATTGGTCATGCCCACGCGCAGGCCGCTTTGGGCCAGCAGGTGGGAGATCAGGCGCACGGTGGTGGTTTTGCCATTGGTGCCGGTCACGGCGACCAGTGGAATGCGGCCATTCTCATGCTCGCCGAACATGGTGGAAATGATGGCCTCGCCCACGGCGCGCCCCTTGCCAAAAGACGGCGAGAGATGCATGCGCAAGCCGGGTGCAGCGTTGACTTCGACCACGCCGCCACCCTGTTCTTCGAGCGGGTGCAGGATGCTGGAGCAAACCATGTCCACGCCGCAAATATCGAGCCCCACCATCTGTGCGGCTGCTACGGCACGGGCCGCTACTTCAGGATGGACATCATCGGTGACATCGGTGGCCGAGCCGCCGGTGGACAAATTGGCGTTGTGGCGCAGGGTAACGCGCTGGCCCTTGGCAGGAACCGACTCAGCCTGCAAGCCCTGACCCGCCAGGCAAGCCCGGGCAATATCGTCAAAGCGGATCTTGGTCAGGGAGGTGGCGTGTCCCGAGCCGCGACGCGGGTCCTTGTTGACCTGTTCCACCAGCTCAAGAATGGTGTGGCTGCCATCACCCACCACATTGGGCGGGTCACGGCGTGCCGCCGCCACCAGCTTGTTGCCGATCACCAGCAGGCGAAAGTCGTTACCGGGAATGTAGCGTTCGACCAGAATTTCGTCGCCAAATTCGACCGCCGCCGCATAGGCCGCCAGCAGTTGTTGCTGTGATGTGATGTTGACGGTGACGCCCTTGCCCTGGTTGCCATCCTTGGGCTTGATCACCACCGGCAGGCCGATGGCGCAGGCTGCCGCCCAGGCATCCTCGGGGGTATCCACCTCGCGGCCGCCCGGAACCGGTACGCCCGCTGCTGCCAGCAATTTCTTGGTGAGGTGCTTGTCCTGGGCAATGGCTTCGGCAATGGCGCTGGTCACATCCATTTCAGCGGCCTGAATCCGGCGCTGCTTGCTGCCCCAGCCGAACATGATCATGCTGCCTTGCGTCATGCGGCGGTAGGGGATGTTGCGTGCCACGGCGGCCTGGGCGATGGCGCCCGTGCTGGGTCCCAGGCGCACATCTTCGTCGAGTTCGCGCAGTTGCTCCAGCGCCTGCTGCAGGTCAAAGGGCGTGTCGTTCTGGGCGGCCAGGCACAGGGCTTGCGCCAGTTCCAGGGCCAGACGGCCGACGGCTTCTTCGGAATACGCCACCACCACTTGGTAAACCGCCGGTGTCAGCGTGGCCGTTGTCCGGCTGAAGGTGACCGGGCAGCCGGCCTGGGCTTGCAGGTCCAGCGCCGCCAGTTCGAGAACATGGGCCATGGGCACCGTGTCATCGTGACCCGTGGGTTGCAAAGGGCTGAGTTCAGGAAAACGGGCTCGCAGACGACCCTCGAAACCATTGCGCGTGCTGATGGTGCACTCGGCAGGGGTGCAGGTGACCACGGCTTCAATGGCGGTGTGATTGCACCAGAGGTTGGGGCCGCGCAGGGCGCGGATGCGTGAGATTTCCATACGATCAATATTTCTTTTGGGGGGCTGACTCAAAGGTACGCAGACCGGCCGCGATCAGTTCGGGCGCGATGTCCAGGGCCCAGGCGGCCGCCACGGCGGCCATCACCATCTCGGGTTTTTCGGCCTTGGCCTGTTTCATGGTGGCCAGCGGAATCGATGCAAACTTTTCCATGCCTTGGGCCAGCACGATCTGTCCGTCGCTCACAAAAAGCGCCCGTCCGCCCTGGGCGCGGTGGGCGGCGATGGCTTCCAGTTGGGCGTCCAGCGCGTAAAAAATGACCTGGCCATCACACAAGGAGGCCATCTCGACCACTTTGGGGTCGGCGGCGTTGAGGACGGCGGTGCCCTGCGGCAAAACCACATCGACCTGCGTGCGCACCACGTTGTAGAGCTTGTCCAGGTCGTCAATGTAGAAATCGTTCAGGGTCTCAAAGCCGCTGACATCCGTCACCACACCAACGGTGCACTTGTCGTACGCCAACCCTTCGCTCAAGGTCATGCGGCTGCTGTTCTCGAACACGGCGGTTTCCACCGAGCGGTTGATGAGCAGGCGCTGGGCGGCATCCCAGGGGGTGCTGTCAATGGCCTCCACCTGGCGGGCTCCCAGATAAAAGCCGTCACGGCAGGCCAGGCCGACCTGCTTGCCACTGATGTGGACCAGCCAGGCGATCAGGCGTGCAATGCGCGTGGTGTCCTGGGTGCCGGTGACGCCCACCACCGGAATGCGGCCATGGTGACCGGCGTCAAACAGGTGTTCAATGATCGCCTTGCCAATCGGCCGGGGCTGCCCGTCGGCCGGCTTCAGATGCGCCAGCAAGCCGGGGCTGGCATTGACCTCAATCACCGCACCCCGCTGCTCACTCAAGGGGCGGGTGATGTCTTCCAGCACCATATCGACGCCCGCAATGTCCAGTCCCACGACGCGCGCGGCCAGGGCCGCCGCGGCAGCCACGCTGGGGTGGATGCGGTCGGATACGTCAAAAGCCACGTTGCCGTTGCGCTGAATCAGTACTTTTTCGCCTTGTGCAGGCACCGAGTAGGCGGTGAAGCCCTGGCGTTCCAGCTCAAGAATGATTTCAGCGCCTTCCTGAGGAACCACGGTGTTCAGCGGGGCTTCTTCTCCGTCGCCGCGCCGGGGGTCGGAGTTGAGCTGGCTATCCGCCAGTTCAATGATGTTGGAGCGGCCGTCGCCCGTGACCCAGGCGGTTTCGCCGCGCGCGGCTGCCACCACGCGTTTGCCCACGACCAGCAGGCGATGCTCGTTGCCGGGGATGAATTGCTCCACGATGACGCTGCCACTGCCCTTGCGCTGGGCCAGCTCAAAAGCGGCTTCGATGTCTTTTTGGTCGCGCAGATCCAGTGAAACACCACGTCCGTGGTTGCCGTCGTAGGGCTTGAGCGCAACGGGCAGTCCGATGTCCTGGGCGGCTTCCCACGCTTCTTCGGCGGTTTTGACCAGTTGCCCTTGCGGCACCGGCACGCCGCACGATTGAAGCAGGGATTTGGTCAAGTCCTTGTCGCTCGCAATTTCTTCGGCAATGGCACTGGTCTGGTCGGTCTCGGCCGTCCAGATGCGGCGCTGGCTGGCGCCATGGCCGAGTTGCACCAGATTGCCGTCGGTCAGGCGAATGTGGGGGATGCCGCGGTCGGTGGCGGCTTCGACGATGTGTGCGGTGCTGGGCCCCAGGCACAGGGAGTCCACCATATCGCGCAGCTTGAGCACGGTGGCGGCCATGTCATAGGGCACGTTGTCGATGGCGGCCATCACGAGGTCGCGGCCTGCCGCCAGTGCGGCGCGGCCGACTTGCTCCTGGCGGGTGCGAAAGGCCATCTTGTACAGGCCCCGGACCGGGGTCTGGCGGGTCTTGCCAAAACCGGTTTGCATGCCGGCCATGGTTTGCAACTCCAACACCACATGTTCCAGGATATGCCCGGCCCATGTGCCCTCGCGCAGGCGCTCCAGAAAACCGCCCGGTTCGCCGACACCGCAGCGATGAAGGGCCAGACCAGGCAGCAAGGCGGTCAAACGCTCATAAAATCCAGGGAGCGTGTTGGAGGGGAAATCCTCCAGCGCCCCGATATCGACCCAGGCCTCAATCACCGGACGGTAAGTCCAGATGTTGGGGCCGCGCAGATGGGTAACCCGCCGTAATTGAATGTTCTTCTTCGTCATGAATCTATACAGTTTTGCAATCAAGCACCACGGGTGAATTCCAGTTCATGCGGTCATTTCCCTTTTTGGGCATGACCGTCACGTCATAATCATTTTTAAGTGTCGGTGTCAACGTAATATCGCAAGTCTATTGCAGTTTCAACCGATCCTGGTCCGGCTTATGGCCGCCAATCCGCAGAATCATCTGGCCTAAATGACAAACGAAATCCCTGCTACCGATCCATCGTTAAACGACATCCCGGCCGACTGGCATCCAGAAGTCCGTGCACAGCTCCAAACCAACGAGAACGTTTTAGCCGTGCTGGAGGTTGACTTGAGCACCAAACTCCGTTTTACCAGCGGCTTGGTGCTCGTGACAAACCAGCGCTTGTTGAGCCGCTCGCCCGATGCGACATGGCAAGTGTGGGCTTACCAGCCAGATCTGCAACTCAAGCATCATGATCACGCGGGCGTCGGCCATCTGGAACTCCATGACGCGCACGGGCGACTGGCGAGCTGGCGTTTCACGCTCGGTCGCAACCTTCACGCGATCCGCTTGCTGGAACAATTTCAGATTTATTTGCTGAGTCATATCTCCGGTCAACCGCCGGCCCTGGCCGAAGGCCATCGCTGCCCGAGTTGCAAGGCGCCGCTGGAACCCGATCAGGATGAGTGCCCGATCTGCACCAAAGTCATCCACACGCCGCCCTCCACCTGGACGTTGCTGCGGCTGTGGCGCTTTGCCAAACCCTACCGCGGCCAGTTGTTTGCCGGTTTGGTGCTGACCCTGCTGGGCACGGCGGCCAGTCTGGTGCCGCCCTACCTGGCCATGCCCTTGATGGATGAGGTGCTGATCCCCTTCCAGAACGGCCAGCACATCGACCCCATGCTGGTGGCAACGTACCTGTCGGGCCTGTTCGGCGCGGCCTTGCTGGCGTGGGGGCTGTCGTGGGCCAAGACTTACATCCTGGCCCTGGTGTCCGAGCGTATCGGGGCGGACCTGCGCACCACCACCTATGAGCACCTCTTGCGCATGTCGCTGGAGTACTTTGGCGGCAAGCGCACCGGCGACCTGATGTCGCGCATCGGCAGCGAGAGCGACCGCATCTGCGTGTTCCTGTCGCTGCATCTGCTGGACTTTGCCAGCGACATCTTGATGCTGATCATGACGGCGGTCATCCTGATCTCCATCAACCCGTGGCTGGCGCTGGTCACGCTGGTGCCGCTGCCCTTTATCGTCTGGATGATCCGCGCTGTGCGCTTCCGGCTGCAAACCGGCTTCGAGAAGATCGATCGCGTCTGGTCTGAAGTCACCAGCGTGCTGGCCGACACCATTCCCGGCGTGCGCGTGGTGAAAGCCTTTGCCCAGGAAAATCGCGAGGCGGCGCGTTTTCGCGAGGCCAATAAACACAATTTGGCGGTCAATGACAAGATCAACAAAATCTGGTCCCTGTTCTCGCCCAGCGTCTCGCTGCTGACCGAGTTGGGCTTGCTGGTGGTGTGGGCGTTCGGCATCTGGCTGGTGTCACGGGCCGAAATCACGGTCGGGGTGCTGATGGCTTTTGTGGCCTACATCAGCCGTTTCTACGGCCGGTTGGACTCCATGAGCCGCATCGTCTCGGTCACCGAGAAATCCGCCTCGGCCGCCAAGCGCATTTTTGACATCCTGGACCATGTTTCCAGCGTGCCTGAGCCGACGCAGCCGGTGAAGCTGGACCATGTTGAAGGCCGCATTGAATTGAAAGACGTGAGCTTTCGCTATGGCAACCGCGAAGTCAACAAAGGCATCAATCTGACGATCGAACCCGGCGAAATGATTGGCCTGGTGGGCCACAGCGGTTCCGGCAAGAGCACGCTGGTCAACCTGATCTGCCGTTTTTACGATGTGACGGAAGGCTCGATCCGGGTCGATGGCGTCGATGTCCGCTCGTTCCCGATTGCCGACTACCGGCGCCACATCGGGCTGGTGCTGCAGGAGCCTTTCCTGTTCTTCGGCACCATCGCCGAGAACATCGCCTATGGCAAACCGCACGCTACGCGGGCCGAGATCATTGCCGCCGCGCGCGCTGCGCACGCGCATGAATTCATCTTGCGCCTGGCGCAGGGCTACGACTCGATGGTGGGGGAGCGCGGCCAGGGTTTGTCCGGCGGTGAGCGCCAGCGCATCTCGATTGCCCGGGCTTTGCTGATCGACCCGCGCATCCTGATCCTGGACGAAGCAACCTCGTCGGTGGACTCCGAAACTGAGAAAGAGATCCAGAAAGCCCTTGAAAACCTGGTGCAAGGCCGCACCACCATTGCCATTGCCCACCGGCTTTCCACTTTGCACCGGGCCAACCGGCTGGTGGTGCTGGACCGCGGGAGGGTGGTGGAGGTGGGAACGCACGATGCGCTGATGGCGGCAGAGGGCGCCTATTTCAACCTCTACCAGGCGCAGGCGCGCAATATGGATGTGGATATGGACGACGCGAAGGACAGCGAATGAACGACACCCTTGCCATGGCGACGACGGCTTTTCAGCTCGCCCGCAATCCCTTTGGCCGTCTTATATTGACCACGTCCGAGGGCCAGGTTTTTGAAGGCGTGGTGCCGGTGCGGGCATTTCCGATCCAGTCGCCCGAGGTGGGCATTGCCCTGGTGCATACCGATGGTCATGAAGTGGCGTGGATTGACGTCCTGGCTGAGCTGCCCGAACCGGCGCAAAGCCTGATTCGCGACGAGCTGGAAACCCGTGAGTTCATGCCCGAGATATTGCGCATTGACAGTGTCACCAGCTTCTCTACGCCGTGTACTTGGCTGGTGCAGACGGACCGGGGTGAAACCCGCTTTGTGCTGCGCGGTGACGAGGACATTCGCCGCGTCGGGCCGGTCATTTTGCTGGTGACTGACTCGCACGGCATCCAGTTCCTGATTCGCGATCTGGCGACCCTGAGCAAGGACAGTCGCCGGATTTTGGACCGTTTTTTATAATAAATTGGCCTCTAGCCCCCGTCCGATGTGCGTGAGTAGCTATTAAATACATAGCAATTAACTTTCTTGATGAATACCGCCATGACACCATTTTTTGATTTCTCCGACGTCGCCGTGGCTGAACTGGCCCATGTGGATGCGGCGCGCGCCCTGCAGGAAGACGTGGGCGCGGGGGATTTGACGGCCGGACTGATCGACCCTGCGCGCCAGGCGCGGGCCCATGTGCTGGCGCGTGAAGCCGCGGTGATTTGCGGTATTCCGTGGGCGCAGGCCGCGCTGCAACAGGTGGACCCGGCGATCCGCACGGTCTGGCGGGTGCAGGAAGGTGAGCGTTGCGAGCCGGACCAGGTGGTGTTGGAGATGGAAGGCCCGGCCCGCGCACTGCTGACGGCCGAGCGCACGGCCTTGAATTTTCTGCAACTGCTGAGCGCCGTTGCCACCAAAACCGCCAGCTATGTCGAAGCCGTGCAGGGCGTGCCGGGCAACCGCGCCCAGATCGTGGACACGCGCAAGACGCTACCCGGCTTGCGCCTGGCACAAAAATACGCGGTGCGCACCGGCGGCGGCACCAACCACCGCATCGGCCTGTATGACGCCGTGCTGATCAAGGAAAACCACATCGCCGCGGCGGGTGGCGTCACCGCCGTCCTGCAATGCGCCGCAGCCGTGGCCCCGGGTGCCAAGTTTGTCGAAATCGAGGTCGAAACCCTGGCGCAACTGACCGAGGCGCTGGACTGTGGTGCCACCATGGTTCTGCTCGACAACATGAGCCTGTCCATGCTGTGCGATGCCGTGCAGATCAACGCAGGGCGCGCTATTCTGGAAGTGTCGGGCGGCGTGAACATGTCCACCGTGCGCGCTATTGCAGCCACCGGGGTTGACCGCATCTCCATTGGGGCCTTGACCAAAGACGTTCAGGCCACTGATTTTTCCATGCGTTTCAAGGAGTTGTGATGACGAACACTCTCAATGCCATGATGGATGTCGAATACGAGCAACCGCTGCAAGAAGCGGCGACCCACGGCGGCGTCTGCGCCACCAGACACGCCTGGGCGCGTGTCCCGGTCGAGCCCGGCCCCGCCGAGCGCGCCGCGCTCAAAGACAAAATCCGCCGCTTGCTGAAAGAAAAAAATGCGGTGATGGTGTCGCACTACTACGTGCACCCCGACTTGCAGGATCTGGCGGAGGAAACCGGCGGCATCGTTAGTGATTCGCTGGAGATGGCCCGCTTTGGCCGCGATCATGCCGCCACCACGCTGGTGGTGTCGGGCGTGCGCTTCATGGGCGAAACCTCCAAAATCCTCTCGCCCGAGAAACGCATCCTGATGCCCGACCTGGACGCCACCTGCTCGCTCGACCTGGGCTGCCCGGTGGACGATTTTTCAGCCTTTTGCGACGCCCACCCTGACCGCACGGTGGTGGTGTACGCCAACACCAGCGCGGCGGTCAAGGCCCGTTCCGACTGGCTGGTGACTTCAAGCTGCGCGCTGGAGATCGTGCGTGCGCTCAAGGACAAAGGTGAAAAAATCCTGTGGGCGCCCGACCGGCATCTGGGCGGCTACATCCAGCGCGAGACCGGCGCCGACATGGTGATGTGGGGCGGCTCCTGCATCGTGCACGACGAGTTCAAGGCCTTTGAACTGGAAGCCCTGATCCAGGCGCATCCCGGTGCCAAAGTGCTGGTGCATCCCGAAAGCCCGTTTGATGTGGTGGCGCTGGCCGACGCGGTGGGCTCGACCTCCGCCATTCTCAAGGCGGCGCGCGAGATGGATGCCAAAGAATTCATCGTCGCCACCGACAACGGCATGATGCACAAGCTGCGCACCTTGAACCCCGGCAAGCTGTTCATCGAAGCGCCTACCGCTGGCAACAGCGCCACCTGCAAGAGCTGCGCGCATTGCCCCTGGATGGCGATGAATGGTCTGGCCGATGTGGCCCGGGTGCTGGAAACCGGTGCCAATGAAATTCACGTCGATCCCGCCCTGGGCTTGCGCGCCCGGTTGCCGATTGACCGCATGCTGGCGTTTACCGCCGCCCTCAAGGCCGGCAAAGAGGCCGGCAGCCTGGTGCCGCAGATCGGGGCGGCCTGACAGTGCGCGCGCCCTAGTTTTTGCCAAAACCAATGGGTGGCGGGGCGCGCATCACAATGTGGGTCATCAGCCGGTCATAGACCGGGTCACGCTGGAATTTGCCGGTCAAGGGGTCGCAGTTGGTGGCAAAGGCGGCGTCGAACTCTTTCCAGTCGGCAGCGCTCAGGACCCGGAGGGCGGCCGGCAGGATCACCGTTTCTTCCAGCCGCATGTGCTCCAGAGAAAACTCGACATATTGCTTGGCCGCCGCCGTGAAGGCGGGGCGCCTTACCTTGCCGACCAGCTCCCAGGCCAGCAATAAATGCTGCAACTCCCGCACCGCTGCTTCGCCATTGGCATGCTCTTTTTCCAGCCGCTCAATCAGCGGCACGGTCTCGGGGGCCAGGCGGGCGACCCGGGGAAAGAGAAGTTCAGATTCTTTGGGATGGTGCAGACGGGTCGGGAATTCATCGATGTAGAACAGCATCGCCCGCATCACGTCAAAAAATCCTTCCAAATCGTCACCTGGGCCCCGCTCGACCATCTGACCCAACGAGCGCAGCAGGGTCGCCAGCGCGGCGTGTTCGTCCCGAAGTATGCGAATACTTTCATGGGCCATGGCGTGTCTCCTTTGTTTTTGGGCAAGGATGGCATGCAGCTTATGTGTCTGCATTGAGACAGGTCAAGGGGGATGCGCCCGGTGGCGCATTGAAGCGGTTGAAACGGTGCGCAAGATGGATATGCTTGAATTGCTGACATCACGACACACTGTTCAAAGTAAAGGAGTGAGGGGGGCCGACTGAGGCGGCACCTTTTGAGGCCATCTTTGTGGGAGCGCGTATGAATGACGAGCGACAACAAGCTTCATACCGGTTTTACCAGGCGACGATAGATGTGCTGTCCAAGCACATTGCCGTGATCGACGCGTCTGGCACCATCCTCGCCGTCAACAAAGCGTGGCGGGAATTTGCCCAGGCCAACGGCGCAGATCCCGATGCCGTTTCGGAAGGGGTTAATTATCTGGACGTCTGCGACCAGTCGGCGGCGCGCGGTGAGGCGGATGCCCCTGTTGCCGCGACGTTGATACGGGAGGTGGCGGCTGGTGAACGGGAAGCAGCCATGATGGAGTACGCCTGCCACTCGCCGCAGGAGCAGCGCTGGTTCAAACTCAAAATCACCCCCCTGTCAGCCGACGACCCCTTGCGCATCGTGATCGCTCATGAAAATGTCACCGAGCGCAAACTTTCACAAAACCAGATTCGTTTGCATACCCTCCTGCTGGCATCGGTCGAGCAAGCGGTGATTGCGACTGATTTGAGTGGGGCCATCATTTATTGGAATCCCTTTGCCGAGCGGCTCTATGGCTGGTCATCCGCCGAAGTGATGGGGCGTTCCATCCTGGAGGTCACCCCGGCCGAATCCTCCATGTCGCAAGCCCAGGAGATACTGTCCCGGCTGATGAAGGGCGAGAGTTGGTCGGGTGAATTTCTGGTACGGCACCGTAACGGCCAGATCATTCCCATCCATTTGACGAACTCCCCGATCCGCGATGAAACAAACCAATTGATCGGCATCATCGGAATTTCAACCGACATCACCGAGCGCAAGAAGATGGAGCAGGCGCTGCGCTTGTCGGACGTGGTCTACTAGGCCATTGGCGAAGCCATCATGGTGGTGGATGTTGACAACAGGATCATCGCCATCAATCCGGCGTTCACCCGATTGACGGGGTATGCCGAACAGGAGGTGGTTGGCCAGTCCACCGATTTATTCGGCTACGAGCACCAGGCTGATTTTTTCCCGGATGAAATCCAGTCGCCGCTGACAAAAACAGGCCACTGGCAAGGCATGATCCAGATGCGGCACAAAAGCGGCGAGCTGTGCCCGCAGTGGTTGATGATCGATACCATTTACGACGAGCAGCGCCATGCGAGGCTGCGAATCGGCATGTTCTCGCGCATCACGGATCAGAAGCGGGCTGAAGCGACGATTTGGCAGCAAGCCAACTTCGATGCCTTGACCGGCCTGCCCAATCGCAGCATGTTCTACGACCGGCTGGAGCACGAAATACAAAAGGCCAAACGGGTCGGCCAGCGGCTCGCCCTGATGTTCATTGACCTCGACCAGTTCAAGGAAGTCAACGATACCCTGGGACACGACATCGGTGATATGTTGCTCAAGCAGGCGGCGCAGCGTTTGTCTACCTGCATTCGGCGGATAGACACGGTCGCGCGCATCGGCGGCGACGAATTTACCGTGATCATGGGCGAACTGCAGGACGCTGGCAGTGTCGAACGCGCGGCGCGCAAGATCTTGCAGGCGCTGGCCGAACCGTTTCATCTACAGGAGGACGTCATTCATATCTCGGGCAGCATCGGCATCACCTTGTACCCGGAAGACGCCACCGAGGCCGACAGTCTGCTCAAGAACGCAGATCAGGCGATGTATGCCGCCAAGACGCACGGTCGCAACCAGTTCAACTATTTCATGCCGCGCATGCAGCACGCCGCCCAGGCCCGGATGCGCATGGCCAACGATTTGCGCGATGCACTGACCAGCCGGCAACTCGATGTGGTGTACAGCCGATCGTTGCGCTGGCGACCGGCGCCATCCACAAGGCCGAGGCGCTCATCCGCTGGCGTCATCCGACACGCGGCTTGATCAACCCGGCTGAATTCATCCCGATTGCAGAACAAACGGGGATGATCATGGCGATTGGCGAATGGGTGATGCAGCAGGCTGTGCAACAAGCACACCACTGGCGCCGGACCATCGATCCCTTATTTCAGGTCAGCGTGAACATGTCTCCGCTGCAATTCCAGAATTTCAACATCAGCCGCAGTAGCTGCTTTGAACCATGTCGGGCACTTGGTCAGCCGTCAGACTGCCTGGACGGAGAGCTTGTGGTGGAAATTACCGAAGGCCTGTTGCTCGAAGCCAGTGAGGTCGTCACGGATCAGTTGAACTTTTTCCGTGATGCAGGCGTTCAATTGTCAATCGACGATTTTGGGACCGGCTACTCTTCGCTTTCTTACCTCAAGAAATTCCATATCGACTATCTCAAGATTGACCAGTCATTTGTTCTCAAAATGACGGGCGATTCCGACGATCTCGCCCTTTGCGAAGCCATCATCGTGATGTGCCACAAGCTGGGAATTAAAGTGATCGCAGAAGGGGTTGAAACCAGGGAGCAACGCGACTTGCTCACCGCTGCCGGGTGCGATTACGGGCAGGGCTATCTGTTTGCCAGACCGGTGCCCGTGAGCGAAATGGAAGCCTTGTTGAGGAAAGATGTTGCGGCCAATCCAAGCTGAATCCAGGTGCCGCAACGGGATGGACTCAGACCTCGAGGTTGTCGATCAAGCGGGTCGCACCGATTTTGGCCGCAGCCAGCACCACCAGCGCATCGCCCGGTTGAGGGGGCTGCAAATCGCTGCGGCGCCGCACCACCAGGTAGTCTGGCTGCCAGCCCCGTGCCGCGAGCGTTTTCATGGCCTGTGCTTCCAGCGCCGCGAGGTCAGTGGCACCGCTGCGCAAGGCCTCCGCCATGGACTTGAGTGCAAGCGATAACTGCACCGCCTCGGCGCGCTCGCTTTCACTGAGATAACCGTTGCGCGATGACAGCGCCAGTCCGTCCGCTGCCCGTGTGATGTCCCCGCCCACGATCTCGATGGGCAGGGCAAATTGCTGCACCATGCGCCGGATCACCATCAACTGCTGGTAGTCCTTCTGGCCAAACACGGCCACGCGCGGCTGCACACAGCAAAAGAGTTTCATGACCACGGTGCAGACGCCGACAAAAAAGCCGGGCCGAAAATAGCCTTCCAGAATGTCAGCCAACTCAGCCGGGGGATGCACTTTGAAGGTTTGCGGTTCGGGGTAAAGTTCTTTTTCGGTCGGTGCAAACACCACGTCACAGCCCGCCGCTTGCAGCTTCTCGCAGTCCGACTCCCAGGTGCGGGGATAGGTGTCAAAGTCCTCATGCGGTAAAAACTGCAAGCGGTTGACGAAGATGCTAACAACTGTCACGTCACCCAGGGGCTTGGCTTGTCGCACCAAGGCCAGATGACCTTCGTGCAAATTGCCCATCGTGGGGACAAAAGCGGGATGTTTGAATTGCGCCAGATGCTCGCGCAATGCGGCGATGGTGTGTACGATTTTCATACTTGTCCGCCTACCAGGCGTGGAGGGAATTGTCAGGGAATGAGCCGTCTTTGACTGCGGCAACATAGGCTTGCATGGCTTCACGAATACCGGTGGCCCCGGTCATGAAGTTGCGCACGAATTTCGGATTTTTGCCCAGGTTGACGCCCAGCATGTCGTGCAGCACCAGCACCTGGCCTGCGGTGCCGTTGCCGGCACCAATGCCGATGGTGGCGCAATGCAGCAATTCGGTTGTGAGTTCGGCTGCCAGGGCCGCAGGCACCATCTCGAGCACCATCAGCGTGGCACCGGCGTCCTGTAATTCATGCGCCTGCTGTTTCAGAAGCGCGGCTGATTCGGTACTTTTGCCTTGGACCCGGTAACCCCCCAGCGCGTAAACGGTTTGCGGCGTCAGCCCCAGATGGGCGCAAACGGGAATACCGCGTTCGACCAGAAAACGAACGGTTTCGGCGCTCCAGCCACCGCCCTCCAGTTTGACCATGTGGGCGCCAGCCTGCATCAGGACGGCGGCACTGCGCAGAGCCTGTTCTTTCGATTCATGGTAGGCACCAAATGGCAAATCGCCAATCAGCCAGGCTGCCCCCTGAGCCCGGCGCAGGCCTCGCGCGACACTTTCAACGTGGTAACGCATGGTTTCCAGCGTGACACTGACGGTGCTGCTTTGGCCCTGGCAGACCATGCCCAGCGAATCACCCACCAGAATGCAGTCGATCCCGGCCGCATCGGCGACAGCGCCAAAAGTGGCATCGTAGGCGGTAAGCATGGTGATTTTTTCTCCGCGTGCGTGCATCTCCAGCAAGCGCGGCAAGCTGATCGGTTTGCGAGCCAAGGTCGTGGCGTGGGCGGGCAGGGTGCCGTAGGGCGTTGCGGGATCTGGCGTGGGGGAGGGGGTGGAGTTAGTCATGGCTGGGTCGTTGGACGAGTCATTGGTGCCGCGAGTCTAGTCGATCGGGCTATGCTTCACACCATGCAAACCTTGATTGATTTTGTCGCTGCCGGTGCCGAGGGGGCGGGGTCGCCTTTGCGTTGCGCATTTGGTGCGCCGGACCAGACGCTGGTGGCGCACAGCCCGGCCCAGGTGCGGCCGGTATTGGAGGCGGTGGACGCCCTGGCGCGCCAGGGTCGCTGGTGTGTGGGTTACCTCCGTTACGAAGCTGGCGCCGCTTTTGACCCGGCGCTGGAGGTGCATGAGGCGGACGGTCCGCTGGCCTGGTTTGGCGTGTATGACGCGCCCCAAGTCTGGCCCGAGGCTGAGGTGGGCGATATCGCCGTTGCGCAATGGCAGGGGAGCCTGTCGCGGACGGCCTTTGACCAAGGTATGGCCGATATCCACCGAGCCATTGCGGACGGTGAGCTTTACCAGCTTAATTACACCGCCCAGTTGCATGGGGTTCTGCAAGGGGCGCCGCGCGACCTGTTCACGGCGCTGCGGCGGGCGCAACCGGGGGGCTATGCCGCCTTCATTGACACCGGCGATGAGCAGGTGCTGTCCGTGTCGCCCGAGCTGTTTTTTGACTGGGATGGCGAGCGTATTCTGGTGCGCCCCATGAAGGGCACGGCCCCGCGTGGCGCCACGCCCGAGATGGATGCGGCGCTGGCGGCCCAGTTGCGTGCTTCACCCAAGGAACGGGCAGAGAACGTGATGATCGTGGATCTGATCCGCAACGATCTCTCCAGAGTGGCCCAGCCGTTTTCGGTGCATGTGCCGCATCTGTTCCGGCTGGAGGCGCTGCCGAGTGTGTGGCAAATGACATCCGACGTTGAGGCGAATACCCGGTCCGGCACGACGCTGGCCGATGTGTTTGCCGCCCTGTTTCCCTGCGGCTCCATCACGGGGGCGCCCAAGGTGCGCGCCATGCACATGATCCGGGCGCTGGAGCCCGAGCCGCGCGGCGTTTATTGCGGCGCGGTCGGGGTGGTGCGGCCCGGCGGTGCGGCCACTTTCAATGTGGCGATCCGCACCGTCACCGTGCAAGGGGCCGCTGTCCGCTGTGGCATTGGCAGCGGCATCACGGCCGATGCCACGGCCGAGGGCGAGTGGCAGGAATGGCGCCACAAGCGTGCTTTTCTGGAGCGTGCCAGCCAGCCGTTTGAACTGCTGGAGACACTGGCGCTGGAAGACGGAGTCTTGCGTCATTTGCCGGAGCATTTGGCGCGCCTGGCCCGTGCGGCCGCGCATTTTGCTTATCCCTGGGATGCGGCGCAGGTCGAAGCTCGCTTGCGGCAGTTGGTTGAGTTGCATCGCCAGGGCTTGTGGCGCGTGCGTTTACGGCTGGGTGCCTGGGGGCAGGTGCAAGCCGAGGTTTTTGAGCTGGAGAGTACGCCGCCCCTTGTCCGGTTGATGCTGGCGCCAACCGCATTTGAAGAAGCCGGGAGTGAGTTTGTGCGCTTCAAGACCACATGGCGCGCGCATTACGACGCCTTCGCGCCTAGGTTGCCCGGCGTGTTTGATACCTTGTTGTGGAACCGGCAGGGCGAGTTGACCGAATGCACGCGCGGCAACGTGGCGGTGCGGCTGGACGGGCGCTGGGTGACGCCGCCTTTGCGTTGCGGGCTGCTGGACGGTATTGGCCGCGCCCGTTACCTGCGGGAGGGCCGCTTGGTGGAGGCCGTGGTGCGTGTGGACGATCTGTCACGCGCCACGGGCTTGGCCTTTGTCAACAGCCTGCGCGGCTGGATCGACGCCGAGCTGATTTAACGGCTTTTAGCAGCACTTGGCGCTTTGTGCGCCGGGACGCTCGCCCTGGGCCTTCATGCCCAGGCGCACAAAGAGCGCGCGGTCCTGGTCGGCTTGCGGGTTGCCGGTGGTGAGCAGCCGGTCGCCGTAAAAAATCGAGTTGGCACCGGCCAGGAAACACAGGGCTTGAAGTGCCTCATCCATCTGCTCGCGCCCGGCCGACAAGCGAACCATGGTCAGCGGCATGGTGATGCGCGCAATGGCAATGGTGCGCACGAACTCAAACGGGTCCAGCGGTGCGGTGTTGGCCAGCGGTGTCCCGGCAACGGGCACCAGGTTGTTGATTGGCACTGACTCGGGGTAGGGTGTGAGGTTGGCCAGTTGCGCGATCAGGCCGGCGCGTTCCACCCGGGCTTCCCCCATGCCGACAATGCCGCCGCTGCAGACGTTGATGCCGGCGGCGCGCACATGGCTCAAGGTGTCAAGGCGGTCCTGGTAGGTGCGGGTACTGACGATGCTGTCGTAGTACTCGGGCGCGGTGTCGAGGTTGTGGTTGTAATAATCCAGCCCGGCTGCTTTCAGGGCTTGTGCCTGGTCGGCTTCAAGCATGCCCAGTGTCATGCAGGTTTCCATGCCCAGCGCGCTCACTTCGCGCACCATGTCGGTCACATGTTCCATGTCGCGCTCTTTGGGGCTGCGCCAGGCCGCACCCATGCAAAAGCGGGTCGCGCCCTGGTCTTTTGCCGCTTGGGCCGCTTTGACAACTTCGGCCAATGGCATCAGTTTGCTGGCTTTGACATCGCTTTCGGATTTGGCGGATTGCGAGCAGTAGCCGCAGTCTTCAGAGCAACCACCGGTCTTGATGGACAGCAGCGAGGACAACTGCACTTCGTTGACGTCAAAGTGTTCGCGGTGCACCTGCTGGGCTTGGTACAGCAAATCCATGAAGGGCAGCTCGTACAAGGCGGCGATCTCCGCGACGCTCCAGCGTTGAGGCGTGTCCGAGACCGTGGCGCGTGCCGGGGCGGAGCGCAGGGAGGAGACGGGAATGGTGGAAATCGTAGTCATATTGTGTTTTCAGGAAGTTGCCAACGAGGAAGAAACGGACGAAAAAAAGGATCGTAACGCGGTCTGGTCAAAATGGATAGCCACCGCAGCCGGGCTGGGTTCTTCCAGCCACGGCACCAGTCCCCAGCAGGGAATGCTCTGGTCTTGAAAGCGTTGCCGCAGGG
>JAZKHK010000052.1:19007-44093 GCA_040385425.1 Pseudomonadota bacterium | reverse complement strand
TCACCGAGCCAGGGCATGGCCGGGCTGACGCTGTTGCCGACCCAGCCGGCCAGCTTCAGGCCGCGGGCGCGGACGGCTTGTGCCGTGAGCAGCGCATGGTTGATGCAACCCAGGCGCAAACCCACCACCAGCACCACGGGGAGATTCATGTCGCAGGCCAGATCGGCGCTGTCCCAGTCGTCGCCCAGCGGCACGCAAAAGCCGCCGGCGCCTTCGACCACCAGCAGGTCGGCCCGGGCGGCCAAGACTTGGGCTGCCCGCAAGATGGCAGCGCGGTCGATGGCCCGGTGTTGCAGCGCGGCGGCGATGTGCGGTGCACAGGCCGCCTCAAACTGGAACGGGCCGACCTCCGTGTCGCTGACGGTCAAAGAGCTGGCTTCGCGCAAGGCCCGTACATCCTCGTTGACCCACTGGCCGTCGATCAGGCTGGTGCCCGCCGCCACCGGTTTGAAGCCAGCGCTAAGCCGTCCTTGTTGTGCCAGCCAGTACAGCAAAGCCGCGCTGATGCGGGTTTTGCCCACGTCGGTGTCGGTGCCGGTGACAAAGCAGCCATGCAAGGGAGCGGGCGTTGTCATGCTAAGGCTTCTGTTAGCTCTGCGGCGGCCTGCGTCAAGCCGTCCACCAGTTGTTGCACGTCGGCTGCGCTGTGCGATGCGCTGAGCGTGATGCGCAGCCGGGCGGTGCCTACAGGCACCGTGGGTGGGCGAATTGCTGGCACCCACAAGTCCTTGCTATCCAGGGCGGTGGCCAGCGCCAGGGCGGCGGCGTTGTCGCCAACGATCAAAGGCTGGATTGCGGTGGCCGAGTCACACAAGCGCCAGCCCAGTTCCGGGTGGGCGGCGATCAGGGTCGTCAGCTGCGTGCGCAGTTGCCCGATCAGTTGTTGGAGGTGAGCGCGTCGTTGCTCGCCTTCTTCACCTTGGATCAGCCGCAGGCTCTCCAGCAAGGCATGGGCCACGGCAGGCGGTGCGGCGGTGGTGTAGATGTAGGCGCGGGCTGACTGCACCAGCCAGTCGATGATGCTCGGGTGCGCGGCGACAAAGGCGCCGCCCATGCCAGCGGCCTTGCCCAGCGTGCCCATGTAAATCAGGCGTTCGCTGCACAGGCCAAAGTGCGACAGGCTGCCCCGGCCCTGCTCACCGAGCACGCCAAAGCCATGGGCGTCGTCCACGATCAGCCAGGCATCGAAGCGTTCAGCCAGCGCCAGCAAGGCCGGCAAGTCGGCCAGATCGCCGTCCATGCTGAACACGGCATCGGTCACGATCAATTTGATTGGCGTGCTGCAGCGTTCGTGTTGGCGTTCCAGCATGGCGAGGTCGCCGTGCGGATAGCGTTGCATGGGCGCCTTGGCCAAGAGTGCGCCGTCGATCAGCGAAGCATGGTTGAGTTTGTCGGCAAAGATGGTGGCGCTGGCGTCGCCCAGGGCCGTGAGTAGCGCGAGATTGGCCATGTAACCGGTGCAGAAGGTCAGCGCCTGGGCATTCGGAATGTTAGGCGCCAGCCAGGCGGCGAGTTCGTCTTCCAGCGCGGCATGGGCGCGCGAGTGGCCGTTAATCAGGTGCGAGGCGCCGCTGCCAGCGCCGAAACGCCGTGCCCCGTCGGCCAGTGCTTCAATCAGCGCCGGGTGATTGGCCAGACCCAGGTAGTCGTTGCTGCAAAACGCCAGCAAGGCGCGTGCGGGCTGGCCGTCACGGCTGACTTGCTGGTGCGGCGCGCAGGGCGATTCGACGATGCGCCGCTGCCGTTTGAGCGCCTGCGCTTCGCGCTCACGCAGTTGGCGGTTCAGGTGGTCGATCAGCATCGGGAGGATTCTGGTTCAAAACGTCGTTCAACGTGGTCAGTACGCGCTCGGCCAGCCACTGCGACAAAGCGGCGTCCAGCACGTAAGGCGGCATCAGGTACACGGTGCGCCCGATCGGGCGGATCAGCAGTTCGCGTGCGCGGCCCGCCAAGTGAAAGCGTTCGGCAAATCGGGGGCCGACGAAGGGTTCGCGTACATCGAAGGCCCAGATCATGCCGAGTTGGCGGAAGTGTTCAATGCGCGGGTCGTCTTTGAGAGGGGCCAGAGCGGCAGTCAAGGTGGCTGCTTGCTGCCGGTTATGCCGCAACACGTCGTCCTGGGCAAAGCGGTCGAGCACCGCCAGCGCGGCCCGGCAGGCCAGTGCATTGCCGGTGTAGGAATGCGAATGCAAAAAACCGCGCGCCACGTCGTCATCCAGAAAGGCCTGGTAGATGCTGTCGCGCGCCAGCACCAGCGAAAGCGGCAGGTAGCCGCCGCTGATGCCCTTGGACAGGCAAACCAGGTCCGGCCAGATAGCGGGTTCGCTCGGCAGCGCTGCTTGCTCGAAGGCAAAAAAAGTGCCGGTGCGCCCGCAGCCGACCGCAATCTCGTCGGCAATCAATGTCACCTCATACTGGTCGCACAGCGCGCGCACGGCGCGCAGGTAGGCCGGGTCGTACATCGCCATGCCGGTGGCGCCTTGCACCAAGGGCTCCAGAATGATGGCCGCAATGTGGGCGTGACGTGACTCAAACAGTGCCTGTAACTCCGCTGCGGCGCGCATTGCCACATCAACAGCAGATTCGCCAGCCGCCGCTTGGCGCGCATCGGGTGACATCACCTGATGCGAGCGCATCAGCAGCGGATCGTAGGCATCGCGGAACACCGCTACATCGGTCACGGCCAGCGCCCCCAGCGTCTCGCCGTGATAACCCTGGCGCAGGCAGACGAATTCGCGTTTATCGCCGCGTCTGCGATTGCGCCAGTGGTGAAAGCTCATCTTGAGCGCAATCTCCACCGCCGAGGCGCCGTCGCTGGCAAAGAAGCAGTGGCCGAGTACACCACCGGTCAAGGCCGACAGCCGTTCAGCCAGTTCCACCGCCGGGGCATGGGTACACCCGGCCAGCATGACGTGCGGCAGGGTGTCGAGCTGGTCTTTCAGCGCGGCGTTGATGCGGGCGTCAGCATGGCCGAACAGGTTGACCCACCAGGAACTGCTGGTGTCGAAGTAGCGCCGACCGCTGTCGTCAAACAGCCAAGGTCCTTCGCCCCGCATGATCGCCAGCGGCGGCACCAGGGCCGCCCGCTGCATTTGCGTGCAAGGGTGCCAGACAGCGGCCAAGCTGCGTTCGGCCAGGGAAGCCGCGGGCAAAGCGCTAGCTCTTGATGTCATCACAGGTGCTGAGTGGGCACCTTGTGGCGCAACTCGGTTTGCTTGTTCTTGTCGTCCACAAACACCAGTTGCGGCTCGTGGCTGGCGACCTGGTCGTTGTGCACCTGGGCAAAGGCCGCGATGATGATGAGGTCGCCCACCGAGGCGCGGCGTGCTGCCGAGCCGTTGACCGAAATCATGCCGGAGCCGCGTTCACCCTTGATGGCGTAGGTGATGAAACGTTCGCCGTTGTTGATGTTCCAGATGTGAATTTGCTCGTTCTCGACGAGATTGGCGGCATCCAGCAGGTCTTCGTCGATGGCGCAGGAGCCTTCATAGTGCAGCTCGCACTGGGTGACGGCGACGCGGTGGATCTTGGATTTGAGCAGGGTGCGAAACATCGAAATTTCCTCGGGATCAAGTTAGCGAATACCGCTGATTTTGTGGGTTTGCAGGCTCAGGCGCCAGATTGGCTGGTGCAGGCAGGCGCTGATGCAGGTGTTCAGATTGGCAGCTTGCTCAGGCCCGTCCATGGCTTGCAGAAAACGGTGCGTGAACTGGCCGGTGGCGGCCAGGGTCTGCAGGTCGAAGCCGGGCTGCGGCCAGACCAGCTTGAGTTCCTGACCTTGCTGCTGTATCCAGGGCGCACCCGCCTTGGGGCTGACGCACAGCCAGTCGATGCCGTTGGGGGCCGCCAGCGTGCCATTGGTTTCCACCGCAATTCGAAAACCGCGTGCGTGCAGGGCGTCGATCAAGGCCTCATCTACCTGCAGCAGGGGCTCGCCGCCAGTGAGTACCACCAGACGGTGCGCCCGGTCATTGGCGGGCCACTGGGCTTCAATTTGGCTGGCGAGTTCATCGGCCTGGGCGTACTTGCCGCCCAGCGTGCCGTCGGTGCCGACAAAGTCGGTGTCACAGAAGCGGCAAATAGCGCTGGCGCGCTCGCTTTCGCGGCCGGTCCAGAGGTTACAGCCGGCCAGGCGGCAGAACACGGCCGGCATGCCGGCCTGTGCGCCCTCGCCCTGCAGGGTGTAAAAAATCTCTTTGACGCTGTAGGTCATGACGCTTCCCGGCTTTGCGTGTCTTGGCCGCTGGCCGGCAAGGTCGGGGCAGTTGGGGGTGCGCCGGCTGCGTTCAAGGGTGCGAGCACCGTGCTGATCGCCTGCGGCAGCAGTTCAGGGTAGTCGCGGCTGAAATGCAGGCCGCGGCTTTCGTGGCGGGCCTGGGCACTGCGCACGATCAGGTCCGCCACCTGCACCAGATTGCGCAACTCCAGCAGGTCACGCGTCACGTGAAAGTGGGCGTAATACTCCTGAATTTCACCTTGCAGCAGGGCAATGCGGTGGGCGGCGCGCTGCAGCCGTTTGTTGGTGCGCACAATGCCCACGTAGTCCCACATGAACCGGCGCAATTCGTCCCAGTTGTGTGAAATGACGACGGCTTCATCAGCGTCGCTGACGCGGCTGTCGTCCCAATGGGGCAGGGCCGGCGACGGCGTTGGTGTTGTTTGCGCAATAGCCTGGGCCGTGGCCTGGGCAAACACCATGCATTCCACCAACGAATTGCTTGCCAGCCGGTTGGCCCCGTGCAAGCCGCTGCACGCGGTTTCGCCAATGGCGTACAGCCCGTCCAGGTCGGTGCGCCCCGCGAGATCGGCCAGAACGCCGCCGCAGGTGTAGTGCGCTGCCGGAACCACGGGAATCGGTTGCTTGGAGATGTCAATGCCCAGTTCCAGGCAGCGGGCGTAGATATTAGGGAAGTGTTCTTGCAGGAAGCTCAGCGGCTGGTGCGAGATGTCCAGATAGACGCAGTCCAGCCCGCCTTTTTTCATCTCGAAGTCGATGGCGCGTGCCACCACGTCACGTGGTGCCAGCTCGGCGCGGGCATCGTGCTGCGGCATGAATCGCGTGCCGTCCGGCAACAGCAGGCGTCCGCCTTCGCCGCGCACAGCTTCGCTGATCAGGAACGATTTGGCGTGCGGGTGGTACAGGCAGGTCGGGTGGAACTGGATGAACTCCATGTTCTGCACCCGGCATCCGGCGCGCCAGGCCGCCGCAATGCCGTCGCCGGTGGCGGTGTCGGGGTTGGTGGTGTAGAGATACACCTTGCCGGCGCCGCCCGTGGCCAGAATGGTGTGCGGGGCCTGAAAGGTGAGCACTTCGTCGGTGGCTTCGTCCAGCGCGTACAGCCCCAGGCAACGATGTGAAGCCGTGCTGGCACTGTGCGAGGCCAGTTTGGCGTCGGTGATCAGGTCCACCAGGGTATGGTTTTCAAACAGGGTGATGTTGGGCGTCTGGCGGACGCGCTCGATCAGGGTCTTTTGCACCGCTGCACCGGTGGCATCGGTCACATGCACAATGCGCCGCGCACTGTGGCCGCCTTCGCGGGTCAGGTGCAATTGACCATCTTCTTCAGAAAACGGCACGCCCATGGCTTGCAGCCAGGCAATGGCCTGGGGGGCTTGCTCCACCACAAAACGGGTGGCTTCCAGATCGCACAGCCCGGCGCCTGCCACCAGCGTGTCGTCCACGTGGGCTTCGAAGCTGTCGTCCTTGCTCCAGACAGCGGCAATGCCGCCCTGAGCCCAACCGCTGGAGCCTTCGTGGACGGCACGTTTGGTGATGACGGCCACGCGCCGGTTCGGTGCCAGCAGCAAGGCTGCATTGAGCCCGGCCAGACCGCTGCCAACAATCAGTACGTCAAATTGGAGGGTAGATGTTGTCATGTGGATGAATAAGCCAAACGGACATAAATGGGGGCGAACACCTCGGCCTGGGTGATTTCGATCAGGGTTTCTTTGGCAAGTTCAAGCATGGCGATAAAGGTCACCACCAGGACGGGCGTGCCTTTGCTCACATCAAACAATTCTTCAAACTCGACAAAGCGGCGGCCCTGGAGTTTTTTGAGCACCAGCGTCATGTGCTCGCGCACCGAAAGCTCTTCCCGGGTGATCTTGTGGATCTGGATCAGCTTGGCACGTTTCAGGATGTCGTGCCAGGCTTCCTGCAGATCGACCACGCTCACATCCGGAAAACGCGGTTGCAGCGACTGTTCAATAAACACCTGCGCCTTGAGAAAATCGCGGCCAAACTGCGGCACGGCATTGAGCTTGGCTGCGGCCAGTTTCATGCGCTCGTATTCCAGCAGACGGCGTACCAGCTCGGCACGCGGGTCTTCGGCTTCCTGACCTTCGGCTACTTTTTTAGGCGGCAGCAGCATGCGTGACTTGATCTCAATCAGCATGGCGGCCATTAGCAGGTATTCGGCGGCCAATTCGAGATTGCGGCCGCGAATCTCTTCAACATAAACCAGGTACTGGCGCGTCACGCCCGCCATGGGAATGTCCAGAATATTGAAGTTCTGCTTGCGGATCAGGTACAGCAGCAAGTCCAGCGGGCCTTCAAACGCCTCCAGAAAAACTTCCAGCGCATCCGGCGGGATGTACAAATCCTGCGGCATGGCAAACAGCGGTTCGCCATACAGCCTGGCGACCGCGACGTGGTCTATGACGTCCGGCATGCCAAGTAAATCGGGTGCGTGTGGCGAGCTCAGCTCGACGCTGTCAACCACGGCGACTATTCATTTGCTATTAAATAAATAGCTTCCAGCGCTTTATTCATAAGGGCTAGAGGCCTAAAGGGCTATATTTTTTCGTCAAAAACAAGTAATGAGTCGATCAAACAGGGCTGCCAACGGCGCTGTCCAGGATCTTTTCGGTTTGATAGACGTAAGGCTTTTGATCAACCTGCGCTGCCCGGAACTCATTCCAGGCGCTGCGATCCACGGCGACGTCCCACAACAAGTCGCGGCCTTCGCGCTGTTTGGCTTCCAGCGCCGGGTCTTTGGCCTTGAGTTGATCAATGAACTGAGTTGCATCAGATCGGTATTTGGGGCGGTAAAAAATATTCATGGCTAATCCTCTTTGCTCAATTTTACCGGCTATGGACTTGGAAGTAGGGGGGCTGAACTGCTTCGTGATTTTCAGTTACACAGTAGTATTTGAGGCGATAACTGGATATCTTGATAAATCGCAACGTAATAGTTGATTTGGCGCAGTGAACGTGTCTTTTATGCAGTTTTATGAGAAATATCAAGTGAAAATATTTCTAATATTTAATTAGAAAAGATTCAGGGGGTTTCATGCATGTCGCTAGTCTTGGTCGGTGTGGGCGTGACGCAAAGGAAAGGCGCGGCTCAAAGTACGCCCCGCTCATTGCCGCTCTTGCTGGTCTGCAACTGCTTTGCGCTTGTGGTCAGGTGAAGACCCTGGAGCCTGAACAATCGGGGCAAAATATCGCCCAAGGAGCGAAAGTGCAATCGGTTCACGACATGCCGGTACGGGTGATTGTCAAGTTCCGCTATGCGGTTTCTTATCGCGACCCGGCCTTTCTGCAAGATATCTCACAACAGATCCAGGCGCACATCAGCTACGTTGCCAGCGTTTCAACGGATACGCATGTGTACCTGTTGCAACCCCTGGCAGGCCATAACAGTAGCGATGCCTTGAAGCGCCTGGCCAATCTCTCAACCGTCATGTCCGTTGAGCTTGACCGTATTGCCACCCACTTTTGAGTTGATTGCGATGCACGCTTGAAGAGCCGTGCATCGCATTCGCTTGGATTTTTAGTTTTCAGCCAACGAGGAATATATGAAAAAGGGAACCCAGATGACAAAAATAAAGAAATCGATTCGACGCATCAAAATTTCAAGTTTTGCCTTGACGCTGGCGGCAATCAGTGCGCTGGCTGCCGCACAACTGCCTAAATCACCAGGGACGGTCCTGCCACTGCTGAAAAAAACCAGTCAAAACTCAGCTTTTGCCGGCCCGTTGCAGACCGAGCGCAGTTTTAACCGACTCATCATCAAGTTCAAGCAAGCGGCCGCCACGCGTGCTGGCGTGTTTGATGCGCGTGCCGCAGGAAATCATGTAGCAACACTCAGCGCCAGCACCAAAGCACGCAATTCCGATGCCACAGGAATGAGCCACTTGAAGTCGATCACGCCACAAACGCATGTGGCCCTGACCGACAAAAACCTGTCTCGCGCCGAATTGTTTGCCTTGACAAAACAGCTTGAGCAAGACCCCTTAGTTGAATACGCCGAAATTGATGAGCTGGCCTATCCGCAAGTTACCACGCCCACTGATCCTGCTTACGCTTTGCAGCAGTGGCATTACCAATCTCACCTGGCTCCAAGCAGCGTTGTTGGCGGCGCCAATCTGCCGCTGGCTTGGGACAAGTCCACGGGCACGGGTGTGGTGGTGGCGGTGATCGACACCGGTTATCGCCCGCATGTGGATTTGGCTGCGAATTTGTTACCCGGCTATGACTTCATCACGGGTGCCACTCAGCAGACAAATGGTGGCGGCCTCGGTGGCACTGGGTTGGACTTCGGTGACTATGAGACGGCCAATCAATGCGGGCCCGGAGAGCTCGCTGCCAACAGTTCTTGGCATGGCACGCATGTCGCAGGCACGATTGCAGCTGTCAGCAATAACGGGATTGGTGGCGCCGGTGTGGCATTCAACGCGAAAGTTTTGCCGGTACGTGTGCTGGGGCCTTGCGGTGGGTTCTCCTCGGATATTGCGGCTGGCATGCGTTGGGCCGCAGGCCTTTCAGTTTCAGGGGTGACCAACAATCCCAATAAAGCCAAAGTACTCAATATGAGCTTGGGCGGTTCAGGGGCGTGTGGTGTAACTTACCAAAATGCCGTAAACGATGTCCGAGCTGCAGGCAGTGTGGTCGTGGTGGCTACTGGCAATGACGGGATAGGCACTATTAGCAGCCCAGCGAATTGCACAGGTGTTATTGCTGTCACGGCCCATACCAAGAGTGGTGACAATGCAGGCTATGCCAACGTTGGGACCGGCACTACGCTCAGTGCACCCGGTGGAGGCCAAGGCGCAATCAACAATGCGCAGACTGGGTCGATTTACGTTTACTCGACCCTGAATGCCGGCACGACGGCTCCGGGCGCAGATAGCTACGCTGGCTATCAAGGCACTAGCATGGCTACGCCCCATGTGGCTGGTGTTGCGGCTTTGCTGGCCAGTCTGCAACCGACCATCAGCCCCGACACCCTAGCCTCGGTCTTGACCAATTCGGTGCGTGCACATCCGGCCGGAACTTATTGCGCTCTAAATCCTTTAGTCAATTGCGGCGCCGGCCTGCTGGATGCCAACGCCGCCATTGATCGATTGAACACCCTTTCCCCCACGGTTTCGGCTTCGCACGGAGCAGGCGTCGAACAAACAGGCGCTACCATCCATTTGACCTCGTACACGACGGTCTCGGGTGGCAACTCTATTGCCAGCTACCACTGGACGCAGCTTTCCGGTCCATCTGTCACGCTGGCAGGCAGCACGACCAGCAGCGCATCATTCGTAGCCCCCAGTGTCGGTAACGTCTTTTCGTTCAAACTTGAAGTGACGGATACAGCAGGTTTGGCTGCCAGTGGACAAGTCGGTTTGACCAGCAATACGGCGCCCGTCCTTGCACCAATTACGAGTCCCAGTGTGGTTCAGGGCCAAAGCTTGAGCTTTACTGCCAGCGCGACAGACGTCGAAAGCAACCCCATTGTGTATGTTCCTACCGGGCTTCCTTCGGGGTCTTCCCTGAATTCGGCCACAGGCGTTTTCACCTGGAACAATGCGGGTCCTGTGGGTAATTACAGCTTTACGATCACGCCGAACGATGGAATGGTTAACGGAACTCCGCAAACTGTCTCTGTTTCGGTGACTGCCTCCGGTTCCGCTGTGGCTTCAGCAGGCGGCGGTGGTGGCGGTGGCGGCGCAATGTCGGCCTGGGAACTCCTGGGTTTGGCGGTATTGCTCGCGGTTTCAGTCACGACGGCCCGACGTCGTGCGGCGAAGCAATAAAACCAGGCCCATTACAAGCAATCCACCGGCTAACCCGGCCTCATGCGCAGGCCAGTAAACGGGTATGCCAAGCCAGCCGGTGGCAGGGTTTAACGCCGCGTTGCCCTGCCACCAGAGCTTGCACACCAATAACAGCAAGACCATCAAGGCCATGGTGCCTTCGCTCACATCGCGCATGCGTTGCTGTGGGAGTTCGCTTTGGTCAGTCGGCATGAACGTCTGCCCCAGCAGGGTCAACGCATTGCCAGCCCAAAGCCCATGTAGCGCGCCGGAAAGGCCTGCATAGTAAGTACAGTCCGCATCAAGGGCCAGCACCAAGGCCACGCCCAACATGCCACCTGCCAAGGCCCCCATCTGATCGCGCAGGCTTATCCAGGTGCGCCATCCGGCCAGGCTCAAAGCGAAGACCAATCCATTGACCCAGGTGTGCGGCCAGTTCAGGTGGACCCACTGCGATGTCAATAACTGCCACACAGCGCCGCGCTCATAAGCGGGCCTGGAGAATTTAAGAAGTTCTGGAAACTGCGGTCCGAGTTGGAGACCCAGCAGCAATAGCAATCCCAACACGATCAAAGCCCCGGACCATAGACGTTTCATGTTGTTGCCGGACTGGCGGCCAGGTTGGCTGGTTAAGAGGCATGGATCTCGGCCAGAGTCGCTTCGATGCCCGTGGCCAGGTCAGGATAAAGGTAAGCGGGGCCCACCAGATTGACGAAACCACAGCGTTGGGCGATATCCAGCGGTTGGTGGTTGAGCCCGCAAACCATCAGGCGCACTTCATTCTTGGTGCAGGTGCGGGCCAAGTCGTTGAGGGTGTCCGCGCCCGATGAATCAATGTAAATGACATTTTTCAGGTCCAGCAACAGCACTTGCCGGGGCAAGTTGTCCTGCAGATTTTCAATCAACTTTACGGCCCCAAAAAACAGGGCGCCATACAGACGGTAGCTGGCCACACGCCCGTCCGGAGGGGGTAAAGCAGGATAGGCTGCGGCACTCACTGCTTCACAGCGGGACAAGCTGGAAATACGGTAAATGAAGGTGATGCACGCAGCCACCAGCCCGACTTCAACCGCGACCGTTAAATCGAACACAACGGTCAGGAAAAAGACCGCTAGCAGCGTGGCCCGATAGGGCAAGCGGTAATTGCGCAAATGTACAAACTCGCGCCATTCGCCCATGTTCCAGGCCACAAACATCAGGATGGCTGCCATGGCGGCCAGTGGAATATCTTGCGCCAGCGGGGCGGCCAGCAGCATCACCAGTAGCAGGGTGGCCGCATGCACGACACCAGCGACCGGGCTGGTGGCGCCGCTTTTGACATTGGTCACCGTGCGCGCAATGGTGCCGGTGGCGGGCATGCCGCCAAAGAAGGGGGTGACGAAATTGGCGATGCCCTGGGCCATCAGTTCCTGGTTGGGGTTGTGGCGGTCGTCAATCATGCCGTCGGCCACGCGGGCGCACAGCAGGGATTCGATGGCGCCCAATAAGGCCAGGGTCAGAGCCGGGATGAACAGAAAGCGGGCCGATTCCCACGAAAAATCAGGCCACTGCAGTGTAGGCAGACTGGAGGGGATGCCGCCAAAACGGGTGCCAATGGTTTCGATCGGCAGTTTGAATACCGATACGCAAACGGTGGCCAGCACCAGCACCACCACCGTGCCCGGCACCAGTGTCAGGCGCGCCGCCCAGTTGAATTTTTGGCCCAATTTGGGCAGGGCGAACTGCCATAGCACCAGGGTTGCCAGGCACACCACGGCCATGACGGCCGCCTGCGGGTTGAGGGTAGGCATGGCGCCTTTCAGCGCGCTGAGCATGCCAAAGAAGTTGGCCGGCATGCTGGTCACGCTCAGGCCCAGAAAGTCTTTGACCTGCGACAGGGCAATCAACACTGCAATGCCGTTGGTAAAGCCAATGACCACCGCGACCGGAATAAACCGGATCAGCGTCCCCATCTTGAAAAACCCCATGGCAAACAGCAGCACGCCCGACATGGCCGTAGCCAGAATCAGGTTGGCCAGACCGTAGCGCTCCACGATGCCGTACACGATCACGATGAACGCGCCCGCCGGTCCGCCAATCTGCACCCGGCTGCCACCTAATACCGAAATCAACAGGCCGGCCAGAATGGCCGTGAACAGGCCGGCTTCGGGTTTGAGTCCGCTGGCAATGGCAAAGGCCATCGACAAGGGCAGGGCGACGACGCCAACGGTGAGGCCGGCACCGATGTCCTTGATAAGACGCGGGCGGTTGTAGCCTTTGACCGAATCAATGAGGCGGGGGCGAAAGAAAGCCAGGGCTTGCAAGAGGGTGTGGGAAAGGGGTGCTGCGGACATGGGCTTTATTGTGAGGCCGGGCTGGGGCTTGGCGCGTGGTCGCCGATGGGCTGATTCATTGATCTTGATCAGGATGATGCGGGTCTATCCAGTTTTTTGCATCGTTGAGAACCGGGCGCAAGACCAGCAGTATCAGCAAAATAGCCAGGGGCACGGTGGCAATGAACCCCACGGACTTGAAGCCAATCGCGCCCAGCAGCCCCCCGACAAAGAAACTGCTGATCAGCTTGGCCTGGATCAGCAGCTTATGGCGGTTGGCCATGACCTTTGTTTCACTTGCAAGGCGGTTGATGTAAAACAGTTTGCCCAGCTCGATACCCAGATCGGTCACCAGGCCCGTGACGTGGGTGGTGCGGATTTCGGCGTGGGAAATTTTGGTAATGACCGCGTTTTGCAACCCCATGATGAAACACAGCACCAGCACCGTCAGCGGCACAAACAGGCCCGCCAGAAAATTGATGCCGGTGCCAAATAGTCCAAAAACCAGCAGCAAGGCGGCTTCGAGCAGCAAAGGTCGGCCATAGGCACTTTGCAACTTGCGCCGAAGCCCCCAATTCACCATCCACGCCGTGGTCATGGCGCCGCTGATGAAGGCGATAAGCGATGCCAGCCCTACCAGGGCCAAGGCGACTTGGCCCAGAACCAGGTTATCTGCCACGGACGAGAGCACACCCGTCATGTGTGACGTGTATTGCCCCACTGCCAAAAACCCCCCCGCATTGGTCGCGCCGGCCACAAAGCACAACGTGGCACCCAGCCGGGTATTGTTTTGCGAGGTCCGCTGAACCGAAGTCCAGCCGCGCAGCAGCGGGATCATGGCGCGCCTTTAGCGCACCCGCATGCCTGGCTGTGCTCCGGGCAACGGCTCCAGTACATAAATGCCGGGGTTGGCTTTTTCATCGGCGTGGCCCGCTGCCAGCACCATGCCTTCGCTGATGCCGAACTTCATCTTGCGCGGTGCCAGATTGGCCACCATCACGGTGTGCTTGCCGATCAGGTCGTCGGGTTTGTAAGCCGACGCAATGCCGCTGAAGACATTGCGCAGCTTGCCTTCACCCGCGTCCAGCGTCAGGCGCAGCAATTTGGTCGAGCCTTCCACGGCTTCGCAGTTGACGATTTTGGCGATGCGCAAGTCCACCTTGGCGAAGTCGTCGATGGTGATGACGGGGGCAATGTCCTCGCCGCCGGGTGCTACTAATTCAATAGCTGCTTGCGCAGGTTCCACGGGGGCTGGAGCCTCAAACAATGCTTCAAGTTGCTTGATATCGACGCGCTGCATCAAATGCTTGTACTCGCCAATGCGGTGCCCGGCGCCCAGCGCCTGGCTGGCGCTGCCAAAGGCCAGCGGTGCGCAACCGAGAAAGGCCTCGACCTGCGCCGCCAGCGCAGGCAGCACCGGCTTGAGGTAGGTCGTGAGAATGGCGAAGGCTTCAATGCAAACGGTGCAAACATCTTGCAGACGCGCATCCATGCCTTCTTTTTTGGCCAGTTCCCATGGCTTGTTGGCGTCCACGTACTCGTTCACGCGGTCGGCCAACAGCATGGTTTCGCGCTGGGCCTTGGCATATTCGCGGGTTTCGTACAGTTGTTCGATGCTGACCCGCTCCACGCGCAGTTGGTTGAGCAGTTGCGCGCCGTCATCGGAAATTTCGCCCAGCTGGCCTGCAAAGCGCTTGGCAATAAAACCGGCCGCGCGGGAGGCTATGTTGACAAACTTCCCGATCAAATCGCTGTTGACCCGTGCCATGAAGTCGTCGGCGTTGAAGTCGATGTCTTCATTGCGCGCATTGAGCTTGGCGGCGAGGTAGTAGCGCAGCCACTCGGGGTTCATGCCCAGGTTCAGGTACTTGAGCGGGTCCAGGCCAGTGCCGCGGCTCTTGCTCATCTTCTCGCCGTTGTTGACCGTCAGAAAGCCGTGCACGAAGATGTTGTCCGGCGTCTTGCGGCCGCTGAACTGCAGGGTGGCGGGCCAGAACAAGGTGTGGAAGGTGACGATGTCTTTGCCGATGAAGTGGTACTGTTCCAGTTCCGGGTTGGCCATGTAGTCGTCATAGTTCTGGCCACGTTTGTTCAGCAGGTCTTTCAAGGAGGCCAGGTAGCCGATGGGCGCGTCCAGCCACACATAGAAGTACTTGCCCGGCGCATCGGGAATTTCGATGCCAAAGTAAGGCGCGTCACGGCTGATGTCCCAGTCGCCCAGGCCTTCGCTTTTCGAGCCGTCCGGGTTGGTGCGAACGGAAAACCATTCCTTGACCTTGTTGGCGACTTCAGGTTGCAGCCGTGGCTTGCCGTTTTTGTCATTGCCTTGCGTCCAGTCTTCCAGAAACGCCACACAGCGCGGGTCCGATAGCTTGAAAAAGAAATGCTCCGAGCTTTTGAGCACCGGTGTCATGCCCGAAAGAGCCGAGAACGGGTTGATCAGGTCGGTCGGCGCATAGACCGCGCCGCAGACTTCGCAGTTGTCGCCGTACTGGTCCTTGGCGTGGCATTTTGGGCATTCGCCTTTGATGAAACGGTCGGGCAGGAACATGTTCTTTTCGGGGTCGAAAAACTGTTCAATGGTTTTGGTCTCGATCAGCGAGCCTTGCGGGTTGTCGCGCAGGTCGCGGTAAATCTGCTGGGCCAGTTCGTGGTTTTCTGGCGAGTCGGTGGAGCTCCAATTGTCAAAGCTGATGTGAAAACCGTCCAGGTAGGGTTTGCGACCAGCGGCAATGTCGGCTACGAACTGCTGCGGTGTTTTACCCGCTTTCTCGGCGGCAATCATGATGGGCGCCCCGTGGGTGTCGTCCGCGCCACAGAAATTCACCTCGTTGCCCTGCATGCGCTGAAAGCGCACCCAAATGTCGGCCTGGATGTATTCCATGATGTGGCCGATGTGAAAATTGCCATTGGCGTAGGGCAGGGCAGTGGTGACAAAGAGTTTGCGTGACATGGGGAAATGAGCTTTCAGGAGATAAACCCGATTTTAGTCACCCCACCTTAGCGCCTTCATGCCTGAGGGCAAGGCAGACTGTGCCGCTGATCTGCCCTCCAGGGGCCGGTCCAGGCTGCTTCATGTTACGGCTGACCGTTAGCGATAACAAAAGTCGATCTACAGCTGGTTGTTAATGGTTTTTTGGATGTAAGCTCATCCCAGCCTGTTGATGTGCATCAAATTACTTAAAAAGCACAGATTATGTGGAAAACATGCCTCTCCTTGCTCCTCATCGTCCCACTGATGGGGTGCCAAAAGTCATCGCCGCAGAATGCGGAACCACGACAGACAATAACCTTTGCCTATACCTACCAGCCGCAAAGCACACTCGTTCACATGGCGGTCGCCAAAGGGTATTTCGCAGAAGAAGGGCTTGATGTCCAGTCCTCGCTGCACACCTATGGCAAGGCGGCATTGCAAGCGGTTCTTGAAGGTCAGGCTGACTTTGCAACAGTTGCAGAAACCCCCATCATGTTCAGCGTGCTCAACGGGAAGCAGATTTTCGTGGTGGCCAATATTGAATCAAGTACCAAAAACAACGCGATTGCAGCCAGAACAGATAGTGGCATCACTGTGCCCCGTGACTTGAAGGGAAAACGCATCGGCTTTACGCCCGGCACCACGTCCGACTTCTTTCTGGATTCGCTGTTGACGGCCAACGGACTTACGCGCAAGGAAATCAAGCCAGTCACCATGAAACCCGAAGAGATGCAGGCAGCCATCATGACGAAAAAGGTCGATGCGGTTTCAACCTGGAACTACCCGCTGACACAAATCAAGCAACAGCTCGGGTCTGGGGGGGTGATTTTTTACGATGAGCAAATTTACACAGAAACCTTCAATATTGCAGCTCCACAAGCGTTCGTTCGTCAAAATCCGGAGACAGTCAAGCGCGTTTTGCGTGCCTTGATCAAGGCAGAAAATTTTGTTGAAAAAAATCCGGACGAAGCGCAAATTCTCATGTCCGGCACCACCAAGGTCGACAAGATGCTCGTTCACGACGTTTGGAATGCCTTTAGCTACCGTGTCGTGCTTGATTCAACTCTCCTGATCACGCTTGAGGATGAAACCAGATGGGCCATAAATAACAAGCTGACCGACCAGACCGTCATGCCTGATTACCTGAACTACATCCACGTCGACAGTCTCAAGGCGGTCAAATTCGATGCAGTGAAATTCCGGCAGTAAGCGATCATGCGCATCACCACCCGACTCAAAGTCATTACCGTCGCAACGATTGCGGCGTTGATTGTTCTGGCGCCGATTCTCATCAGCTCATTCAATGAGTTTTCGAGCGCCAAAAGCGATTACCTGCTGGCCGACCGGATTCAAGGGAATTTTTTTGAACGCGCTTCCTTCCGGGACCTGTACTTTCTGTACAGGGAAGACCGCAAACGGGCGTTGTGGGATGACAACAAAGCGGTCTCTGACCAACTGTTGCAGCAAGCCAAGGCGCAATTCCGGCGCAGGGAAGACCAGCAAACGCTGGAGCAGGTGCGCCAGAATATTGAGGATACGGCAGGCATTTTTCACCGCATCGTCAGCAATACCACGCTCTTGAACACAGCTTCTGACCGGTATCAGGTGCATGCCGAGCTTGATAAAAGGCTCTACAGCCAACTGCTGCTCAAAGCCACCGCCGTGCGCGAAACGATCACCACCTTGCAAAATGCAGGTGCCCAACGGATTGAGCAGGCTTATGAGCGTCTGGTTCTTTATATCGGTTTGTTTGGAATCACGTTGGCGCTGGCCGTCATCCTGACCTCACTGCAGATCGGCAGCCTGATCCGCAAACGCCTGCGGCCACTGCATGAGGGCGCCAGTATCGTGGCTGGCGGGGACTTGACTTACCGGATTGAGTGCGATGGCCATGATGAATTTTCGGAACTCGCCTCGTCGATCAATACCATGACGGACAGCCTCCAGGCTTCGAGTCAGCAACTCAAGGCGGAAGTTCGCGCCCACCAGCAGGTGGCAGACCTGTTGCGCAAGCTGTCGATTGCGATCGAGCAAAGCCCGGCTTCGGTGGTTATCACTGATGTGGACGCCTGCATTGAATATGTCAACTCACGGTTCACCACGGTCACGGGCTATCTCGCCGCCGAAGTTATTGGACAAAACCCCCGCATCCTCCAGTCAGGGCAGACGGTGAAAGAAACTTATCCGGAATTGTGGGGCAAACTGACTGGTGGCCAGGTCTGGCATGGCGAACTCCTGAACAAACGCAAAAATGGGGTGTTTTACTGGGAAGATGTCAGCATCGCGCCGGTCAAGAATCCGGCAGGCGTTGTGACGCACTATGTGGCGGTAAAAATTGACATTTCCGAACGCAAGCGGACCGAAGAGCAGATCAGGGAGTTGAATCGTAACTTTGTCTCGTTTCTGGAAAATACCAGCGACTTCATTTACTTCAAGGATGAAAAAAGCCGTTTTCGTTTTTGCAGTCAGACTTTGGCCACCATTACCGGGCATGAGAGCTGGCGCGACATGATCGGCAAACATGATCTTGAGGTCTTTCCGCCAGAAACCGCAAAGATTTACCACGAAGAGGAAGTGCAGGTTTTTGGCGAAGGCAAACCCTTGTTGAACAAGGTCAATCCTTACTTGGATGCCGCAGGCAACCAAGGCTGGGTCAGCACCAACAAATGGCCCTTATTGGATCATTCAGGCAAGGTTGTAGGGCTATTTGGCATCAGCCGCGACGTGACCGAGCACAAACGGATGGAAGATCAGGTGCGGCAACTGGCGTTTTATGATCCGCTTACTCATCTGCCGAATCGCCGCATGCTCAATGATCGACTGATCCAAGCCATTGCAGCCAATAAACGCAGTGGCAATCATGGCGCCATGATGTTCCTTGATCTGGATAATTTCAAACCATTGAATGACAGGCATGGCCATGATGTGGGGGACTTGCTATTAATTGAGGTGGCGAATCGGCTTAAAAGTTGTGTTCGCGAGGTAGACACCGTAGCGCGTTTTGGTGGTGATGAGTTTGTGGTCATGCTGAGCGATTTGAGTGCGGATAGAGCCGAATCGCTATCAAATTCCGAGTCGGTGGCAGAAAAAATCAGGTTCGCTTTGTCGGAGCCCTATTCATTGCGTATTGAGCATGTGGGGCCAGTTCAAACAAGCGTCGAACATCATTGCACGGCGAGCATTGGCGTGGCCTTATTTGGCAACACGGAAGCCAGTCCGGACGATATTCTCAAATGGGCAGATGCCGCCATGTATGAAGCGAAGGACGCTGGGCGCAATTGCATCCGGTTTCATGCGGCGAAAGAATCTGTGACTGCGTAGAGCCAAAATCGCCCCGTCCTTTGGCCGGTCAGCGCAGCCGCAAGGGGTCACAGCGTCTTTCCCCCCGGAGTTGTTCGGCCTGTGATTCTTCGGTGACACCAGGATGGGGCCAGTCAAAAAATTTGCAAACCTCGACACGCAGGCGTTGCGTATCGGCATAGCCCAGCGCCATCAGCTCTTGCGTGTAGCTTGATTCAAACAGCAAATAGCTCGCCAGGGCGGCGCCTTTGACGTCGGCCGCTTCGGAAGAGACCCCGACGCCTCCGAGCATGGTGCGCACCGCCGGAGGCAAGTCGTCCACATGGCGGGCGGCGATAGCGTCCAACCGTTGCGAAGGCGAAATCACCAGCAGCTCAACAGGGCGTAGGGCGCTGGCACTGCGTGCTGCAAGTGGTACCAATGACATGGTTTGGTTGATGCGTCTAACCCGCTCTACATCCACCGCCAGAGAGTCCAGGAAAATGCTGGACAAAGCATGGCCGGCAATCTGTGCCAGTGAGGGGTAGCTACCGTTGTTGTGCAGATGGGCTTCGCTTTTGGGCTCGTGCAGTCGCCCCGACCCTACGACCAGAATGCGGCTTGCGCCTAAATGAATAGCGGGGGATATGGGCGCCGATTGGCGCATGGAGCCGTCGCCAAAATACTCAGTTTGTCCTTCGATTGTCAAGGGCTCGGCCGGAAACATGAAGGGAATCGCCGATGACGCCAGCAGATGGGCATGCGTAATGTGGTCCCGCACCGATCGGCGCCCTGATCGCACCCAGGGCATGAGCCTTTTGTCACCCTCAAAAAAAGTGAAGTGTTCACCCGAGCTGTAGCTTGAGGCCGTGACCGCCAGCGCCTGCATATGGCCTTGCTGGATTAGTTCGGGCAATCGCTCCAGGGGCACCAGGCGGGTGAGCAGTTCGCCCAAGGGGGCGTTGTCAAGCAGCGATCGTGGTTTCAGTCGCCGCCATTTTGCTACCAGCCAGCCCAGTGACAACAGGGTCATCCAGCGGGCACCTGAACGCAGCATGCTCAAAGAGTCGACGCGGTAGACCTGCTCGGCAGAAAAGTTTTTCCAGACATCCACGATGCGCCGCACGGTGTCATCAAAATTGTCTGTGCCACAGGCCAAAGCCGCTGCATTGATGGCACCGGCCGAGGTGCCGGTGATGATGGGGAATGGGTTGGGGTGCTTTTGTGCGCCAGCCGATTTTCTGATGTCGGCGATGGCTTCCAGCACGCCAACCTGGTAAGCCGCACGTGCTCCGCCGCCGGTCAGTAACAATCCGGTGGTCGGTGTTGTGGCTTGCTTTGCGTGTGCAGCGTTCAGCATGAATCATTATCGACCGCAGTGCGGGATGTCAAATCGCAAACTTCACGAAAGAGTTGATTTCTCGGGTAAACCCTGATGTACCCATGCCAGTAAGGTTAAAACACTCTTCGCTAGACTAGCGGCTTACAGGAGTAATCAATGGCAGTGACTGAGCAGATGGTGATGGACGCACTCAAAAGTGTGATTGATCCCAATACCGGGCGTGATTTCGTATCCACCAAATCCATTAAAAATTTAACCCTCACTGAGGGAGATGCGGCCTTTGATCTTGAGTTAGGCTATCCGGCCAAAAGCCAGATTCCTGCTTTTCGCAAGGCTTTGATTGCGGCCGCCAAAAGCGTGGCGGGCGTGGACAACGTGTCGGTCAACGTGTATACGAAGATTACGGCGCATGCTGTGCAGCGCGGCATTCAGCTCCTGCCCAAGGTGAAAAACATTGTGGCGGTCGCCTCCGGCAAAGGCGGCGTGGGCAAGAGCACCACAGCCGTCAATCTGGCGCTGGCACTGGCTGCCGAAGGGGCCAGTGTCGGTTTGCTGGATGCCGATATTTACGGACCCAGTATTCCGATGATGATGGGCATTGACGGTCGCCCTGAGAGCGAAGACGGCACCACCATGGAACCGCTGGAGAACTACGGCGTGCAGGTCATGTCGATTGGCTTTTTGGTGGCGCAAGACGAAGCCATGATCTGGCGCGGCCCGATGGCAACCCAGGCACTGGAGCAGTTGCTGCGCCAGACCAACTGGCGCGATCTGGACTATTTGATTGTCGATATGCCCCCCGGCACCGGCGACATCCAGTTGACCCTGGCGCAGAAGGTGCCCATGACCGGCGCCGTGGTGGTGACTACGCCGCAAGACATTGCGTTGATGGATGCCAAAAAAGGCATCAAGATGTTCGAAAAAGTCGGCGTGCCGATTTTGGGTATTGTCGAAAACATGGCAGTCCACGTTTGCACCAACTGCGGTCATGTGGAGCATATTTTTGGCGCGGACGGCGGTAAGAAAATGGCCGCTGACTACAACATGGATTACCTGGGTGCCTTGCCGTTGAACATGCAGATTCGCCTGCAGGCTGACAATGGCAAACCCACCGTGGTGTCCGACCCCGACAGCGAGGTGGCAGGTATTTACAAAGCGGTGGCGCGCAAGGTGGCGGTGTCGATTGCAGCCAAGAACAAGGACTTTTCCTCCAAGTTCCCGTCCATCAAAATCTCGAAAGATACCTGAGTCGAGTTTGATATGATTTATGCGACTCAGCATTCTTTGAGTCCGCTTGCAGTTGCAGCCAGAATTAGCCGATCAAGCTCAATTCTGGTGATGTGATTTCGCATGATCGCGGCGTGGGTTGCACGATTCTTGTAACGATCTGTGTCGCCACCCTCCGGTTTAAAACTTCTTTTTGACGGTATCAGTGCTTCGTAAAAGAGGCCTGAGAACGATCAGAATGATTGAAACATTCGTTAACGATTGAGGCAATTCCCGGTGCCCAAAAACACCCCCTTTGGACCGTTAAATCCGATAATTGGTGCGTCTGAAAAGGGCAAACCGCGCGAAAGTGCGGGGCGCAAAGTCAACGGTCTAACGGGCTTCGGCCCCATGACGGCGGGACTGCCAGATCGACACCGGAGTCGCCTGCAAATCGAAGTGACTCAACATGTTCATTGTGTAACGGCAAGTGGCCGTATCACGCGCAATGAGCGGGGTGGTCTATGCAGTATTTGCCTTCCTGGGGTTTGTCCTCAACTCTTGGAAGGTTTTTATCATGCTTACCCACCAACGTAATGCCACTGCCGCTGCTGCCTGGCTGTTGGGTTTTGCCACACTTGGCGCAAGTGCCAATATAAATGCCCAGCCGACTGATTGGGCGCGCAACCGTCTGCTGGTAATGCCCAACGCTGGTTTGCCGGCCGCTGAATTGGACAAAATTCTCAAACCGCATGGCGGGAAAGCCCGTCGCGTGGGCAAAAGCAATCTGCAGATCATTGATTTGCCGGGCCAGGTTCCTGAAACCACCGTATTGACGCTGTTGCGTCACAACCCCCATCTGAAATTTGTCGAGCTTGATCAGCGCGTGCCGCCTGCCTTGGTGCCCAACGATCCCTACAACGGTAGTGAATGGCATTTGCTAAAAATCAATGCCGGGACGGCTTGGGATACGACCAAAGGGGCTGGCATCACGATCGCCATCATTGATACCGGCGTCAACAGCGCTCACCCGGACCTGGCGGCCAATATCGTGCCCGGTTGGAATTTTTACGATAACAACTCCAACAGCAACGACGTACTGGGGCATGGCACGGCGGTGGCCGGTACGGCGGCTGCGGCCACCAACAACGGCCTCGGTGTGGCGTCCGTGGCAGGCGCCGCCCGGATCATGCCGATCCGCATTTCCGATACCACCGGTTCTGCCTATTTCAGCACCATTGCTCAAGGCATCACCTATGCGGCCGACCAACGCGTGCGGGTGGCCAACGTCAGCTTTGTGGGTTTGGGCAAGAGCGCTTCGGTGATCAGCGCTGCCCAATACATGAAAAGCAAAGGCGGTTTGGTGGTGGTCGCTGCTGGCAACAATGGCATTGACGAGGCCATCACCCCTACCACCAGTATGATTTCGGTGTCAGCCACTGACAGTAATGATGCCAAAGCCAGTTGGTCCAGCTATGGCAGCTTTGTGACCGTGGCCGCGCCCGGCACCAACATCTGGACAACCACCAGCACAGGCGGTTACGGGCAGTGGCAGGGCACCTCGTTTGCCAGCCCAGTGACTGCCGGCGTCGTCGCCCTGATGATGTCTGCTAACCCGACGCTGTCAAATGCACAAATTGAGAGCCTGCTCTACAGCACCGCCGTGGACCTGGGGACCGCCGGGCGGGACAGCTATTTTGGATATGGCCGGGTGAATGCCGCTGCGGCGGTCAGCGCGGCCGCAGGAGCTACTGCGATGGACACTCAGGCTCCTACCGTAGCGATCACTTCGCCAACAGCCAATGCCAGCGTCAGCGGGCTTGTCACGGTCAGTGTCAATGCAACCGACAACGTCGGTGTCAGCCGTGTTGATTTGCTGGTTAACGGGGGCTTGGTGGCCTCTGATACCACCTTGCCTTTCCAGTTTGCCTGGGACAGCAGTACCGTCGCCAACGGCATGGTCAGCTTGGTCGCCAAGGCCTACGACGCCGCAGGTAACAGCCAATCCTCGACAGCCTTGTCTGTGAATGTCGGGATGGTGGCTGATACAAGTCCGCCGGTCATCAGTATCACCAACCCGGGTACAGGGGTGCAAGTCAGTGGCACCGTATCCATCAGTGTCAAGGCATCGGACAATGGCGGGGCCTCTGGCATTTCGCAAACTCTTTATATCGACGGTGTACCTGTAGCCTCGGGCACCGGCGGCAGCCTGTCTTACTCCTGGAATACGCGTAAGGCGGCAAACGGTGCCCATGTGCTCCAAGCGGTGGCAAAGGACCAAGCCAACAATGTAGCCAGCTATCAAGTTCAGGTTACTAAATAGCCGAGCCACACCGGACTTACAGCGTTCAGATGTCGGGAATTTTTACACTCAATTCCCGGCATTTTTGAGAGACAGTCAAGGCCCAATAGCCGGTACACAAAGGCAAGCTTCTTCATCCCGGTAGCGCTCTGGGGCAAATATCCAGAATTTGGCTGTCGATATTTTTTACATTTCGATTTCAGCTTGCTGCCAGGAAATAAATAAATCCAATTAAATCATTTGCTTACGTTTGCTGGCATGGTAAGTGCTCTTGCTTTTGCGCGAGGATTTTTCGCGCGTGAAAGGATTGGAAATGTCAAATTTATCTACTGTTTATCGTGCGGTCGCGCTCGCTGCCAGCCTCTGTACTTCAGTCATGGCTACGCCACTTACATCGGCCACGATCAGCATCGACACCTTTCTGACAGGGGGCAGTGGAGCCACTGGCAACACCGCCCTTGTGGCTACGCTGGAATTGACGCAGAGCGGTAACAACGTCAACTTCAATTTGAGCAATACGCTCAACAACCTGGCTGCGGGCGGGAATGGTTTCCTGACTCAGTTGATGTTTTCCTATGACCAGAATCCGACGATCACCTTGGCCAATTTCGGCAACTTCGGCGGATCCCAGGTTATTCAAAGCAGTGCCATCAGTTTGGGTAATCAGGTCAACGCGGGCGACACGTTCTACATTGATTTTGGTTTTCCGACCACCAACAATCCCAACGCAAATCCGAATCGTTTTTTGAACGGTGAAAATGCCACCTGGACGATCTTTGGTGTAACGATAGAAGATTTCTTGACGCCCAGCGCCAACAACAGCGATGGCGCTTTGGCGCTGGTGCATCTTCAGGGCTTGGGAACCAATGGTTACTCGGTCAAGTACACCGGTGATCTGGATGAAGAGGGTTCAACCAACCCTGGAGGTGGCAATGTGCCCGAGCCTGGCACGCTGGCACTGGTGGCGCTTGGCCTGCTGGCTGCCGGTTGGCGCACTCGCAAGCCTGATTGAACCCTTGAACTGCATTGTGCGTGCCCCCCAGTCGGAGGGACGCACGTTACGGCGGTGGCGTACTGAGGGTTTGGTTGACAAAATGGCGCAGAGCCTCTTGCGGCCCGGGACGGTGAAAGAAATAACCTTGATAGGCGTGACAGCCGTTGATCGTCAAAAAATCACGCTGCTGTGCCGTCTCAACGCCTTCGGCCATGACGTTCAGACCCAGACTTTGACCCAGGGTGATGATGGCTTTGGCAATCGCGGCATCGTTGGGGTCGGTGAGCACATCGCGAACAAAAGACTGATCAATTTTCAGTTGTTCCAGTGGCAAGCGTTTGAGGTAAGACAGCGAAGAGTATCCCGTGCCGAAATCGTCAAGTGAGAAGCCCACCCCATGGGCTTTGAGTTGATTCATTTTGGAAATGGTGTCTTCGACGTTCTGGAGCAACAGGCTTTCGGTCAGCTCCAGTTTGAGCTTGTTGGCAGGAGCACCTGTTGCCCCCAGAGTCGTCAGCACCTGTTCCACGAAATCGGACTGAAGGAACTGGCGTGAGCTGACATTCACTGCCAGCGTGAGTGGTGCCATGAGTGGATCAGCAGCCCAGGTGAACAGTTGTTGACAGGCTGTTGTCAGCACCCACTGGC
>JAZKHK010000052.1:0-18997 GCA_040385425.1 Pseudomonadota bacterium | reverse complement strand
AAAGTGATCCTGGTACAGCTGGATTGCGCTGACGTTGACCGCTATCGTCATGTGCGCCATGTCGGACCGGCGTGCCCACGCCGCCAGCTGCCGGCATGCCGTTTCGATTACCCAGCCGCCAAGCGGGAGGATCAGTCCGGTTTCTTCGGCCAGAGGAATGAAGTTTGCGGGAGAAATAAAGCCACGTTCGGGATGCTGCCAGCGCAGCAGAACTTCAGCGCCCGTTATGCGGCCATGGTCCATCTGCGCCTGGTAGTAAAGCAGGAATTGGCCGCTGCGCATGCCCTCGCGTAAATTCAGTTCGAGTGCAGCGCGGGCGCTGACCACGGCCTGCATCTCGGGGTCGAAAAAACGCAAGGTGTTGCGACCCGCAGCCTTGGCTTGGTACATGGCGAGATCGGCCCGTTTGAGCAGCTCGTCGATGGTCTCCTGCTGGCCGCTGAACAGGGTAACGCCCATGCTGGGTGTGCTGTGATGCTCCAGTCCTGCCAGATCGTAGGGGCGATTGAGTGTGGTGATTATTTTTTCGCCAACGACTTCGGCCTGGGTCGCCGCTTCTTGCGTTGTCTCGCTGAGGTCTTCCAATATCACCACAAATTCGTCACCGCCCAGCCGGGCCACCGTATCGCCTTCGCGAATGCATGCCGTTAAACGATGAGCCACCTGTTGCAGCAGCAAATCGCCCTTGTCGTGGCCTTGAGAGTCGTTGAGTGTCTTGAAATTATCAAGGTCGATGAACAGCAGCGCGCTGTAATGGCCGGTCCGGGTGCTGGTTGCCAGCGCCTGCTGCAAACGGTCGTGCAGCAGTCGCCGGTTGGGGAGTTGGGTGAGCGGGTCGTAAAAGGCCAGATACCTGATTTCCTCTTCGGCGGCTTTGCGTTGCGTGATGTCATTCTGGACGCCGACATAGTGCGTGACCTGTCCGTCCTCTGCCTTGACCGCCGTGATGGTGAGCCATTCGGCGTACAGCTCACCGTTTTTACGCCGATCCCAGATTTCCCCCTGCCATGTTCCGGTGCGCTCAATGGTCTCCCACATGGCTGCATAAAAAGCCTTGTCATGCCGACCTGATCTCAGGATGTGCGGTGTTTTGCCGATCACCTCTTCGGCGGTATAGCCCGTGATGACGGTAAAAGCCGGATTGACGCGCAGGATCACCCGATGGGCATCGGTGACCATGATGGCCTCCTGTGATTCAAAGGCGGTCGCGGCGATACGAAGCGCGTCCTCGGCCATTTTTCGTTCGGTGATGTCGGTGTTGGTTCCGATCAAACGCAGGGGTTTGCCATTGGCGCCAAGACTGAGCACCATGCCGCGACTCAGTATCCATTTCCAGCTTCCGTCCTTGCATTGCATCCGGAATTCAAGGGCAGTCGAGGCGGACAGGCGGTCGAGCTTGGTTTGAAAAGTATTTTTCATCCAATGCAAATCCTCGGGGTGTACCCGGTTTTCCCACTCGCGTGTGTCGTTGCACAACTCATCTTCTTTGTAGCCCAGAATTTCTTTGCAACGCGGTGAGAAAAAGGCTTCTCCGGTCTGAACATTCACGTCCCAGACCCCATCTCCCGCGCCTTCCAGTGCAAACTTCCAGCGCTCCTCGCTGTCTTTGAGGGCTTCACCACTGGCTGCCGCGCGTGCCAGTGCATGAAATCGCCCGCGTGCCAGCAATAAAACCAGCGCACCCAGCAACAGCGAGATCAAACCGCCTGCCAGACCGATCAGCAGCGGCGTGTTGCGCTCGGAATCCGAAAGAAAGGATTTTTCCGCCTGAAAATCCAGTTGCCATTTCCGGCCATACAGACTCAGTTCGCGACTGTGCTGGCTGGCCTGGATCGCGCTGCCCGAAGGTGTTGAAAACAGCGGTACATGGATGCTATTGGGTGTGTTGGCAAGCGATGAGCCGTGATCAGACAGCCGGAGCTGAAGTCCTTGCAGAAGCCCCTCATGTTCGAGTTTCTCGAACAGGTCGAACACACGCAAAGTCACGGCCACCGAGCCGAGGAATTCGGCATTTTGATCCGGGGGGAGCGCTGAATTCTGGCGGTTGCGCAATACCGGTACCCGAATGACGAAGCCGGTCCGGTGCGTTGTTTCCTGGAGCAGGTCGAACGGGGCACTGGCCACGGGTTGGCCGCTGCGCTGCGAGTAATGCATGGAGGCCAGATTGGCAGGTTGCGCACTGATGTCCAGGCCGTGAATGCTTTTGTTGCTGTTCATCGGCCAGATGTAGTCCGCCACGAAGTACTCGCTACGCTCCCCTGGCGGGTGAATTTTGAACGCCGGGTAGCCCAGTGGTTCGATCGACGTATCGGCGCGCACCTGTGTTTCAAAGCGCTGCTTTTCATTCGCGGGAACGTATCGGGTGAACGCGATGTTTTTGATGCCCGGATAACGGGTATCTACCTCGAGATGCGAAACGGCATCCATGAAGGAGCGGCGATCAAGTGCCGGGTTGACAAGGAAAAGCCCGCGCAAGCCCAAAGCGATCTCGGTGTAGGCATCAATCCGGCGAACCAGGGCTTCGGTCAGAGAGTTGGCTGCCTGGCCGAAGCGTGCCTGTTCGATCTGGTGGGCGGATTCCGCTTGCTGGCGTGCCAGCAAGATGCTGCCCGTCAGGCCAGATAAGGCGACGCCTATGCCAAGCAGCCAGGGGCGCAGTGTCTGCCGATAAATATCCATTGACATTGGTTAACTGCGAAATACTTGCCTGCTTGATTGGCAGGTTCTTGTAGGTGTGGCCCCAAATTTCTCTCTTCAGTGTAGTGGCCAAAATTGTCGGGCATGACCACTGGCAGGAATTCTGATATTCATGATCCGTTACATTGCTCAACCTTATGCCCCACATTCGCCCCAACCTTGAAGTCGCCGTCATCATGCGGCGTGAGCGCACCACCGGTCCATCCAGTCATTGGCAGCCCTGGCGCTGGGTGTTGGCCGACGTGGTGCCACACGAAGATGGCTTTGGCACCGTGCCGCGTCTTCTCTATAAAAATGATAGCGAAGAACGCTGGCTGCATCCGGGCTACCGGGTCGAATTGTTCAAAGACGAGGCCGAGGGCTACCACCTCAATGTCACCACGCAGGCGCCGTGCTGGTTTGTGTTGTGGCGCATGGAAGAAGAGGCCGCGCTGGCGCAGGAGCCCATCGCCAGACCCGAAATGGTGAGCCTGAGTTACATCGAAGCGGGCCGCTGGCTGGACGCGCAGGAAACGGTGGAGCAGGTGCCCGCACCAGCGCCGGTGGTGGCGTGGTTGCAGGCGTTTGTGGATGAATACCATGTGGAAGAGCCCAAACGCCGCAAGCGGCCCGAGAGCTTTCGCTCGCTGACCGACCGTTTCGGCAATCCAGCGTCCATCAGCACCGAGAAAAAATCGGGTGGCGTTGGCCGTGGCTGAAGGCTTTCTGGGCCGCTGGTCGCAACGCAAGCAGGCGGTGCGCGAGGGCAAGGTACTGGACGAGCCGGTCCTAGTCAAACCCGTGCCTGCGGTGGTGGAGACCGCTCCCGGCCTGACCGCCACCCCGAATGGTTTGGCGAATCAAGAAACAGGCACCGGTCCCGTCCAGCCGCCTTCGCCGCCCCCTCCGTCACTGGAAGACGTGCAGCGTCTTACCACCGAGTCTGACTTCAAGCCTTTTGTGGCTCGCGATGTCGCACCCGAGGTGCGCAACGCCGCGATGAAAAAGCTGTTTTCGGACCCCCAATTCAACGTGATGGACGGCCTGGATATCTACATCGACGATTACTCCAAGCCCGATCCACTGCCCGAATCCATGCTGCGCCAGATGGCCAGTGCCCAATTTCTCAATCTGTTTGAGAGCGAGGCAGAAGACTTGTCCGGGGCCAGCGTACGGGATGATGCCAATACGCAAGCCCAACATTCCGTGGCACAGTCCGCGCAGCCGCCATTGAGCGACGCTGACCTCTCTACCGATAACCAGCCCCAAGCACCGGGGCCAGACCATGACCACACTGATTTGCGATTGCAACCAAACGATGCCGCTGGACCCGACAAGTCTGGGCGCGGCACTGAATGAAAACCTGACCCTGCACTCCACCCTGTGCCGCCGCGAGGCTGGCGCCTTTCTGGCCGCCATCCAGTCGGGCGAGGACGTGGTGGTGGCTTGCACCCAGGAAAAGCGGCTGTTTACCGAACTGACCGAACAGAACGCCGGATCAGCGCGGAGCGCCACGGGCTACGCGCCGATCCGTTTCGTCAACATCCGCGAAACCGGCGGCTGGAGCCGGGAGGCGGCCCAGGCCAGTCCCAAAATCGCGGCCCTGCTGGCGGCAGCCCATCTGCCCGAGCCGGAACCGGTCGCTACCGTCACCTACAAGAGTGCCGGTCGTCTGCTGATCATTGGCGCGCTGGGCGCAGCCGAGCAAGCGGCCGAACTCCTGGGCGATGAACTCGACATCACCCTGTTCACCCAAGGCGCGGGCGACTTGGGCGCGCTGCAGGAGCGGCGTTACCCGGTGCTCGGCGGCCAGATTCAGTCTTTGACCGGCTGGCTGGGCGCGTTTGAGCTGAAGTGGCTGCGCAACAACCCGATTGACCTGGATTTGTGCACGCGCTGCAATGCCTGCCTGGTGGCGTGCCCGGAAGACGCGATTGGCCTGGATTATCAAATTGATAGCAGCCTGTGCAAGCTGCACAAGGGCTGCGTCAAGGTTTGCCATGTAGCAGGGGCGATTGACTTCAATCGCACACCTGAAGCGTCCAGTGATACCTTTGATCTGGTGCTGGACCTGCGCGCCACCCCCGCATTCACCCAGCATGCCTTGCCGCAAGGCTATCTGCGCTGGGACGGGCGCGATCTCAAGCCGCTGAACATCTTGCGTTCGCTGGTCGGTGAGTTTGAAAAGCCCAAGTTCTTTGTCTACAAGCAAAAGCTCTGTGCCCACAGCCGCAATGAAAAAACCGGCTGCCATGCCTGCATCGACGTCTGTTCGGCCTCGGCCATCAGCAGCGACAAGAGCCGCCAGCAAATCAAGGTCAACCCCAATTTGTGTGTCGGTTGCGGCACCTGCACCACGGTCTGCCCCACCGGCGCCATGACCTATGCCTACCCGCGCGCCTCGGATCAAGGTGTCAAGCTCAAAACCATGCTGGGCACCTACGCCCGCAGCGGGGGCAAGCATGCGGCACTCTTGCTGCACAGCCAGGAAGGCGGGGCGCGTCTGCTGGGCGACCTGGGTCGCGCCGCGCAACTTGAAAAGGCGGTCAAAGGCGGCACCCACGGCGTGCCGGCCCGGGTGCTGCCGATAGCACTCTGGCACACCTCGTCGCTCGGGCTGGAAGTCTGGCTGACGGCGGTGGCTTATGGCGCCTCGCAGGTCTGGGTGTTGATGACGGGTGAAGAAGCGCCGCAATACCACGAGGCGATTCGCAGCCAGATGGCGGTGGCGCAGGCCATCCTCACCGGGCTGGGTTACCAGGGCGAGCATTTCCGTGTGCTGCACGCCCGCGACGCCCGCGATCTGGCGGCGCTGGACAGCGACTTGCAGGCCGCACCCGCCCAAGGCGTCAGCCGTAGTGCGGGTTTTGCCATTCAGGCCGACAAGCGGGCCACGCTGGAACTGGCGCTGGACCATTTGATGGAGAACGCGCCCATCAAGCCAGAAGTGATTGCGCTGCCCGCCACAGGTTCTCCGTTGGGGGCCTTGGCCCTCAACAAGGACGCCTGCACCCTGTGCCTGAGTTGCATCAACGCCTGCCCGGCCGGCGCCCTGCAGGACAACGCCGAGTCGCCGCAGCTCAAGTTCATCGAGAAAAACTGCGTGCAGTGTGGCCTGTGCGTCAGCACCTGCCCGGAGAAAGCGCTTGCCCTGGTGCCGCAGTTGAATCTGAGCCCGCTGCGCAAAGAGGCGGTGGTGATCAACGAGATGAAACCCTACGCCTGCGTGCGTTGCAGCAAGCCTTTTGGCACGCTCAAAGCCATCGAAGCCATGCTCGGCAAGCTCAGTGGCCACAGCATGTTTCAAGGCGCCGCACTGGAGCGCCTGAAGATGTGCGGCGACTGCCGGGTGATCGACATCTACTCCGCCCAGAACGAATCCAAAATCACGGACCTTTAAACATGATGTCAACGCCCGAATCCATGCCCAGCAGCGCGCTCGACGAAGAAACCGCCCGTTCAGAGCTTTATGGGCTTCTAGCCCTTATGTACTATGCGCTACCAGCTACTGAATTAATAGCAAGTCTGCGTGTGTCTGCAACCGAAGCACCGGCTGCCGGTGCCTTTCTGGAAGAGCCGTGGCGCGCTTTGGTGGGGGTTGCCCGCAGCATGAGCGACGCTGAGATTCAAAGCGAATACACCACCCTGTTTGGCGGTGTCGGCAAGCCCGAGGTGTACCTGTATGGTTCCTATTTCCTGAGTGGTTTTCTCAACGAGAAACCGCTGGCCAGGTTGCGCACCGAGCTGGCCAGCCTGGGCCTGGCGCGCGATGAGGCCATGTCCGAGACGGAAGATCACGTAGCCTACTTGTGCGAGGTCATGCGCTACCTGATCGCTGGCGAGGATGTGACCGTGAGTAATTTGACGCGACAGCGTGAATTTTTTTCAACCCACCTTCAGCCCTGGGTGACGACGCTGTGCGACACCCTGCAACAGCACCCCAAAGCCCGCTTTTACGCCGCGCTGGCCGAACTCACACGCGCCTTCATGAGCGTGGAAGCGCAGGGTTTCGACATGCTGGATTGAGGTGAAAAATTCACCTAGAGCACACCGCGCAACGGTGTTCATGGTGTGAATTGGGGTTTTCCTTAGGCTGGAGAAGCATCTTTTTTAATCTAGGCCATAGCGGATTGTTGAGATATCCCTACACTATGTAACAAATTTCATAAGAGCCAGCATTTGTCGGAGACCATCATGCAAGACCGTCAACCTACAGCCTCCCGTCGGGGATTCTTTTTGACTGCCAGCGTCGCAGGCGCAGCCCTGGCGACGACGAGCCTGTTAAAAACCGAAGCGCCCGAAGCGGTAGCTGAGGTGCTCAAGCCGGCACCTGAAAAAGGCGGTGGCTACACCCTGAGCGCCCACGTCAAGCAGTACTACAAGACGACGCTCGTCTGACTTTGGAGAGTCCCATGTTGTTGACCAAAAAATCAGGTGCATCCGACACCGCTGCCCGTTCTCCGTTTGTGCACAGCCTGCGCCGCGGCCTGTCCCAGGCGCTGCCCACCATGGACCGGCGCGCGTTTTTGCGCCGCTCCGGCCTGGGGGTTGGTGTCGGACTGGCCGCCTCCCAACTGACGCTGGTGAAAAAGGCTGGCGCAAGCCAAGGCCCGGTAGCGGTGGGGGAAGGAAAAATAGAAATCAAACGCACGGTCTGCACCCATTGTTCCGTCGGCTGTGCCGTGGATGCGGTGGTCGAGAACGGCGTCTGGGTGCGTCAGAACCCGGTGTTTGATTCCCCGATCAACCTCGGCGCCCATTGCGCCAAGGGCGCTGCCTTGCGGGAGCACGGCCACGGCGAGTACCGTCTGCGCTACCCGATGAAGCTGGTCAACGGCAAGTACGAGCGCATCAGCTGGGACACGGCCCTGAATGAAATCAGCGCCAAGCTGCTGGAGCTACGCAAGGCCAGCGGGCCGGACTCGGTTTACTGGATCGGTTCCTCCAAGCACAACAACGAGCAGGCCTACCTGCTGCGCAAGTTCGTCAGCTTCTGGGGCAGCAACAACTGTGACCACCAAGCCCGTATCTGCCACTCCACCACGGTGGCCGGGGTGGCCAATACCTGGGGTTATGGCGCCATGACCAACTCGTACAACGACATGCAAAACAGCAAGGTCGCCCTGTACATCGGCTCCAACGCCGCCGAAGCGCATCCGGTCAGCATGTTGCACATGCTGCATGCCAAGGAGTCGGGCTGCAAGATGATTGTGGTGGACCCGCGCTTCACGCGCACGGCGGCCAAGGCCGACGAGTACGTGCGCATCCGCTCGGGCTCCGACATCGCGTTTTTGTTTGGCATCCTGCACCACATCTTCAAGAATGGCTGGGAAGACAAGCAGTACATCAACGACCGTGTCTACGGCATGGACAAGATCAAGGAAGAAGTGCTGGCCAAGTGGACGCCCGACAAGGTGGAAGATGCTTGCGGCGTGAAAGAGGCGCAGGTCCTGAAGGTCGCCACCATGCTCAACGAGAGCCGCCCCGGCACCGTGGTGTGGTGCATGGGACAGACCCAGCACAGCATCGGCAACGCCATCGTGCGGGCCTCGTGCATCCTGCAACTGGCACTCGGTAATGTGGGCAAGTCCGGCGGCGGCACCAACATTTTTCGTGGTCACGATAACGTGCAGGGCGCCACCGACGTCGGTCCCAACCCGGATTCGCTGCCCGGCTACTTCGGTATTGCGGAAGGCTCCTGGAAGCACTTCGCTAAAGTCTGGGGTGTCGATTTCGAGTGGATCAAGGGTCGGTTTTCATCACCGGCCATGATGACCAAGCCCGGCATCACCGTGTCGCGCTGGATTGACGGCGTGCTGGAGAAGAACGAACTCATTGACCAGGACTCCAACCTGCGCGGCGTTTTCTATTGGGGCCATTCACCCAACTCGCAGACCCGCGGTCTGGAGATGAAGCGCGCCATGGACAAGCTGGATTTGCTGGTGGTGGTGGATCCGTATCCGTCGGCCACGGCCGCGATGGCGGCCATGCCGGGCAAGGCCGACGACCTGAATCCGAATCGCGCGGTGTACCTGTTGCCCGCCGCTACCCAGTTTGAAACCAGCGGCTCGGCCACGGCGTCGAACCGCTCGATCCAGTGGCGTGAAAAAGTGATTGAGCCGCTGTGGGAAAGCCGCAGCGACCACATGATCATGCAGCAGTTCGCCGACAAGCTGGGCTTTGGCAAAGAGCTGTCCAAGAACTACAAAATGCAAAAGGTCAAGGGCATGGACGAGCCCGTGCCGGAAGACATCCTGCGCGAGATCAACGCGTCATGCTGGACCATCGGTTACACCGGCCAGAGCCCCGAGCGCCTGAAAGCGCACATGCGCAACATGCATGTGTTCGACGTCAAAACGCTGCGCGCCAAAGGCGGCAAGGACAAGGAAACTGGCTACGACTTCACCGGCGATTACTTCGGTTTGCCCTGGCCGTGCTATGGCACGCCAGCGCTCAAACACCCCGGTTCGCCCAATCTGTACGACACCTCCAAACACGTGATGGACGGCGGCGGCAACTTCCGCGCCAACTTCGGTGTCGAGCGGGAGGGCAAGAACCTGCTGGCCGAGGACGGTTCACATTCGCTAGGCGCCGATATCACCACCGGCTACCCCGAGTTTGACCATGTGCTGCTCAAAAAGCTGGGCTGGTGGGACGACCTCACCGACGCGGAAAAAACCGCTGCCGAAGGCAAGAACTGGAAGACTGATTTGTCCGGCGGCATTCAGCGCGTGGTGATGCAGGTGCATGGCTGCCATCCATTCGGCAACGCCAAGGCGCGCGCCGTGGTGTGGAATTTCCCGGATGCGATTCCGCAGCATCGCGAGCCTTTGTACGGCATCCGTCCCGACCTGGTCGCCAAGTACCCGACGCACGACGACAAAAAAGCGTTCTGGCGTCTGCCCACGCTCTACAAGTCGGTGCAGCAGAAAAACATCGCCGACAAGGTGCACGAGAAATTCCCGTTCATCATGACCTCGGGTCGCCTGACCGAGTACGAAGGCGGCGGCGAAGAAACCCGCTCCAACCCCTGGCTGGCCGAGTTGCAGCAAGAGATGTTCATCGAGATCAACCCCAAGGTGGCGGCGGACAAAGGCATCCGCAATGGCGAGCGGGCCTGGGTATCGACCCCGACCGGTGCGCGCTTGAATGTGCAGGCGCTGGTGACCGAGCGGGTCGGGGTGGACACGGTGTTCATGCCCTTCCACTTCTCAGGTCGCTGGCAGGGTGCCGACATGCTGGCCTATTACCCCCAAGGAGCGGCACCGATCGTGCGCGGCGAGGCCATCAATACCGGCACTACTTACGGTTATGACAGCGTGACCATGATGCAAGAGACCAAAACCACGGTCTGCAACGTAGAAAAAGCCTGAGGAGAACAAGATGGCACGTATGAAATTTGTTTGCGACGCCGAGCGTTGCATTGAGTGCAACGGTTGTGTGACGGCCTGCAAAAACGAGCATGAGGTGCCGTGGGGCGTGAATCGCCGCCGCGTGGTGACCTTGAACGACGGTGTGCCAGGCGAGAAATCGATCTCGGTCGCCTGCATGCATTGCAGCGATGCGCCCTGCATGGCGGTGTGCCCGGTCAACTGCTTCTACAAGACCGACGAAGGCGTGGTCCTGCATGACAAGGATGTGTGCATCGGCTGCGGCTATTGCTCCTATGCCTGCCCGTTTGGCGCGCCGCAGTTCCCGTCGCAAGGTACGTTTGGCGTGCGCGGCAAGATGGACAAATGCACCTTCTGCGCCGGTGGTCCCGAAGCCAATGGCAGCCAGGCCGAGTTCGAAAAATATGGCCGCAACCGGCTGGCCGAAGGCAAATTGCCGATTTGTGCCGAAATGTGTTCTACCAAAGCCCTGATTGCCGGTGACGGCGATGTCGTCGCAGATATCTTCCGCAACCGCGTGCTCAAGCGCGGCAAAGGCGCTGAAGTCTGGGGCTGGGGCACGGCTTACGGTTCCAAGCAAGCGGGCCAGCCCGCTGTGGTCGCCCCCGAGGGAGCGAAATCATGAAGCATGCCTTGTGGATCGTCGCCCTGGCTTCTTTACTTGGCGCTTGCGGCGAGAAGCCGCAACTGCTGGGTGAGCGCACGGGCAAACAGGATGCTTCGCCCTCTACTGGTACCGGCAAGGCGTTTGTCGATGGCGGCTGGAAACCCGGCGACAAGGCCAGTTGGGAGTCGCACCTGAAGGCCCGGGGCCAATACGGACAGAACGACTACAGCCGGATGAACTGAAGGGAGGCCTCGATGAACAAAGCCTTTTATGCCGGTTTGTTGCTGACGCTGTTGGCCGGTGGCGCCATGGCGCAAAGCCATCCGCAGACAGCGACGACGGTGCTGCTTGCCCCTGCTGTCGGCGTGACGCCGCTGGAGGCCGGTGGTATCAAGAGTCAGAATATTCTGGATGTGAAGCCGGATGCCTCTGCCGAACCGGGCTATGCCGCGCAAACCAATGGCGAGCGCAGCAAGGTGCAGCCCGGCAACAATGCGCCAATGTGGCGCCAGGTCGGCGCCGGCGTGACCGGCTACAGCAGCCTGCCCAAGACCCAAGCGCCTGAAGCGGGCAACCTGATTCAGCCTTTTGTGCAGTACCCCGGTTCCCGCCTGACCAATGCGGGCGAGGCCTGGCGTGAAGTGCGCAACAACTGGATCATTCCGTATGGCGCAGCCTTGCTGGCGATCTCGGCGCTGGCCCTGGTCATTTTGTTTGTGGCCAAGGGGCCGATGGGGCACGACCACCCAGAGACCGGACGCAGGATCGAGCGTTTCACACCGTTCGAGCGGGCGGCGCACTGGAGCAATGCGTTTGCCTTTTGCGCGCTGGCAGTGTCTGGTTTCACCATGGCGTTTGGCAAGTTTTTTCTCTTACCGATCATCGGTTCGACCTTGTTTGGTTGGCTCACATTTGCCCTGAAAAATCTGCACAATTTCACCGGTCCGCTGTTTGCCGTGTCGCTGCTGGTTGTGGTTCTGACCTTCGTCAAGGACAACATCGCCGGTCTGTCCGACTTTATCTGGCTGTCCAAAGCGGGCGGCATGCTGGGCGACCATGAAGTGCCTTCACACCGCTTCAATGCCGCTGAAAAGGGCTTGTTCTGGTGGGCGGTGACGGTGCCGGGCTTGATCGTGGTGGGCTCCGGCCTGGTGCTGGACAAGCTGATTCCCGGCTTTGGCGCGGTGCGTAGCGAGATGCAAATTGCGCTGATGGTTCATGCGGTGCTGGCGTTCTGGATGATGGCGCTGCTGATCGGCCACATTTATATGGGCACGGTAGGGGTGCGTGGCGCCTACAAGGCCATGAAGACCGGTTATGTGTCGGAAGGCTGGGCCAAGGAGCACCATGAACTCTGGCTCAACGACATCAAGGCCGGCAAGATTCCAGCCCAGCGTTCGCTGGAACCGCTAGCGACCCAGCACGTTCAAGTTTTAAAAGAAGTTTGAGAAACCATTTATGAAACCAGCTTTGAAGCAATTAGCGGTGGCCGGTGGCCTGCTCGTGTTGGCGACGGCGGTCATGGCCAAGTTACCGGCGCCGGTTTTGTCGGACGAAGCCAAAGCGAAAGCCGCCGAGGCCGCGGCCAAAACCGCCTGGAGCGGCAAGATGGACGCCTACCAGCTGTGCAAATCGCAGGACAAGGTGGCTGCTCACTACGTGAAGACGGCCAAAGCCGAGAAAAAAGACGCCAAGCCCGCTACGGCCACGCCGCCTTGTACGGACCCAGGTGCTTTTGCCTATACACCGCCTGAAGCAGCCAAACCGCTGGAGGCTTCTGGCGCACACTCACCTGCTGCAACGGCGACCAGTCCCCCCAGCAGCAAAACGCCAGCCGCTTTGATTGCGCCTGCCAAAAAGCCCTGAGATCGCCTTATCTTTTAAAAAGCCGAACCGCAAGGTGGCGGCTTTTTTTATGAGTACCTTTCATTCATGTCTTTGCCTTTTTTGACCCAGGCCCGTGCACCGCTGACCTGTGAGGTGCTGGCGGTCAATGAAGAAGGCCTAGCGCAGCGTGTTTCAATCCCCGCCGAGCGGGCGCTCACGGTCTATGTGGACAAGCGCGAACTGGTGACGCTCATGACCCTGGGCGCCCAGCCGGAGCTGCTGGTGCTGGGCTTCCTGCGCAACCAGCGCCTGGTCCAGTCGGTGGCGGAGATCGAGTCGATCACGGTGGATTGGGAGGTCAACGCGGCCGCCGTCAAAACCCGCCAGGGCATTTCAGACATTGAAGCGCGCACCGCCAAACGGGTGGTGACCACCGGTTGCGGCCAGGGCAGCGTGTTTGGCGACCTGATGGCGGAGGTAGACAAACTGGTGTTGCCCGAGGCGACCCTGCGGCAGTCCCAGCTCTACGGCCTCGTCAACGCCATCCGCCTGCAAGAGAGCACCTACAAATCTGCCGGTTCGGTCCATGGCTGCGCCTTGTTTCGCGGTGAAGAGATGCTGGTGTTCGTGGAAGACGTGGGCCGCCACAACGCCATCGACACCATCGCCGGCTGGATGTGGCTGCAAGATGCCCAAGCCATGACGGGCGCAGACAAAGTGTTCTACACCACCGGGCGTTTGACCAGCGAGATGGTGATCAAGTCGGCCCAGATGGGCGTGCCGATTGTGGTGTCGCGCAGCGGCATCACGCAAATGGGGCATGAAGTCGCGCAGCGCCTGGGCCTGTGCACGATTGGCCGCGCCACCAACAAACGTTTTCTTTGCTACACAGCGACCGAGCGCCTGCTGCTGCAGGCCGTGGACTCTGAGCCGGGTAAACTTAAACAGGAATAGTCTTTAACCTTACTGAGCCCTCTATGTCCCTCGAAAAAGTAACAGAGATGCTCACAAAGCAAAAACTGGTTGAAGGCATGGTTCATGGACAGAATGTCCCCCGGCAGGATATCGTCGAAACCCTGGTGCAACGCCAGCACCTGGCGGAACTTCATAACCTGATGGCGCAACTCCCGGTTGAGGAAATCGGCAGCATTCTGGAAGCCTTGCCGGTCGATGATGCCATGTTGCTCTGGAAACAGATCCCTGAAAGCCGGGAAAACGATGTGCTCTGGGAGGTGTCGGACACGCGCCGGGAACAATTGGTCGGTAGCCGCGAACCTGCTTTCAACGAGAGTCAGATGAATGCTTTTGAACTCGTGGGCGGAAAACTGCAGCAAATTCCGATTGAAAGCCGCAAGAATCTCGAAGGCATCCAGCCGATCTGGATCGATCTTTTAAATGCCAGCAAAGCAGAGCGCAGTTATGTCGGAGCTCATTTCGGTCTGGCATTGCCCGACCCAGGCGAGGTGACCGACCTGGAGGTCAGCGCCCGTTTCAACATTGAAGAGAGCGGCGAAATTCACCTTCATTCCAATTTTTTGCTGGATAAGGAGGGCAATTCGCGCAGCGTCCCCGTGGTTTTTATCGTTCACCAGGGAATTTTGTTTTCGTTGCGCAACGAAGACCTGCCGGTGTTTCGGCTCCAGCGACGCCGCGCACGAACCCAGCCGGGCTATGCGTCTGACTGCAGTGATTTGCTGCTTGATCTTTATGGGGCCGATGTCGAATACTCGGCGGACTCGCTGGAAGACATCTACGCCACCTTGGGCAAAGTAGGGCGGCAGGTGCTGAGCGAATCGATCAGCGATGCGGAAGCTGCCGCCATTCTGGGCGACATTGCCGAAGAAGAAGATCTCAATGGTCGTATTCGCGGCAATATCCTGGACACTCAGCGCGCCATCAACTTCCTGATGCGATGCAAAATTTTGTCGCTCAACCAGTTTGAAGACGCCAAGCAGATTTTGCGCAACATTGACTCCCTGAACAGCCACACCTCCTTCCTGTTCGACAAAATCAACTTTCTGATGGATGCCACTATCGGTTTCATCAACATCAACCAGAACAAGCGAGTCAATCAGTTGACCGTTTTGGGTGTCGTGTTCATGCCGATCAATATTCTGGCGGGCGTCGGCGGGATGTCAGAGTTTTCAATGATGACCCAGGGCATTCCGTGGCCTGTGGCATACGGCATATTTCTGGTGGGGGCCTGCCTGATTGGCGTAGGAACTTATGCGGGCTTGAAGATTTTTGAGAAGCGGCAAGTCAAGGTTAAAAAAGTCGAGCAGGCCCGGGAGCTCAGGGAGCTGTTGCCGAAACTGGCCAGATAAAGGCTGAAACCGGGCGTCGGCAGCGCCCTGGCGCCGAGTGCGCTAAGGTAGCGCCATGAATATTTCTTTTTGGCGCCTGGGCGCCCGCTCTTTGTGGCGCGATTTGCGCTCCGGTGAACTCCGTTTACTGATCGTTGCCGTCACGCTGGCGGTGGCCGCTTTGACGGCGGTGGGCTTTTTTGCCGACCGGCTCAAAGGCGGTTTGCAGCGCGATGCACGCCAGTTGCTCGGCGGTGACGCCGTGATTTCCAGTGACAATCCGACCCCGGCCCTGTTTCTGGAAAAGGCCCGCACCCTGGGCCTGGAGGTGGTTCAGACGCTGGGTTTCCCCACCATGGCGCGGGCGACCGATGCCAAAGGCGGCGGCTCCAAGCTGGTGGCCCTGAAAGTCGTCGAGCCCGGTTACCCCTTGCGCGGTAACCTCAAGATTGCAAGCCAACCCGGCGAACCTGAGAGCGTGACCCGGGCCATTCCCGCGCCCGGTGAAGCCTGGATCGATGCGCCCTTGCTGGAGGCGATTGGCCTCCAGATGGGCGACGCCTTGCTGCTGGGCGATGCCAGTCTGCGCGTGGCCAAAATCATTGTGAACGAGCCGGACCGGGGCGCGGGCTTCATGAGCTTTTCGCCCCGCGTCATGATCAACCGGGCTGATATTGCGGCCACGCAACTGATCCAGCCCGCCAGCCGCCTGACCTACCGCATGGCGGTGGCGGGGCCGGATGTGCGCATCAAAACCTTTGTGAACTGGGCGCAGACCGAAGCCAAAAAACCTGAAGTGCGCGGCGTGCGGGTGGAGTCATTGGAAGGCGGTCGCCCCGAAGTCGGGCAGACGCTGGACCGGGCCGAGAAGTTCCTCAACCTGATCGCCTTGCTCTCGGCGCTGTTGAGCGCCGTGGCGGTGGCATTGGCGGCACGTGGCTTTGCCGCCAACCACCTGGATGACTGCGCCATGTTGCGCGTGCTGGGCTTGAGCCAGCGCACCATGGCGGCGAGTTACGCCTTTGAGTTCAGCGTGATCGGCCTGCTGGCCAGTGCGCTCGGGGTGGCCATTGGCTTTGCGGTTCACTACGTTTTTGTGATGTTGCTGGCCGGTCTGGTGGATGCAGCCTTGCCAGCGCCCGGCATCTGGCCGGTCATCTTTGGCATGGGCATGGGGCTGACCTTGCTGGTGGCCTTTGGCCTGCCGCCTGTGTTGCAACTGGCCCAGGTGCCGCCCCTGCGCGTGATCCGCCGCGATGTCGGTAACCTCAAGCCAGCGTCGATGGGCGTGCTGGGCCTGGGGGTGGCCGGTTTTGCCACCTTGCTGCTGGCCGCCAGCAGCGATCTGAAACTGGGCTTGATTGCCGTGGGCGGTTTTGCAGGGGCGGCGCTGGTGTTTGCCCTCTTTAGCTGGCTGGCCGTCAAGCTGCTGCGCCGGGCCGTGAACGAGAGCACCGCACCGCGCTGGCTGGTGCTGGCCACGCGGCAGATTTCGGCCCGTCCCGCGTTTGCCGTAGTGCAGGTCAGTGCGCTGGCGGTGGGGTTGCTGGCGCTGATTCTGCTGGTGCTCTTGCGTACCGACCTCATCAACAGCTGGCGCCAGGCCACGCCACCGGATGCGCCCAACCGCTTCGTCATCAACGTCATGCCGGAACAGGGCGAGGCGTTCAAGCAAGCTTTGCAGGGCGCCGGTGTGAGCAAGTTTGACTGGTTCCCCATGATTCGCGGGCGCCTGGTGGCGATCAATGGCAAAACCGTCACGCCCGACGACTATGAAGAGGACCGGGCCAAGCGTCTGGTGGACCGCGAGTTCAACCTTTCCAACAGCGCCACCAAGCCGACCCAGAACGAGGTGGTCGCCGGCCAGTGGATGCCGGAAGAGCAGGGCGCCATCAGTGTGGAAGAAGGCATTGCCAAAACGCTCAACCTCAAGCTGGGCGACACCCTGAGTTTTGACGTGGGGGGCGTGCAGACCGCGTCCCGGATCACTTCCTTGCGCAAGGTGGACTGGGGCTCGATGCGGGCCAATTTCTTTGTCATGTACCCGGTGAGCCACTTGCCCGATGTGCCCACCACCTACATGAGTGCCTTCAAGGCTCCGGCCACGCCCGGGTTTGACAACGCCCTGGTGCGCAGTTTCCCCAACATCACCACCGTGGACATGACCAGCACCATCACGCAGATTCAGCGGGTGCTGGACCAGGTCATTGGCGCAGTGGAGTTCCTGTTCGGCTTCACGTTGGCGGCCGGCCTGGTGGTCCTGTTTGCCGCCGTGACGGCGACCCGGGAAGAGCGCGCCCGGGAGTTCGCCATCATGCGCGCCGTCGGGGCGCAGAGCAGCCTGCTGCGCCAGGTGCAGCGCGCCGAGCTGATGGGTGTGGGCTTGCTGGCAGGGTTTCTGGCCTCGCTGGTGGCCACGGCCGTCGGCTGGGCGTTGGCCAAATACGTGTTTGATTTTGAGTGGGCCGTCTCGCTGTGGGTGCCCTTGTTCGGCGCGTTAAGCGGCGCCTTGCTGGCACTGGCGGCGGGCTGGTGGGGCCTGCGCGAGGTGCTGCGCCGCCCGGTTATCGAGACACTGCGCCGGGCGGCGGAGTAGCGCCATCGCAGGAGCAGGCGTGAATTTGCTCCTGTTTTAATAGCTACCAAGGCATATGCGACAGGGGCTAGAGGCCAATTCGGCTTAAATTCTTCGCCAATTACTTGGATGTGAAGGTAAACGAGCCGTCCCAATCCGCCCCGGGCGGGTGCGCCTGAAAATAGGCGCAGCGTTTGGCATACAGCTCATACAGGTAGCGCTCGGGGTAATGCACCTGCAGAGCGGAGAATTTTTCTTCAGCTTTTTCCCATTGCTGTTCCCGGTACAGCCTGAGGACGCCGTTGTAAAGCGACAGCTCCTCCATGACCTTGGCGCTGCCTTGGCCCACGGCGCAAATCGGCTGGTAAATCTTGACCGGCTTGTCTTTGCCTTTGACACGCACGCAATCGAGTTCCCGGTACACAAAGTCCGGCACGGCGGCCCGGGTGGACTCGCTCACGATCATCTGCACGCCATATTCCTTGGTCAAGCCTTCCAGGCGCGAGCCCAGGTTGACGGCGTCGCCCATCACGGTATAGGCCAGACGAAACTCGGAGCCCATGTTGCCCACTGTCATCTCGCCGGTATTGAGGCCGACACCGATGCTGATCGGCGGCCAGCCATTGGCCTTGAAATGGTCTTGCAAGGACTCCAGGCGGCTAATCATCTCCAGCCCGGCCAGCAAGGCATGGCGGGCGTGCTGCTCATCGTGCAGCGGCGCGCCCCAAAACGCCATGATCGCGTCGCCCATGTATTTGTCGATGGTGCCGCGATGATGGTGAATGACATGCGTCATCGGGGTCAGAAACTCGTTCATCAGCTTGGTGAGCTGCTTGGGGTCGAGACCCTCGGAGATCGTGGTGAAGCCGCGCACATCGGTAAACAGCACGGTCATCTCGCGGCTTTCGCCGGTCAGGGTGTAGGCGCCCGGGTCTTTGGCCATTTCGTCCACCAGCTCGGGCGGCACGTACTGGCCGAACAGCTTGGCTAGCGAACGTTTGCCGCGCGACTCAATGAAAAATCCATACGACATGTTGAAGACAAAAAGCGCGGCGGTCAGCACCAGCATGCCCGCCAGCGGCAAGGCCAGGTTGGCGGATTGCCACATGGCCAGGTTGAACGCCGTCCCTGCTGCTAGCATCGCCACGGTCAGGGCCGTGGCCCACAGCGGGCTGAGCAGTGGCAAGGCAAAGGCCAGGGTCCCCGCCACAACGAGCAGTGAGAGGAGTTCAAAGCCGAGGGTGTAGGCCGGGCGTCCTTTGACATTGCCGTCCAGAATCGCTACCCGCTCGGCAAAACAGAAGGAAGCAATTGCAGCGGCAGTAGAAGGCCCGATGCCGGACAGGGTCTGCAGCTCTTGCGCCGTCTGAGGAAAGCGCCCGCCATGCAGCGCCATCACCTGCTGGGCACAACGGTGAAGGTTGCGCGCCCGGCTGTAATAACCAAGGCCACTCCACAAGGCCAGTACATCATCAGGCTGGGCCGCCGCCAGATCGGCAACCGTCGGGAAACGCTGCAAAAACCGGGCGTAATACTCAAGCACCGTTGTAACCTGGGTCTGCTGCAGCATGATTTCAGACAGCCAGACCCGGTAGGGGTCTTGTGTGTTTTGCCAGGG